>JBFWWD010000352.1:0-4982 GCA_050246385.1 Geminicoccaceae bacterium
GGTCGCACCGCCCCGGCGCGCCGCGGCCGCCGCGCCGGGCTGACGCCGCTTGGAGCTGCTCGTGGTCGCGGTCGGCCGCGGCCGGGATGCGCCCACCGATACGCTGTTCGCCGATTATGTGCGCCGCTGCGCCTGGCCGATCCGGCTGGTCGAGGTGCAGGCCAAGGACTCGGTCCCGCCGGAGCGCCGCAGGTCGGCCGAGGCGGATCTCCTGCTCGGTGCGGTGCCGGCGGGTGCGCTCGTCGCCGCCCTGGACGAGCGGGGGCGGGATCTCACCAGCCTTGAGCTCGCGCACCGGCTGGAGGCTTGGCGCGATCAGGGGCGGCGCACGGCGGCGTTCCTGATCGGCGGGGCCGACGGGCTGGACGAGCGGGTGCGGTCCGCCGCCGGGCTGCAACTCGCCTTCGGCCGCCAGACCTGGCCGCATCGCCTGGTGCGCGTCATGCTCGCCGAGCAGCTCTATCGCGCCACCAGCATTCTGGCCGGCCACCCCTACCACCGGGCGTGAGATCTCGGCTCGGCTGGTGACAGCACGCTCGGCGGCGCTAGGGTGTGCCCGCTCGCATCCAGTGGGGAGGCCTCATGCGCGATTTCGAGCTTCCGGGCCGCTCCACGGCCTATGGCCAGCAAGGGATGGCGGCCACCTCGCATCCGCTCTCGACCTTGGCCGCGCTCGACGTGCTGCGCGCGGGCGGCAACGCGATGGATGCCGCGGTCGCGGCGGTCGCGGTGCAGTGCGTGGTCGAGCCGGCGATGACCGGCATCGGCGGCGACTGCTTCGTGCTCTACGCCCCCGCATCCGGCGGGATCTTCGCCTTGAACGGGTCCGGCCGGGCGCCGGGGGGCCTGACGGCGGAGCATCTGCTCGGGGCGGGCATCGGCGACATCCCAGCGCACAGTCCCCACGCCGTCACGGTGCCGGCCGCGGTCGCGGGCTGGGAGCTGCTCTTGAAGTCGCACGGCACGCGCGGCCTGGACGAGCTGCTGCGGCCGGCGATCCGGTATGCCGAGGACGGGTTCCCGATCGCGCCGCGGGTGGCGTTCGACTGGGCGCGCGACCATGCCTCACTGAAGGCTTCCCCGGCTGGGCGCGACCACTATCTGCCCGGCGGGCGGGTGCCGTTGGCCGGAGACGTCCTGCGCTTCCCAGCGCTCGCCGCCACGCTGCGGCGCATTGCTACCGGGGGGGCACGCGCCTTCTACGAAGGCGAGCTGGCGGGCCGCATGGTGGCGACGCTGCGCGGCTTCGGTGGGGTGCACACCGAGGCCGATTTCGCCTCGGCCACGGCCGAGTTCGTCGAGCCGATCGACACGGGCTACCGCGGCACCACGGTCTACGAGTGCCCGCCCAACGGGCAGGGGATCGTGGTGCTGCAGCTGCTCAACATCCTCGAGCGCTTCGACCTCGCCGCGCTGGGGCGGGACACGGCGCCACGGCTGCATCTGCTCATGGAGGCCGCCCGCATCGCATTCCGCGACCGTGACCTCGCCTTGTGCGACACGGCGCACGCCGACATGCCGGTGGTCCATCTGCTCGACAAGGGCTACGCCCGGGCGCTGGCGGACCACATCGACCCCGACCGGGCGATGACCGAGCTGCCGCCGCATCTGCTCGAGCCGCATCCGGACACGGTCTATCTCACCGTGGTCGATCGCGATCTCAACGCGGTCTCGTTCATCAACTCGATCTTCGACGGCTTCGGCTCGGGCCTGGTCTGCCCCGATACGGGCGTGCTGTTCCACAGCCGCGGCCGCGCCTTCCGGCTCGATCCCGAGCATCCGAACACGGTGGCGCCGGGCAAGCGCCCCCTGCACACCATCATCCCCGGCATGGCGTTCCGGGGCGGCGAGGCCTGGTGCAGCTTCGGCGTGATGGGCGGGCACTACCAGCCGGTGGGCCAGGCTCACCTGCTCACCCGCCTGATCGACGACGGCATGGACCCGCAGGCCGCCCTCGATGCGCCACGGCTGATGCCCTATCCGGCCGACATCGAGGTCGAGGCCGGAATCGACCGCACGGCCCGGATGGGCCTGATCGAGCGGGGCCATCGCCTGCTGGACCGGAGCACGCCTTTGGGCGGAGGGCAGGCGATCGTGATCGATCGCGAGCGGGGCGTGCTGATCGGCGGCTCGGACCCGCGCAAGGACGGGCTGGCGCTGGGCTACTAGTCGAGCCACTGGTCACCACGGAGGCGGCGCATGTCTGACGGGCCGGATCCGGATCTCGCGGCGATGCGCACGATGCTGCGCGGCTTTCAGCTGACGGTCATGGTGGCACAGGCGGCCGGGCTGGGCCTCGCCGACAAGGTCGCCACGGGGCCGCGGCCGGTGCGGGAGCTGGCGGCGGAGGCGGGCGCGGACCCGGGTGCCGTGCTGCGCCTGTGCCGGGCGCTGGCCGCCTTCGGCGTCTTCGCGCTGGACGCGGACGGGCGTCTGTCGCAGACCGCGCGCTCGGGCTGGCTGCGCCGCGACGCCGCGCCGACCCTGCACCATGCCGCCCGCTACTGGGCCTCGCCCGGCACCTGGGCCGCCTGGGGTGCCTTCGGCCATGCGCTCCGCACGGGAGGCTGCCCCTTCGAGGCGGTCCTCGGCCAGCCGATCTTCGACTATCTGCGCGACCATGCCGACGAGGCGGCGGTGTTCGATGCCTTCATGCGTCACAGCCCCGACGACCGTCACGCCGCGGTGGCCGAGGTGCTCGACCTCGCCGGCGCCCGGCTCGCGGTCGACGTGGGCGGCGGCAATGGCGGCCTGCTCACCGCCCTGCTGGTGGCCAATCCCGGCCTCTCGGGCCTGCTCTACGACCGCGGTCACGTGGTCGCGGGTGCGTCCGCCTTGCTGGAGGCGGCCGGCGTCGGGTCGAGGTGCCGGGTCGAGGCCGGGGATTTCTTCGAGCGGGTGCCGGCCGGCGGCGACGTCTACGTCCTTTGCCAGATCCTGCACGACTGGGACGACGCGCGCGCCGGCGCGATCCTGCGCGGGTGCCGTGCGGCCATGGCGGCGGATGCGCGCCTCGTGGTCGTCGAGCGGGTCCTGCCGGAACTCGGCGAGGAGGGCGCCGCGGCCGACCCGGTCGATTTCCTGACCGACATGCACATGATGGCCGTCCTGAGCGGCCGCGAGCGTACCGCGAGCGAGTTCCAGGGTCTTCTTGCCGAAGCGGGTTTCCAGCTGCGGGCGATTCTCACCACCCGCTCGCCCTACCGCGTCATCCAGGCGGAGGCGGTGCCGATCGGCTGACGATTACGCCCCGGAGACAGTTTGACCTGCCGTCCTGGACCTGTATCTCGATGGCCAGGAGAAGGGCGGCGCGCCTGACGCCACGATAGAATGACCGCTGCGGGAGCCGGATGAACCTCGCGCTGATCGTGCTGCTGCCCTTCCTGGGGGCCGTGCTGCCGCCCCTGATGATCCGGGCCGGGCGGAATGTCTGCGCCGTGGTGACGGGCTGCGTGACCGCGGCCTCCCTCGCTTTGCTCCTGGTGACGGTTCCCACGGTCGTGAGCGGCGAGGCGGTGCTGGCCTCGATCCCGTGGGTGCCGCAGCTCGGGCTCGACCTCGACCTGTTCGTCGACGGCTACGGGCTGTTCTTCGCCTCCCTGATCCTGATCATCGGCCTGCTGATCATCACCTATGCGCGCTGGTATCTCGGGCGCGACGACCCGATGGGCCGGTTCTACACCTATCTGCTGCTGTTCCAGGGCGCCATGCTCGGCATCGCGCTGTCGGACAACATCCTGGTCCTGCTGGTCTTCTGGGAGCTGACCAGCCTCAGCTCGTTCCTGCTGATCGGCTATTGGCGGCACCTCGCCGAGGGGCGTCAGGGGGCGCGGATGGCGCTGATCGTGACCGGGGCGGGCGGGCTGTCGCTGATCGCGGGCATGCTGCTGCTCGGCCAGGCGGCGGGCAGCTACGAGCTGCACGAGATCCTGGCGCGCGGCGACATCGTGCGCGCCTCGCCGCTCTACATCCCGATCCTGCTGCTGGTCCTGGTCGGCGCCTTCACCAAATCGGCGCAGTTCCCGGCCCATTTCTGGCTGCCGCACGCCATGGCGGCGCCGACGCCCGTTTCGGCCTACCTGCACTCGGCGACCATGGTGAAGGCCGGGATCTTCCTGCTCGGCCGGCTGTGGCCGGTGCTCTCGGGCACGGATGCCTGGTTCCTGATCGTCACCGCGACCGGCCTGGTCACCATGGTGATCGCGGCCTGGATCGCCCTCTACAAGGACGATCTGAAGGCGCTGCTCGCCTACTCGACGGTGAGCCATCTCGGCCTGATCACCATGCTGTTCGGCATGGGCACGCCGACCGCGGCGGTGGCGGCCGTGTTCCACATCCTGAACCACTGCACCTTCAAGGCCGCGCTGTTCATGTCGGCCGGCATCGTCGACCACGAGACCGGCACGCGCGATGCCAGCCGGCTCGGCGGCCTGCTGCGGCTGATGCCGATCACCGGCACGCTGGCGATGATCGCGGCTGCCTCGATGGCCGGGCTGCCGCTGCTCAACGGGTTCCTGTCCAAGGAGATGATGCTCGAGGCGGCCGCCGACACCGACTATCTCGGCGCGCCGTGGCTCGTGCCCGTGCTCGCCACGATCGGCTCGCTCTTCTCGATCGCCTACTCGTTCCGCTTCGCCACGGCAGTCTTCCTCGGGCCGCCGCGCGACGACTATCCCAGGCATCCGCACGACCCGCCGGCCGGCATGTGGCTGCCGGTCGCCATCCTCGTCGTGCCGGTCGTGGTGATCGGAGTGGCGCCGGTCCTGGCGGAGCCGCTCGTCGATTTGGCGGCACGTGGGCTCCTGGGCGGGCCGCTGCCCGACTACCATCTCGCCCTTTGGCACGGGCTGACGCCCGCATTGTTCATGACCGCGGTTGCGGTCGTGGGCGGCCTGCTGCTGCTCGCCGCCCACGAGCCCGCGCTCGCGCTGCGCCTCGCCATGCCGCGACCCGAGGCCAAGTCCATGTTCGACGCCGCCGTC
>JBFWWD010000353.1:0-4957 GCA_050246385.1 Geminicoccaceae bacterium
ATCCGATATTGCCTGCGGCGATCACGTCGGGAATCAGTAGAGCGATGTTTGCAATCTTACGGTCCCGCAGCGTCTGTGCAATCTCGCTCTGCAAGATATTGTAGGTTCCTGCCGATCCGCAGCAGAGATGACCTTCGGGAATGTCCATCACGATGAAGCCGTGCCGGGCCAGCAGCTCCTTCGGCTGACGGACGATTCTCTGACCATGCTGCAGCGAGCAGGCCGCGTGATAGGCCACGGTCAGCCCCGCCATTCGAGTGGGGGCGGGAAACGGCAACGTGGCAAGATATTCGCTGATGTCCCTTGTCAGCGCCGAGACCCGCGCAGCCTTCCCAGCATAGGCCGGGTCGGTCCGCAGCATGAAACCGTAGTCTTTCACATTGGTCCCGCAGCCGGAGACATTGATCACGATCGCGTCGAGCCCCTCCCCGTCTGCCTCCTGCGTCCAGACGTCGATATTGGTCCTCGCCTGCGCCAGCGCCTGATGCTCCCCCCCCATATGGTGGACCAGCGCCCCGCAACAGGCCTCGCCTTCCGGCGTGACCACCTCGATACCGAGCCGGTTCAGGAGCCGGATCGTGGCCGCGTTCACGTGGGCGCCGAGCACACGATTGGCGCAGCCCTGGAGCAGCGCAACCCGCCCCTTGCGCGGACCATCGGCTGGATGGATGCGGCGCTGCGGGAGCGGAGGCGACAGCGAGCCGGGCGGGAGCCGCAGCATCGCAGCGAGCGGCTCGAATCCGATCGCCGACAGCAGGCCGGCAAAGGGCCGCGCCAGCGGAGCGGCGCGCAGCGCCGCGCGCAGCCGCGACGGATAAGGTAGTACGGCCGCGAGCAATGATCGCACGAGCCGGTCGCGCCACGGCCGCCGGTAGGTCTTCTCGACATGGGCCCGGGCATGATCGACGAGGTGCATGTAGTGCACTCCCGACGGGCAGGTGGTCATGCAGGCAAGGCAGGACAGGCAGCGGTCGACATGCTTGACCACATCGGCGGTGGCCGGCCGCTCCTGCTCCAGCATGTCCTTGATCAGGTAGATGCGCCCGCGCGGGGAATCGAGTTCGTCGCCGAGCAGCACATAGGTCGGGCAGGTCGCGGTGCAGAAACCGCAATGCACGCAGGCGCGCAGGATCTTGTTGGATTCCGCTGTGGCGGGATCGGCGAGCTGGGCGAGCGAGAAGCGGGTCTGCATGGCCTAGATTCCAGCCCACATCCGGCCCGGATTAAAAATGCCTTTCGGATCGAAGCTGTCCTTGACCCGCCGCGTCAAGGCGGCGACGCCGGCATCCTGCGGCTCGAAAACCGCGACCGCCGCGCGGATGGCGGCCGGCGCTCGGATCAGCGTCGCGTGGCCGCCGCAACCCGCGACCGCCGGCCGGATCACGGAACTGCCGGCGTCATCGGATGGCGGCAGCGCTATCCACAGCAGGCCGCCCGCCCAGTCGAAGTAGCAGGTTCCGCCTGCCGCGGCCGCCGCGCCGGCAATCACGGGGCCCTGCATCGGCGCGGTGGAAACCCGCCAGACCGGGCGGTTGTCGTTCGCAAACGGCGCCACGTTGCGGATCGCACGCCAAAGCGCGCGCGACGTCTCGGCTTCGCATTGCTCCGGAACCCCATTGGACTTCAGAAGCCCGGCCAGAACCGTGGCGCGGTGCGCCACCGACGGTGCAACGCCCTCCAGCCGGAACACCGTCGCGGCCTTCCCGCCGCCTGACGGCGCGACTGATCCGGCGACCATGGCCGGCAGATGCGCCGCCCCCGACACGTCGCAGGACGACCCCATGGCATCGGCCATGGCCTGCGCGGCGCGCCGGTCGTCGAGACCTGTCAACAGGATCGTGGCCTCGGTCTCGGCACGCGGCAGCGTCTTGATCGTTACCTCGGTCATTGCGCCGAGCGTGCCCCAGGACCCCGCCATCAGCTTGCAGAGGTCGTATCCGGTGACGTTCTTCACCACGCGCCCCCCGGACCTGAAGGTCTCGCCGCGCCCGGACACCGCGCTCACACCAAGAAAATGGTCGCGCGCGGCGCCCGACTTGATGCGGCGCGGCCCCGACAGATTCGTGGAGAGCACCCCGCCGATCGTGCCGCCGCCGAGGGCGCCACCGAGCAGAGGTCCGTAATCCGCAGGCTCGAAAGCAAGCTCCTGACCATTGTCGGCGACCAGCCGCTCGATCTCCGCAATCGGCGTGCCTGCACGGGCCGACAGCACCAGCTCTTCAGGCTCGTACAGCGTGATGCCGGAAAGCACCGACAGATCGAGCGTAAGGTCCGACTGGCTCGGGCGCCCGATGACGCGCTTGCTCCCCTGACCGGCAACTTCCAGAGTCTTGCCCTCGCCCAGCGCCCAGACGACGGCGTCCTCGACGTCCTTTGCGTCTCGCGGTTTCAGGGTGTCAGTCACGAAAGCACTCTTCCTTCACCTCTCCCTTTGGGAGACGTCGCGCGCGCCGGCGCGCGGGTGCGGGGTTATACCGACTCAATAGCATCTGAGCCCCCTCACCCTAACCCTATCCCCGAAGGGGAAAGGGAACAGACCGCATTTGCTGATCTGCAAGTGCCCTTTCCGATCTAGGAGACCGGCCGCTCATCGGCAATGATCTTGCCATCATTCGGCAGGCTGCCCGGCGGCACGAGCTTCACCGCGCCCTTCAGCTTGGTGACCGTTTGCAAGCTAGCTGCGACCGCATCGGCAAGGCCGGCCGCAGCCCCCGTGCTTTCGGCATGCAGGGTCATGGCGTCCTGCTCGGCCTCGCGCGTGACCACGAGCCGCATGCGGGCAAGCTCCGGATGCCGCCTGGCGAGCTCGGCGATCTGCTCGGGCCGCACGAACATGCCCTTCACCTTGGTGGTCTGGTCGGCGCGCCCCATCCAGCCCTTGATCCGCACATTGGTGCGCCCGCAAGGCGAACGGCCCGGCAGCACGGCCGAGAGATCGCCGGTGGCCAGCCGGATCATCGGGTAATCCGGGTTGAACGAGGTCACGACCATCTCGCCAACCTCGCCTTCGGGCACCGGGTCGCCGGTACCGGGCCGCACGATTTCCAGGATGATGTTCTCGTTCACGACCAGGACTTCGCGGGCCGGCGTCTCGTAGGCGATCACGCCGGTCTCGGCGATGGCGTAGCATTGCAGCACCTCGACCCCGCGCGCCGAGAGTTCCTGCCGCAGCGAGGCCGGCAGCGCGGCGCCCGAAACGAGCCCGCGCTTGATGGATGAGGCGTCCTTCCCGGAAGCCTGCGCGGTGTCGAGCAGGATTTTCAGGAAGTCGGGCGTTCCGGTGTAGCCATCGGGGCGAAGCCGGGCGATCGCCTCGACCTGCTGCTCGGTATTCCCGACGCCACCAGGAATGACGGCGCAGCCGAGCGCCTCCGCGGCGGACTCGAACATCCAGGCGCCAGGCGTCAGGTGATACGAGAAGCAGTTGAGGACAATGTGCCCCTGGCGAAAGCCGGCGGCGAACATCGCGCGCCCGACGCCGGCGAAATCGCTCTCATGACCTTCCGGCTCGAAGATCGGACCGGGCGACATCAGGAGGCGCTTCGCCTTGCCGGGCGGCGTGACGTTGAAGCCGCCGAAGGGCGGGGTCTCGGCCTGCAGGCGCGGCAGATCGGATTTGCGAAGGAGCGGCAGTTCGGCGAGCGCCGAACGCGAGGTCACGAATTTCGGATCGATGCCGTCGAGGTGACGCGCCCAGCCAGGGGCGGACTTTGCGCGCGCGATCTGTTCGGAGAGTTGCGCGCATGTCTCACGCTCGCGTTGGGCCGGATCGCGGGTTTCGAGTGAGTCGTAGTGGTCGGGTTGCATCTGCATACTCCGTTCGCCTCCCCCCTTGCGGGGGAGGCCGGCGAACGGAGTGAGCCGGGAGGGGGGTGAGCCCGACAAACCACTCCTGAAATTGAAGTTACCCCCCTCCCCGACCCTCCCCCGCAAGGGGGAGGGAGAAGAGGCTACGCCAGCCATCGCTTGCGGCGCTTGTAATGCTTGCCCTCGCGGAACGACTTGCGCTTGCCCTCGGCGATGCCGAGGTAGAATTCCTTGACGTCCTCATTCTCGGCCAGCGACTTGGCGTCGCCGTCCATCACCACGCGGCCGTTTTCGAGAATGTAGCCGTAGCGCGCGTATTTCAGCGCCATGTTGGTGTTCTGCTCGGCCAGCAGGAAGGACACGTTCTCCTTGGCATTCAGATCCCTCACGATCTCGAAGATTTCCTCCACGATCTGCGGCGCGAGTCCCATCGACGGCTCGTCGAGCAGGATCATCTTGGGCCGCGACATCAGCGCACGGCCGATCGCACACATCTGCTGCTCGCCGCCCGAGGTATAGCCCGCCATCGCGGTGCGGCGCTCGCCCAGCCGCTTGAAATAGCCGTAGACCAGTTCGAGGTCGCGTGCGATGGCGGCACGCCCGTCCTTGCGCGTGAAGGCGCCGGTCAGGAGATTTTCCTCGATGGTGAGATGACCGAAGCAATGGCGGCCTTCCATGACCTGGATGCAGCCGCGGCGGACCAGTTCGTTCGGCGAAAGCTTCTGCACCTCGGCGCCGTCGAACATGATCGAGCCCTTGGTGACCTCGCCACGCTCGGAATGCAGCAAATTGGAGATCGCCTTCAGTGTCGTGGTCTTGCCGGCACCATTGGCGCCGAGCAGCGCCACGATGCCGCCCCTGTCGACGTCGAGCGAAACACCTTTCAGGACCAGGATGACGTGGTCGTACAGCACCTCGATATTATTGACGGAGAGGATTTTTTCCGTGGCGGGTGCAGTTTGCTGCGTGGCCGTAGCGACTGACATGAGCGCCCTCTTCACTCTCCCCTGCAACTTCTCTTTACCCTCCCCCTTGTGGGGAGGGTCGGCGAGCGAAGCGAGCCGGGGTGGCGATGATAGCGACGAGTGAAACTTCTACCCCCACCCCGACTGCTTGCGCTTCCGCGCAAGCAGTCGTCCCTCCCCCCCAG
>JBFWWD010000354.1:0-4856 GCA_050246385.1 Geminicoccaceae bacterium
GCGGTCTATGACGGCGAGTTCGGCGGGGTCGGGGTCCTGGCCTCGTTGATCGGCCTGTATGGCGAGCTCAAGAACGACGCCGAGGACGCCTTCGGCGACGACAAGTGGTGGGGCGTGCAGACCGGCGCGAACATCGACCTGTTCGGCTTCAAGCTCGGCGGTGCCATCGGCCACGACGAGGTCGGCGAGACCACGCGCGACTTCTTCAACGCCGGCATCGGCGCAGCCCTAGGCCCTGTGAACACCTCGATCACCTACGGCCAGATCTTCAACACCAACTCCGACTTCGACGAGGCCACCGGGCTCGGCGACTCGGGCTACAATCTGGTGTTCTCCGCGGACATAGCGCTGGCCCCGGGTCTCGTGCTCGCGGGCGATGTGGCGAAGTTCGACAATGACAGCACCGGTGACACCGGCACCGGCGACAAGGGCTGGACCGCGGTCGGCAGCGTGCGCCTGGCCTTCTGATCATCCGATCCGGTCGGGATGCGATGCGGCGGGGCTTGCCCCGCCGCTTCTGTTTTGGCACTCCTTCGGCTTGGTGCGACAGGCCGAAGGAGTGCCCGCAAAGCGGGGTCCGGCCGGGCGGGCGTGTTCTGTGGCGCCCGACAGTCACGAACATGGGCGTGGGTGAGCAGCATGGATATCGGCGTGCCGTTGCGCGATCTCGGGCCGGTCGATGTGTCCGCGATCATGTCGATCGTGAACGGCCTTACCGAGGCCGACTGGACGGGCAATACCTTCCGCCAGGACGCGTTGGCCGCGAGCGTTCACTCCGTGACCGACAACATCCTGATGAAGACGGAATGGCACCCGTCCGCGACGAGCACCGGCATCGGCCATTTCGAGGATCTGGTCCATGTCTGGGCCAAGGAACGGGGTCTGGATCCGAAGCAGTATCTGCCGATCGCGCGCGAGGACACCGACGTCTGGCCGGTCTACACGATGCCGGACTGGCTGAGATACAGGGATGCCTTGCAGCCGATCGTCGATCAGGTGCTCGGCTATCTGAGGCAGCCGGGCGGGGTGGTCACGCGGCTGGCCCTGGTCCGCCTGCGTGGCAGCGCCAACATTGCGCCGCACATCGACCAGCACGCCATGGCGGCGAAGGCGCACAGGATCCATGTCTCGCTCAGCGACTCGCCGTCAGTGGTCTACAAGATCGGCGGACGGAAATTCACAATGCGCCTTGGTCGTGCCTACGATTTCAACAATCGCGTGCGACATTCCGTGCGCAATAACGGACGCCAACACCGCGTCAACATCTTCATCGACTACTACGCCAATCCCGGATTGGTGATTCGCAACCCCTTCGACGTATCGGCGCCCATCTTTGAGAAACGAACGCCGGTGATCAACTAGAAGGCAAGATCGCGTCCCTTCCCGGCTGCTGTCAATCCGTCCCGCCGTTGCAGGCTTGCAACTCGCACGCCTCAGGGAATGGTGCTATATCTCGGCCAGCAGCCTTCTGGTCCTCGGTGGTTGAATTGGGCGTCGAACGCAGTCTCCTGGCGGGCCTCCTTCTGACGGGCGCGGTCATGGTCGCACCCGCGCAGGCGCTTGAGCTCGTTCCGGGTGGCTATGGCTCCCTGCCTGAAGCGTCGAGCCAGGAATCCCCGGCTCCGTTCAGTGTCGATGGGTCGGCCAACGAGCCCGGCCTGTCCCTCGAGTTCACGCCGCGTGCGTCGGTCAGCCCCTGGTCGGGCGGTGCCGACACGGACGATTTGCCACTCAGCTTCGGCCTCACCGTTCGCGCCAACTCGGTGCCGACGGTACCGCCGACCGCAAGCAGCCCGACCTCGCGCGATGCTCTGCGGGCCAGCACGGCGGCCAATCAGTTCTCCCTCACCGTCGGCGGTGCGATGCGGTGGTCCGACTGGAGCGTCGGCGGTGGCCTGGGCCGTGCGCACGTGCTGGGCGAGGATGTCGACCTGATGGCGGCCACGCTCGGCTATGGCCGGGTCCGGGCCGAGATTGCCTATGGCCAGTCGCAGCCGACGAGCGGGGTGCCGCAGGACGTCCTGATGCTGAGCACCGATCTGGCGGCATGGTCCTGGCTGACGCTTGAGAGCAATCTGGCCTTGGGCTCGCGCTCGGCAAACGTCGACGGCGCGGGCGAGCGGAACCGGGACGCCGTCGCAGCGGGGCGGCTCGGTCTGCGTCTGAACTTCTGATCCGCTAGGCTGGCGTAGAGCTGTCACTGTGCTAAGGTCGCGACGCGCGCATCATGGCGGTCGTCCTTGCCCGCGGCCGCCGCATGGACCATGGCGATGACCCAACGATCAATATCGCGGGCCCCGGCATTCGTGCTGCTCGGCCTGCTGGGGCTGGCATCCTGCGGCACGCAGAGCACCATGCCCGACTTCACCGTGTACGATCCACGCGAGCAGCGGCAGATCGCCCGCTCCGGAACCTTCACCGGGCGGGAAGGCATCACGATCTTCGGCACCGGCAACAGCCCCGCCGCGCAGCAGGCCGCGGCCGCGCCTGGCGGTGGCGGGATCGGGGTCAACGCCTATCTCTGGCGCGGGGCCCTGGAGACCCTCAATTTCATGCCGCTGGCCTCGGCGGACCCGTTCGGCGGGCTGATCATCACCGACTGGTATCAGCCCACCGGACTGACCGACGAGCGGCTAAAGGTCCAGGTGCTGATCCTGGACCGCAGCCTCAGGGCCGACGGCGTCAAGGTGTCGGTGATCCGTCAGCAGCGTGACCCGCGCGGCGACTGGGTCGACGAGGCGGTGGACCCGCAGACGGTCAGCCAGCTCGAGGACAAGATCCTGACCAAGGCGCGCGAGCTGCGGATCGCCGGGCTCGAGACCATGGGCTGAGATTGTCGTCGCTGATTGGCCGCGGTGGGGGTACGCCGCCGGGGCCGAGCTTTCTCTGAGGATCGATGTCCCGTTATCCGTTCCGCGCCACCGAGGCGAAGTGGCAGCAGATCTGGCACGAGCGCCGCTGCTTCGAGGTGGTCGCCGATCCGGGCCGGCCGAAATACTACGTGCTCGAGATGTTCCCCTATCCCTCGGGGCGCATCCACATGGGCCATGTCCGCAACTACACCATGGGCGACGTCGTCGCTCGCCTGAAGCGCGCCCAGGGCTTCAACGTCCTGCACCCCATGGGGTGGGACGCGTTCGGCCTGCCGGCCGAGAACGCCGCCATGCAGAAGGGCGTGCACCCGGCCGCCTGGACCTGGCAGAACATTGCCGAGATGCGCGAGCAGATGAAGGCGATCGGCTGCTCGCTGGACTGGTCGCGCGAGATCGCGACCTGCGACCCGGCCTATTATGGCCACGAGCAGGCGATGTTCCTCGACATGCTCGAGCGGGACCTCGTCTATCGCAAGGAGAGCTGGGTCAACTGGGACCCGACCGACCAGACGGTGCTCGCCAACGAGCAGGTGATCGACGGGCGCGGCTGGCGCAGCGGTGCGGTGGTCGAGCGCCGCCGGCTGTCGCAGTGGTTCTTCCGCATCACCGCCTTCGCCGAGGAGCTGCTGGCGGCCCTGGACGGCCTGGAACGCTGGCCGGAGAAGGTCCGGCTGATGCAGCGCAATTGGATCGGCAAGTCGACCGGTGCCCGCGTGCGCTTCGACCTGGCCGAGCGGCCAGGCGAGATCGAGGTGTTCACCACCCGGCCCGACACGCTGTTCGGCGCCTCGTTCGTGGCGATCGCCCCCGATCACCCCCTGGCGACCGCACTCGCCGCCGAGGACCCCTCCCTGGCCGCGTTCGCCGCGGAATGCCTGCGCGGCGGCACCAGCGAGGCCGACATCGAGACGCAGGAGAAGCGCGGCTACGCGACGGGGCTGCATGCGCGCCATCCGCTCGACCCGGACTGGCTGCTGCCCGTCTACGTCGCCAATTTCGTGCTCATGGACTATGGCACGGGCGCCATCTTCGGCTGCCCGGCGCACGACCAGCGCGACCTCGACTTCGCCCGCAGGTACGGGCTGCCGGTGCTCCCCGTGGTCCTGCCGCCCGACGCCGATCCGGCCGAGTTCGAGATCGGCGCGGAGGCCTTCGTCGGTGACGGCCATCTGTTCCGCTCGCGCTTTCTCGACGGTCTCGACGTTCCATCCGCCAAGGCGCGGGTGACCGAGGAGCTGGAGCGGCTCGGGCACGGCCGTGGCGAGACCACCTGGCGGTTGCGCGACTGGGGCGTTTCGCGCCAGCGCTACTGGGGCTGCCCGATCCCGGTGATCCACTGCGAGGTCTGCGGGGTCGTGCCGGTCCCGCGCGAGCAGCTGCCCGTGGTGCTGCCGGAGGACGTGGATTTCTCGCGTCCGGGCAACCCGCTCGAGCATCACCCGACCTGGAGCCGTGTCGCCTGCCCGACCTGCGGCGCTGCCGCGCGGCGCGAGACCGACACCTTCGACACCTTCGTCGAAAGCTCCTGGTATTTCGCCCGCTTCACCGACGCCAGGTCGCCCGACCTGCCGTTCGCGAAGGACGCCGCCGACTACTGGCTGCCGGTCGACCAGTATATCGGCGGGATCGAGCACGCCGTGCTGCACCTGCTCTATTCCCGCTTCTACACCCGGGCCATGGAGCGGTGCGGCTATCTGGATCTCGCCGAGCCGTTCGCCGGTCTGTTCACCCAGGGCATGATCACGCATCTCACCTTCAGGGACTCGAGCGGCAACTGGCTCGAGCCCGGCGAGGTCGCGCGTGACGAGGCCGGCAACTGGATCGCCATCGCCGATCGTCGGCCGGTCGCCGCCGGGCGTGTCGAGAAGATGAGCAAGTCCAAGCGCACCACGATCGATCCGGCGGCGATCATCGCGGGCTACTGCGCCGACACGGCGCGCCTGTTCATGCTGTCGGACAGCCCGCCGGATCGGGATCTCGAGT
>JBFWWD010000355.1:0-4838 GCA_050246385.1 Geminicoccaceae bacterium
CCGGGCGAGCGACGCTGGCGTCGTTCGAGAAGGAGACGACCCGAACGCCGATTGGGTTGGCGATCGGGCCGACGGCGCTCGCGGAGCGGCCGTAGAGCGGACCGAGCAGGAGCTCGGCGCCGTCCGCCAGGGCCGAGCGCGCCGCCTGCACCGCCGCGCCGGGTTGGTCGCCGGTGTCGCGCGGCAGGAGCTCCAGATCGGTCTGGCCGACGTCGAACAGGGCGAGCTGGGCCGCATCCTCGAAGTCGGCCCCCACGCCTGCGCCCGGACCGGTCAGCGGCAGCAGGAGCCCGACCTTGGCCGGACCGCTCCGGGGGAGCGGCTCGGGCAGCGTGTCGACGAAACCCGGCGGGGGAGCGGCGGCCTGCGGCGGCGATTGCGGCGGCGGCGGCGGCGTGGTTTCCTCGCGTCCGGCGCAGCCGGCGGCAAGCAGCAGGACGATCAGGCCCAACTTGACACGCAGCAGCACGCGCCCCTCCTCCCCGGCCAGCGGTCGCAGGCATCGAATGCCCAGCCCGGGCGCACCCGGCCAGGAGGACCCTAGTCCAGCCCCAGGGGCGGGTAAACTCGCCCCGGGCCTCTATCTCGTCGCCACGCCGATCGGCAATCTGGAGGATCTGAGCCGGCGCGCGGAGCGGATTATCGCCACGGCCGACGTCGTGGCCTGCGAAGACAAGCGGGTGACCAGCCGGCTGCTCGCGCATCTCGGCCTGCGCCGGCCGCTGGCGCTCTATCACGAGCACAATGCGGAAGCCGCCCGGCCGGAGCTGCTCGCCAGGCTCGCCGCCGGCGGCAGCGTCGCCCTGGTCAGCGACGCCGGCACGCCCGCGATCTCCGATCCGGGCTTCAAGCTGGTGCGAGCGGCGCACGAGGCCGGCGTGCCGGTCTATCCGGTGCCCGGCCCGTCCGCCGTGCTGGCGGCGCTGGTCGCCTCGGGGCTGCCGACCGATCGCTTCCTGTTCCAGGGCTTCCTGCCATCGCGGAGCGCCGCCCGGCGGCGCGTGCTCGGCGAGCTGGCGCGCGTGCCGGCGACCCTGGTCCTCTACGAATCGCCGCAGCGGCTGGCGGAATGCCTTTCCGACGCGGCCGACCTGCTGGGCGCGCGGGCGGCATCGGTCGCGCGGGAGATCACCAAGCTGCACGAGGAGCACCGTCGCGGCAGCCTCGCCGAGCTCGCGGCCCATTACGGCGCGGCGGGACCGCCCCGCGGCGAGATCGTGCTCGTGATCGCCCCGCCGCCGTCGGAAGCGCCGGCGGTCGACGACGATGCGGTGGACGAGGCTTTGCGCGAGGCGATGCTGGAGGCCAAGCCGCGCAAGGCGGCCGCGCTCGTGGCCGCGGCGACCGGGCGCAGCGCCAACGACCTCTACCGCCGGGCCCTGATGCTGACGCGACCGCGCGGGTGACCCGACGCAGCCGCGAGCGCGCGGGTCGCGTCGCCGAGACCCTGGCGGCCTGGATCCTGCGCAGCCGCGGCTTCCGCATCCTCGCCCGGCGCTATGCGACGCCGGTCGGGGAGATCGACCTGGTCGCGCGGCGCGGCGATCTCGTCGTGTTCGTCGAGGTCAAGCGCCGCGCCAGCCGGGACGATGCGCTGACGGCGCTGCGGCCGGAGCAGCAGGCGCGCATCGCCCGTGCCGCGGCGGCGTTCCTGCAACGACATGCCAGGCTGGCACCCTGTGCCGTCCGCTTCGACCTGGTCGCCATCGTACCCTGGCGCATGCCGCTGCACGTGGCCGACGCCTGGCGGCTCTGAGCCGTTCAGCCGGCCAGGCCCGCGTGCCGCAGCAGCTTCCTGGTCAGCGTCGGCAGCGCCAGCTCGTCGAACCGCTCCGGTGGCGTCCAGATCCCCTCGCCGCCGCCATGGCCCGCCTTGCCGCGCAGCACCGTCACGGTGAGGTCGATGTGCGTGAAGAGATGACGAACCTCCCCCGGCAGGGCGGCGAGCTCCCGCATCTCCGGCAGCCCCGCCGGCTGACCCGTCCTCCACGGCTCGCCCGACCACTCGGTGCCGGGCAGCTCGATCAGGCCGGCGAGCAGCCCCGTTTCCGGCCGTCGCCGGAACAGCACCGCACCGTCGGCGCGCTCCAGCACGTAGGCCGTGGCGAACCGCACGGCCCGGCCCTTGCGCTCGCTGCGCGGCGGGTAGCGCTCGGGATCGCCGCTCGCGGCGGCGCGACACCAGCCGCGCCACGGGCAGGTCAGGCAGCCGGGCCGCCGCGGGGTGCAGACCAGGGCGCCGAGCTCCATCACCGCCTGGGCGAAGTCGGCGGCCCGTGCCGGAGCGGCAAGACCGGCCGCGACGCGACGCAGCAACGGCCGCGCCGCCTCGACCGGCCGTTCGAGCGCGGTCATCCGGGCGAGCACCCGCTCGACATTGGCATCGACCGGCACCTCGGCCCGGCCACCGGCAATGGCGGCGACCGCCGCCGCGGTATAAGGACCGATCCCAGGCAGCTCCGCGAGTCGATCGGCCTCGAGCGGCAGCCGCCCGGCGTGACGCTCGACGACGGCCAGGGCGCAGGCATGGAGCGCGCGGGCGCGGCGATAGTAGCCGAGCCCCTGCCAGGCATGCAGGACCTCGTCGAGAGACGATCGGGCGAGCGCATCGAGCGTCGGGAACCGGGCCAGGAAGGGTGCGTAGCGCGCGCGGACCGTCGCCACGGTCGTCTGCTGCAGCATCAGCTCGCTGACCAGGACCTGCCACGGATCGGCCCGCTTCCCGGGCGCGGCGCGCCAGGGAAGCTGCCGCCGCGCCGCGTCGTACCAGTCGAGCAGCGCCGCGCGCAGCTCGCTGGCGGAGGACGACAGATCGGGATCGGTTGGCTCGGGCTGGCCCTGCATGCTAGTCGATGCGCGCGGTAAGACGGGACGGCGGCGACAGGTGGCGGCGGAGCAGGACACGCGGCAAGGGCGCAGCGGCCAGGCCGGGCTTCAGGTGGCACGGCTGCTGGCCGGGATTCTCGACCCGGCGGCGCGCCGGCGTGGCTTTGCCGAGGCCAGCCTGCTCGCGGACTGGGCGACCATCGTCGGCCCGTCCCTGGCACGGCGCTGCCAGCCCCTGCGCCTCGATCATGCGCCCGGGCGGCGGGCGGGTGGCACGCTGCTGGTGCGCGTCGGCGGTGCCGCCGCGCTCGAGCTCCAACATGCGACGCCGCAGATCCTGGAGCGGATCAACGCGTATTTCGGCCGGCGCGTCGTCCGTCAGCTCCGCCTGCTGCAAATGCCACTTCCCGTTGTTGCCGCTCCGGCACGGCCCGCGATGCGCCCTCTCGACGCCGCCGAGGAGGCTGCGCTGGCGCACGACGTTCACAGTATCGCCAGCGACCCTCTCCGCACCGCCCTGCTGGCGCTCGGACGCACGGTGACGGGTAGCCGCCGCCGACGCCAACCCTTATAGCAGCCTCCGCTCAGGTCACGCTCGCACCCGGAGACCCTTGCCGATGCTGCTCTCGACGTTGCGTCTTGCGGTCGTCCTGCTCGCCCTGGCCGTGGCGCCCAGGCTGGCCCATGCCGTGGAGCTCGGCGAGCCGGCGATCGGCGACCCGAACGCGCCGGTGACGATCATCGAGTTCGCCTCGCTGACCTGCCCGCACTGCGCCTCGTTCCACGTCAACACGCTGCCCGAACTCGAGAAGCGCTACATCGACACCGGCAAGGTGCGGCTGGTCCTGCGCGACTTCCCGCTCGACGAGATGGCGCTCAAGGCCTCGGTCATCGCCCATTGCGCCGGACCGGACCGCTACCCGCAATTCGTCCAGGTGTTCTTCTCGCAGCAGGCGAGCTGGACCCGTTCCGACGATCCGGAGAAGGCGCTGCGTCAGCTCGCCCAGCTCGGCGGTCTCGGCGCCGACCAGATCGACGCCTGCCTCGCCGACAAGAGCCTGGAGGACACGATCCTGCAGGCCCGGCTGGACGGGCAGCAGAAGTACAACATCGAGTCGACACCGTCCTTCATCATCGGCGGCAAGACCCATTCGGGCGACCAGAGCATCGAGAAGTTCGCGGAGCTCATCGACCCCTTGCTCCCGCAGTAGTCTTCACCCGCCCGGCGGTTGCTGCTATGATCGGGGCCTTGCCCCAAGATGCAGTGTAACCGCCGTTGGAAATCACCAGGCTCAGGGTCAGCGGCTTCAAGTCGTTTTCCGACCCGGTCGAGCTGCAGCTCGAGGCCGGCCTCACCGGCGTCGTCGGTCCCAATGGCTGCGGCAAGTCCAACATCGTCGAGGCGCTGCGCTGGGCCATGGGCGAGAGCTCGGCCAAGGGCCTGCGCGGCGACGAGATGGACGACGTCATCTTCAACGGCTCGTCCGGCCGCCCGGCCCACGACGTGGCCGAGGTGCGCCTGAAGCTGCGCGGGCGGCCCGAGGGCCTGACCGGCTTCGGCGACCAGGACGATCTGGAGATCGCGCGACGCATCGGCCGGGGCTCGGGCTCCGTCTACCGGATCAACGGCCGCGAGGCGCGGGCGCGCGACGTGCAGATCCTGTTCGCCGACGCGGGGGCGGGCTCCCGCAGCCCGGCGATCGTGGGTCAGGGCCAGATCGGGTTCATCGTCGACAGCAAGCCGACCGACCGGCGCAAGCTGCTCGAGGACGCGGCCGGAATCGGCGGCCTGCAGGCGCGGCGGCGCGAGGCCGAGCTGCGGCTCGAGGCGACGCAGGCCAATCTGCAGCGCGTCCTGGACCTTCTGGGGACGCAGGAGACCCGGCTCGCCGAGCTCGCCAGGCAGGCGAAGCAGGCGCAGCGCTACCGGCAGATCTCGGCCGATCTGCGCGCCACCGAGGCGCAGCTGCTGCTGGCGCGCCATGTCGTGGCGCAGCTGCTGCTGGCGCGCC
>JBFWWD010000356.1:0-4836 GCA_050246385.1 Geminicoccaceae bacterium
GGAGATCCTGATTCGCGAGCGCACCGGCAACCGTTCGCTGGTGCTGTTCGACCAGGGCGACGAAATCACCGTCCAGGCCGGCGAGGAGGGCATCCGCTTCCTGCTGGTCTCGGGCAGGCCGATCCGCGAGCCGGTGGCCTGGTACGGGCCGATCGTCATGAACACCCAGGCCGAGATCCAGCAGGCCGTGGCCGAGCTGCGCGACGGCAGCTTCATCCGGGGCTGAGCCGCGTTGACCAGGCCGCCGGGGGCCGGCGCGGTCACGGCCTGGCTCGACCGCTGGGGCCTGGCGCCGGACGGCCCGCCGATCGTGACCGCGGCCGCCCGCCTGCTGCCGGTGCGCCGGGGCGGCATCCCGGCCATGCTCAAGCTGTCGGCGGCGGCGGAGGAGCCGGCGGCCAATGCCCTGATGGCGTGGTGGGATGGCAACGGTGCCGCGCGCGTGCTGGCCCGGGACGGCAGTACCGTCCTGCTGGCGCGGGCGGCCGGTCGCGCCTCGCTGGCCGCGATGGCGCGCGACCGCCAGGACGAGGCGGCCTGCCGCATCCTGTGCGCCGTCGCCGCCCGGCTGCACGCGCCACGCCGCGACCCGCCGCCGGCGGGACTGATCCCGCTCAGGAGCCGGTTCGCGGCCCTGGCGCCGGCGGCAGCCGCGCATGGCGGCATCCTGGCCCGCTGCCTCGAGACGGCGGAGGCGTTGCTCGCCGAGCCGCGCGAGGTCGGCCCGCTGCATGGCGACCTGCATCACGACAACGTCCTGGACTTCGGCGAGCACGGCTGGCTGGCGATCGACCCGCACGGGCTGCTCGGCGAGCGCGGGTTCGACTTCGCCAACATCTTCACCAACCCCGACCTCGCAGACCCGACCCGGCCGGTCGCCACGCGGCCCGAGCACTTCGCCCGGCGGCTGGAGATCGTCGCCGCGGCCGCCGGCGTGGAGCGGACCCGGCTGCTGCGCTGGATCCTGGCCTGGGCCGGGCTATCGGCCGCCTGGTTCCTGGAGGACGGCGAGGCCCCCGACACAGACCTGCGGGTCGCCGAGCTGGCGGCGGCCGAGCTGGATCGGGCGTAGGAGTCCTTCGCGTGCTCAGGCCGCCCGCCGGCGCAGCTTGGCGGCAAGCGCCCGACGCTGCTGGCGGTTGAGCCGGGGCGTGGGTTCGGACGTGCAACCCGCCTCGGCTGCCGGAAACGGAGCGGGTTCTACCGGCGGCGGTGCGACGGCTTCCGGGCTGGGTTCGGACGTGCGCGGCGACAGTTCGTTCGTGAAATCTCGTGCGGTCGCGTCGGCCTCGCCGGGTTCGGACGTGCACTCCCGCAGCTCCTCGATCCACGCGTCGGGCCGCTTGCGCAGCACGCGCAGCGCCTGCAGGGCGCGGCCGATGTCCTTGTCGATCCGGGAACCGTAGCGGGCGAAGGTGTCGAGCTTCCTGACCGTCGCCTCGGAGGGCGGGCACTCGGCCGCGGCCGCGGCGAGCGTGGCAAGCTCCAGGTCACGCAGGTGGTCCTGGCGCAACATGCTGGTGACGAGCTCCATGACCCAACGGCGCTCGTAGGCGTCGCGTGGTCCCCAGTCCGAGGTGACCGCCGTGTGCAGGGCCGCGAATTCCCCACGGTCCTCGATCGAAAGGAGCGCGAGCGGACTGCCGCGCCGGTGCAGGTCAGCGCCGTCCAGGCGCGAGGCGGCTCGCTGGGCGTGCGGGAGGGTGGCAGGCATCGCGATCTCCGGGAAAGCCAGTCCATCCCACTATCGCCTGGATACTGCGCATGGGCAAGAGTAAATTCCTATTCCTTGCGCGAGCCATCTCACGCCATTGGACAACCACACCCGGTCTTGCCAGCCGTGCTGTCGACCTATTGCTGCAGGCAGGTCACGTTGAGGCTCGAGTCCAGTATCGTCAGGTTCGGCGCCGATCCGCTGTTCTTCCGGCATTGCAGTCGGATCGTATGCGAGCTGCCGTCCTGCACGACCACGCGCGAGGTCGTCGCCACCGGCCAGACGTTGGGATCATTCACGCCCGATTGATCCCTGAGCTCGACCGTGCGCGCGGCGGAATTGTCCAGGAGTGGATTGAGATTGTCTACCGAAACGGTGAGGTGATAGGTCTGGTCACTGGCGTTGCCGCCTGGATTGTTCAGGTCCGCGGCACCTGTAATGACGCAGTTATGGTCGTGCGGAAAGCTGCTCAAGGTGACGCTTCGGATCGTGTCCCAGTCGGCCGAAGCATCGCATGTGAAATTGCTCGTACTTTCGCTGCCCAATGTGGTGTCGTGTGCGGTCGCGGCTCCGGCAAGCGCTGACAGCCCAACGGTGACTCCGACGGTGAGGACGCTGTGAGTCCACGTCAGACGGCACGCTGCTTTACTCCTGTCGTGCAAGAAGAAACGTGCGATTGCATCAAGGTGCTTCATGATGACTTAAGCTCCCTGCAATGACGCCACGCTGATGCGGCGCCATCATTATTGATGATGCAACAGATCGACCGAAGCTGACCGTGCGCTTCATCTTCGCCGACGAAGCAGCTTAAACACCGTGATTGTGGTTGCTGCACGAATGTTTCGGTCGAACCAACCTCCATAATGTCCGATCTATGAGCCTACGTCAATATGCATATGACGTAACGCCCATCGTCGGTTGCTTTGCGTATTCGTGCTGCCCAGACGCATCGGCGCGAGCCTGGACGAACCAGGATCGGGGCGTCGCCACCACAGCCGAGGCCAACGCGGCTGGGAGATGGAATGGTTGCGGGACCGCCATCCGCCCCCTACGAACAGGGCAGCCTGCCAGCGGGGAGCGGTGCGCAATAACGGCCAGGGCCACAGTTCCATTGCGTGATGATCGGGGTCCGTCGCGCGCACCGCTGCGGTTCGCCCGCCGACTGTACGCGGCGTGCCTGCGGCTCAACGCGCATGATGGATTGATGGTCGCCGGCTACATGGCGTTCGCAGCCTTCACCTCGCTGTTCCCGTTCCTGATCTTCCTGGCCGCCCTCGCCAGCGTGCTCGGGACTCACGAAACCGCCCAGGAAACCATCGAGGGCCTGTTCCTGTTCATGCCGGCCGACGTCGCGAAGACGCTGGCACCCGCGGTGCACCAAGTCATGGCCGGCCATCATGGCGGGCTCCTGACCATCGGCGTGCTGGCGACGCTGTGGACCGCCTCCAGCGGCATCGAGGCGCTGCGCGCCGCGCTGGACCGCGCCTACGGGACCACGGGTCTGGCGCCGATCTGGTGGCGGCGGCTGCAGAGCATGGCGCTGGTGGTGGCCGGGGCGCTGGTCCTGTTCGTGGCCTCGCTGGCGGTGATCCTGGGGCCGGTGCTGTGGCGTGTGCTCGAGATCTTCGGGCGGCCGAGCGAGGAGGAGGAGGTGATCTGGACGATCGGCCGCTACCTTCTGGGTGCGCTGGTCCTCGCGATGGGCCTGATCGGGCTGCATCGCTGGCTGCCCAACCGGCGGCTGCCGCCGCGGGCACTGATCCCCGGCGTGGCGCTGACCCTGATCCTGTGGCTGCTCGGGGCCAGCCTGTTCTCGCTCTATCTGGGCACGGTCGCCGACTACAGCGTGACCTATGGCAGCCTCGCCGGCGTGGCGATCACGCTGCTCTTCTTCTACCTGACCGGCGCCGTGTTCATTCTCGGCGGCGAGTACAATGCCGTGCGGCTCGCGGCGGCGGAGCGGTGACCGCCCGCCGCCGCGGTGCCAAGCTCAATACGGCCAGAAATGCCGATGCGTGTCGCCGCGGATCTCGCCGGCCGGCGAGACCACGGTATGGATGTTGACGTAGGCTAGGCCGCTGCGGATCGCCTGCTGCAAATCGGCGATCTCGCCCGGGGCGACCCCCTGCACCGTTGGGCCGATCACGTCGGCCGCGTCGATCACGCCCACCAGCCGGCCGGGCGATGGCGGGCAGGGTGCAGTGCCCGGCGGTGGGCCGGCGAGGTCGCTGCACAGGAACGCCGCCACACCGCCCGTGGTGTCCCGGGCGCCGATGTGGATATGCGCCTGCTCGATGTCGCTCTCGAGATCCCAGTAGCGCACATTGTACTGCACCGTGGCACCGACGATGCGCAGGACGGCGAAGCCGCGGGCAGCGGTGATGACGGTCGGATCCTCCTGCGCGCCGGACAGCGGCACCCGGAACTCGTGCTCGCCGGGGCGATCAGCGGCAAACGCGCCGCTCGACATGGAAACCGGAAATACGACCAGAATAGCCGTAACCCATCTATACATTTCGACTTGCCCTCCGGACGGACTTTTCTACGCGAATAGTGTAGCTTGTGCCCGCCGGAGGGTCGTTCACGGAGCGGTGAGGTCGCGTCAGCCGTGGCAGAGCGCCCGGACGCGGGCGATGGCGGCGTCGATGGCCTGGGTGCCCTGGGCGTTGTTCAGGGACTGCTTGGCCTCGGAGCACACCTGCGCATCGTGCTGCTCCTCCAGCGCGATGCGGCTCTCGCCGGAGACCGGCGCGCCGGACCGGCAGTAGACGTCGTTCACGCGGCGCAGGTTGGTGTGCTCGCCCTGCTCGATCGCGACGCAGTCGCCCTGGACGAGATCGCGCTGCTCGGTGGCGACCTCGAAGCTGGAGCCGTCGTTGCGCCGGATCACGAACCGGTCGGCGGTGTCCGAGCCCTGCAGCACATGGCCGAGCAGACCGCCGGCAAGCGCGCCGCCGGCGCCGCCGAGCAGCATGCTGCCGCCGGAATGGCCGGCGGTCAGCGCGGGACCGAGCAGGCCGCCGGCGACGGAGCCGGCGATCTCGCCGGTCGGGCTGACCTTGACCGGGGTGACGCTCTGGATCGTGCCGTAGCTGATGCCGATCCCCTCGTTCAGCGCCGAG
>JBFWWD010000357.1:0-4834 GCA_050246385.1 Geminicoccaceae bacterium
GCCTGCCCGAGCGGGCGATGCGCGCGGTGCGTGGCAGCACCGCCGCCATGATCTTCCAGGAGCCGATGACCTCGCTCAACCCGACCTGGACCGTGGGCTTCCAGATCGAGGAAAGCCTGCGCCTGCACACCGACCTGCCCCGGCCGGCACGGCGCGAGCGTGCGCTCGAGCTGCTGCGCCGGGTCGGCGTCGGTGCCGCCGAGCGCCGGCTCGCCCAGTATCCATTCGAGCTGTCCGGCGGCCTGCGGCAGCGGGCGATGATCGCCATGGCGCTCGCCTGCAGCCCGCGCCTTTTGATCGCCGACGAGCCGACCACGGCGCTCGACGTCACCGTCCAGGCCCAGATCCTCGACCTGCTCGCCGGCCTGCGCGCCGAGCTCGGCATGGCGATCCTCTTGATCACCCACGATCTCGGCGTGGTGGCCGAGCTGTGCGACCGGGTGGCCGTCATGTATGCCGGCCGGATCGTCGAGGAGGCGAGCGCCGAGGCGCTGTTCGCCCAGCCGCGTCACCCCTACACCGCCGGCCTGCTCGCCGCGATGCCGCAGCTCGGGCGGCCGCGCGGCCGCCTGACCACCATCCCCGGCGCCGTGCCGCCCCCCGGCCGCCGCCCGGCCGGCTGCGCCTTTCGCGAGCGCTGCGGCCGCAGCCTGCCGCGCTGTGCCGCCGAGGTGCCACCGTTGGCACCGCTGGCCCCCGGCCACGCGGCCGCCTGCTGGAACCCGCAGCCGTGAGCGACACACCGCTGCTCGCCGCGCGCGGCCTCGTCACCCGCTATCCCCTGCCGGGCGGCGGTGCGGTGAACGCGGTCGCCGGCGTCGACCTCGACCTCTTCCCCGGCGAGACCCTGGCCGTGGTCGGCGAGTCCGGCTGCGGCAAGTCCACCCTGGCGCGTTCGCTCCTCCGCCTGGTCGAGCCCTCGGCCGGCAGCGTCCGCTTCCTCGGCCAGGACCTGCTCGCCCTCGGCCCCGCCACCCTGCGCCGGCAGCGCCGCGAGATGCAGCTCGTCTTCCAGGACCCGATGGCCTCGCTCGATCCGCGCTTCACCATCGGCCGCACCCTCGCCGAGCCGATGCTGGTGCACGGCGTCGGCACGGGTGCCGAGCGGCGCGCCCGGGTCGCGACCCTGCTCGACCTGGTCGGCCTCGATCCCGCCGCGGCGCGGCGCTACCCGCACGAGTTCTCCGGCGGCCAGCGCCAGCGGATCGCGATCGCCCGCGCGATCGCGCTGGAGCCGCGCCTGGTGGTGCTCGACGAGCCGGTCTCGGCGCTGGACGTCTCGATCCAGTCGCAGGTGCTCAACCTGCTCATGGACCTCAAGGAGCGGCTCGGCCTGACCTATCTGTTCATCACCCACGATCTGGCCGTGGTCGGCGCCATCGCCGACCGGGTGGCGGTGATGTATCTCGGCCGGATCGTCGAGACCGCCCCGGCCGAGCGGCTGTTCGCCGCCCCCGCCCACCCCTACACCCAGGCGCTGATCGCGGCCGTGCCGGTCCCCGACCCGACCCGTCGGCGCGCCCACGCCGAGGTCCGCGGCGAGCCCCCCAGCCCCGAGCATCCGCCCCCCGGCTGCCCGTTCCACCCGCGCTGCCCCAGGGCCGAGGCGGTCTGCCGGGCCGACCCGCCCGAGCCGGTCGCGGTCGGGCCGGGCCACCTCGCCCGCTGCCACTTCGCGGCGCGCACGGGCCTCTGATGGCGACCCACACGGCAGCCGAGGACCGGGTGCCGTGGAACCAGCTGATCGCGTTCGGCCTGGGCGGCCTGATCCCGATCGCGCTGTTCAACATCGTGCTGCAGCTGGTGCCGCTCCTGGGGAACATCTCCCTGGGGATCAGCGCCGTGTGGCTGGGCGCGATCCTGGTCCTGCCGCGGCTGTGGGAGGCGCTCTCCGATCCCGTCGTCGGCCATCTCTCGGACAATGCCCGCACACGCTGGGGGCGCCGGCGCCCGTTCATCCTGATCGGCGGCCTCGCGGTGGCGCTGGGCTTCGTGGCGATCTGGTGGGTGCCGCACGAGAGCTTCCTGCGTCGATACGCGACCACCGACGCCGGCGTCATGTGGCTGCAGCTCTCGTTCATTCTCGGCACGCTGCTCGTCTTCTTCACCGCCTGTGCGGTGTTCGAGGTCCCGCACGGTGCGCTCGGCCTGGAGATGTCGGCCGACCGTCACGAGCGCACGCGGCTGTTCAGCGCCAAGAGCTTCCTCGGCAATCTCTTCGCCATGGGCACGCCGTGGCTGATCTTTCTGGCAAGCCTGGAAATGTTCAGCGGTCCGGGCGGAAACCTGATCGACGGCATGCGTCATGTCTCGGTGATCATCGCGGCCGTGCTGGCGCTGCTGACAGTCTGGTGGTTTTGCTCGCTGCGCGAGCCTGGATTTGCCGTCGCTCGCGAGCAGAGGAGGTCCAACCTCCTTGCCGACATCCATAGGACGATCACCAACAGCACCTTCCTCATGCTGACCGCGATCGTCTTCACGCTGGCGATGGGCTTCAACTTCGTCGGGATCTTCGCCAACTACATCGTGATCTTCTATCTCTACGGCGGCGACGTGCGCGCCGCGAGCACGCTCCTGGGAATCGCCGGCACGGTCTGGGCGGTGACGGCACTCGCGGCGGTGTTTCCGCTGAACTGGCTGGGCCGGCGCTTCGGCAAGAGCAGCACGCTGCTGATCGCGATCCTGCTCATGTGCACGGCACAGCTGTTGAAGATCGTCTGCTACCATCCCGGGCCGCTGGGCACGATCGACTTGCCGGCCGGCCTGGGGGCACTGACCGTCGACGGGCCTTATCTCGTTCTGCTGCCCACCATGCTGCTGTCGGCCGGGATGCTGATGTTCTTCACCCTCGGCGCCTCGATGGTCGGCGACGTCTGCGACGAGGACGAGCTGCACACCGGCAAGCGCTCGGAAGGCACCTACTATGCCGTGTTCGGCTGGTTCATCAAAACCGGCACGGCGTTCGCGAGCCTCGTCATGGGCGCGCTCCTGGTCTGGACCAGCTTCGACGAGCGGCAGAACCTCCTCGTGGACGCGCTGGGCCAGGACATCGCGATCGTGCAGGCGGAAGACGGGACGCGAGCCGCGAGCAGGACGGTGCCGCTCGCCCAGGCCGACATGATCGTCGAGGATGCGCGCAAGCTACGGTCGCATCTGGAGGACCGGCTGGCGAGCCATCCGACCCAGGCCGGTCACACGCGCGCCCTGCTCGGGCGGCTCGGGTCCGTCGAAAGGCTGGCGGCCGACCTCCTTGACTCGAATGATCCCGCGCAACGGCTGCAGGTTGCCAGCGAGCTGTCGCGACGGTTGCAGCTCCTGCGCCTGCAGTCGCCCGAGACCCTGTTCCGCCTGCGGCTGGTGGAGATCGGCCTGCCGCTGGCGCTGAGCGCAGTGTCGATCCTGCTCCTGCTGCGCTACCCGCTCACCGAGTGGCGGTGCGACGAGATCAAGGGGCTCTTGAGGCAGCGCCGCCCCGGGCCGGCGGCAGCGACATGACGTGTGGGCCTGTGGAGATCGTTTCACCTCCCCATAGCCTGAGGGCAACGCTGGCGTGGTCTGCCGGCTGCAGATCTCGCGGCCGGCCTTGCGCAAGCAAGGGAGCCGCGACCAGGCCGAGGGCGAGAACGCCGGCTCGGAGTCACGCGGCTGCGCATCGGGCTGCTCTGCGAGTGCCGCACCATCTCGTTCCGGGTCCATGCAGCTCGGCGGGAGGTCTCCGTCGGCATCGACCGGGCGCGCGTCGGGGTCGAGGAGAATCCGGAGTCGCCCGCCTGCATGGCTCGATGTTCGACCCTTCGTGGTGAGCTGGCACCAGACGCGCCGACAGCAGGGGGCGCGCATGAACGGGGCGCCTCCCGCTGGTAGGCGACGAGTGCGCCCCGGCGCGCATGCTGTCAGGGAGCATCTCGCCGCTCTCGGAAGCCTGCCTCGGATCGCGTCGCCAATCTGGCCCTACAGGGCACGTGAGCCATGACGGCCGGGCATCCTCCCCCCCGCACGACCGCCTTCTTGGAGCTCAGCCGGCGGTCACGCCTTCGTCAGGCACGGGCGAAGCGGGTGCATCACGCTCGAGCTCGGGGTCCGAATCGAAGTTGGCCAGCGCGCGGGCAAGGCTGCAGAGCGCTTCCTGCTGCCGCCGGTCCGTAATGTGGGTGAAACTGCGGGTCAGCTCCAGCAGCAGCCGTTGCTTGGAGGTCGGCGCGAATGCACCGGCTCCTGCGCCCAGGCCTTCGTAGAAATAGCTCACCTCGACACCGAGCGCCTGGGCGACGGTGTAAAGACGTCCGCCCGCGATGCGGTTGATGCCCTTCTCATACTTGTGGGCCTGCTGATAGGTCACCCCGATCAGCTCGGCCATCTGCTGCTGGCTCATGCCCAGCATCAGGCGACGCTCGCGCAGCTTCGCACCGACATGACGATCGACATCCTGCGCCCTTGGCCGCGTCGACCCATTCAGCTTGGCTTTCGGTAGAGCAGACATCCCCGTTTCCCGATCTCGTTTCTGGCCAGCACTGCCCGGGTTGCGTTTCGTCGCGAGGGCCTGTCGAGGCCTTCTTGAGCCCGAATGCAGCGCGATGCTGAGCGGCGGAGCGTGCGTTTGCTATCGCAAGCTGACGCGCCGCGCAGGAAGCACAATCAAAGCACGCAAACAAGCCAATTTGCATAAAATTTTATGCAAATACCCCTAACTGTCGCCTGGTTGACGCCTTCAGCCCTGGAGTCGCGCTCAGCACTCCACCACGTTCACCGCGAGCCCCCCAGCGAGAGATGGCCGGCTACCGTGACGAGGCAGGACTGATGATGCTCAGCCCACGGACCTGATCTGAACTCGACG
>JBFWWD010000358.1:0-4816 GCA_050246385.1 Geminicoccaceae bacterium
CAATCCCGGCCACATGGACATGGTGATGTACGTGGTCGAGACCGGCGGGGTCAGGACGCTGATCTGGGGCGACAACCGGCACAACCCGCCGGACGGCGTCTGGGCCGCGCTCGGCGAGATCGATGTGCTCACCCTGCCGGTGGACGGCTCGCAGCACATCCTCAGCTACGAGCAGGCCGACGCGATCGTCGACCGGCTGCGGCCCAAGGCCGTCATCCCCACCCACTATCTCTGCCATCCCACCACGATCACGCTCAGCACGCTCCAGGTGGCCGACGAATGGGTCGATTCGCACCAGAGCCGGCAGCGTCTGCCCTCGGCCAGCCTGGAGCTCGCGGCGACCGAGCTCGGCAGGATGGATCGCGAGTTCCTCTATTTCGGCGACAACGTCGTCAGCAGCTGACGCACGAGCCCGGCGTCGCGGCATGAGGAAGGCTGGTACGGGCGGGGAGACGGTTGACTGAGCATGCCGCCCTCAAAATTGCAGCGGCGGGCTCGCTGAACAGGACTACCATCCTACAATGATCGCTGCTCAGCCGTACCCATGGCAAGTCCCACCTGCGGCCGCGCCGGGTCGCCACCGGCGCGATCGGCCGGAACGGATCCTGGCGCGGTTTCCTCTGCAGTCACCTCGCCGACGCGGCGAGCCTGGTCACCGGGGCTTCCGGCCACCCTGCTCCACCTCACCGTCCCGCTCGCCCGCCGCCTCGATGCCGCCAACCAGGTCCTGCTCGAGGCCCGCCAGCAGCTTCGGGCCGGCCAGCTCTATGATGTGATCGGCGGCACGCTGGCCCGGGCCGAGCGCTTCGACCATGGCGGCACCGGCCCGGCTGTGGGCGACTGTCGCTGCGACCCGTTCGAGCCGGCGGTTCCGTAGCGGCCGGTTGGGCGTTGATGGTATCGTGCGCCACGGGTGCCGACGGAAGACGGGTACGGTCCGCGAAAGCCGCTCCGCGCGCCGATCGGGAGCGTGCCGAGGACCGGTCGCGGCGAGCGGGAGGGGATTGCGGGATGGAGCGCCAGTCGGAACCGATCACGACGCGCCTCGGCGAGGCCATTCTCGCCGCCTCCGCCGACGCCATTATCGCGACCGACCGCAACGGCCTGGTCCGCTTCTGGAATCCGGGGGCGGCTCGCATCTTCGGCTTCACGGCGGAGGAAGCCCTCGGCGCCTCGCTCGACCTGATCATCCCCGAGCGGCTGCGCCAGCGCCATTGGGACGGCTGGGAGCACGTCATGAGGACCGGGGTGACGCGCTATGGCACCGGCGACCTGTTGAGCGTGCCGGCCGTCACGAGGGACGGGCGGCAGATCTCGGTCGAGTTCACCATCATCCTGCTGCAGGACAGCGACCGGCGGATCACCGGCGTCGCCGCGATCCTGCGCGACGTCACGGCGCGGTTCGAGGAGATGCGCCGCCTGAAGCGGGAGCTGGCCGAGTGCCGCCGCTCGACCGTGCGGGAGGCCTCCTGAGCGCACCGACCGGTCGTCGCCGATTCCGTGTCTCGACCGCAGCCTCGGGCTCGTTCCGAGGGACCATCATCGATCCCGGCGCCGCACGTCCGTCCTGCCGCGGCGTCGGGGAGCGTCAGACCGAGATCAACACGGCTTCAGCGCGTCGGTAGCGCCTCGATCTCCGGCGGCAGCTCCAGGCCCGCGAACGGGTCACGCACCGTGACGCCGGCCAGCACCGCCCCTGGGTTGACGCAGCGCGGTCGGTCACGGAGGCCCATCTCGACCACCGGTCGCTTTCCATCGGTCGGAGCCGGGGCAGCGCTCGACCTCCTCACCGACGCTGGCTTGCCAGCTGGAGATCAGCGCATGGCGGCGGCTGGCTGTGCGGCAAGTGTGGCGATTCCCGCCCACCAGTCCCGGATCGCCGCAGCATCGGCGGGCAGATGAAGCGCGCCGGGCGCAAGCCGGCGGCAAGCGGCCCGGTGCAGATCGGAGGCGGTGGTGAGGACCGGCTTGCCGGCAGCGATCGCCGCCGCGAAGGCAGGGGCGAGACCGCCGCCCGTCGCCTCCAGCTTGCCGAACTTGCTGAGCACGACGACGTCGCTGTGGGTGAGCTGGCCGAGCACCGCCCTGCAGGCGCCCTCGACACCGGTCGCGGCGAGATGGCAGGAGGTGCCGACGGGCGGGGCTTCGAAAAACATCGAGTAGGCCTCGCCGGAGCTGATGTCGCGCAGGAACCCGGCACTGCAGGTCCGATCAGGCAGGGTGTGCGCCTCTGCGATGACCCCGGCGACGCGCAGGCCGTCGGCTTTCCACTCGGCGACGGCCGCCGCCAGCAGAGCCTGGAGCCTGGACCCGTCGGCACCGCCGAGGATTGCGAATTGGCCCATCGCGCCTTCCACCCCGTGCTGTCCTTGCATCCACGCTACCATAGTGCGGCGTCGTATCCACCCTCCACCTTGGCGGGCTGGTGCCGCAATCGCTGCCGTCGCCCGAACTGGCGTCGCCTCGATGCGATCCGAAATTCGGGGAACCGGACTCGTTTGACCACCGTCATTGAGGCCGCGACATCTCGCACCGCCTGGAAGCCGCCCTCCTGCATCCGCCGCTTCCAGGCAAACAGCAGGCTCGGCGCCACCCCGCCGGCGGGCGACGAAGGATACCGACAGGCCGGGCTGCATTGCCTCTTCGACCAGGCGAATCTTCTCGGCGGTCGACCAGCGCCGGCGACGCTGGACCGACGTGATCACCTTGACGTGGGGCGGAGGGCTGACAGGATCGGAAGCCATAGTCGTACGCCTATGCCTTATCGGCTACGCCCCCGGTCCGGTCAAAACAGGGTGCGGTCCAGGACGTTGGATGTACCAGTGTCGTGGTAGACCGATGCCGTCCTCCGGCGCTTTCAGCTTGGCCAGCAGATCCAGGTCGAGCAGCATCGCAGTCGGCGCGGCACCGAGCGTGAGCTGTGCCACGCGGACGAACAGCTGGCCTGGCTCGAGCGCGAGACCGCGCGAAACGAGCGGCTGATCGGGGTGGTGGTCGCGGCCCTGCCCGACGGTGGGACCAGCGCCGGCCTCCTGGCCGCCGTACCGGACGTCGGACGGGTGACCGTGGCCACCCTGCTGGCGCTCCTGCCGAAGGTCGGGCAGCTCGACGCCAAGGCCATCACCAGCCATCGTCCTCTCCGCCACTTGGCGACCGTCTTCGGGTCCAGCCCGCAGCGGACGACCAGGGTGCGGGTCGTCGCTTGCGCCGTTTGGAGTTCGGCTCGAACTCGCGGCGTCGTACGGGCCGAGTGACTGTCTTGCTGGTCAAGCGGCGCGCCATGGGCGTTGGTCTCTGACGATGGCGTTGAGGATGGTGAGCAGCTTGCAGATGGCGGCGACGAGGGCGGTCTTGGCGGGTCGGCCGCGATGTGGCCGAGTTCCGGCCCCTCGCTGAACCGGCTCTTGCGCATCGTCCGTTCCCTCGCCGGCGGACTCTCATTTCACATGCGAGAGCCCCGGGGGAGCAGGTCACCAGGCCAGAATCCGTCGCTGACGACCCCGAATCCGACCGTCGTCAACCTCGCCAAGCTCGCCGCCCAGCTCGGCCGCTCGGTGCTGATCGGCCATTCCGGGCCGTTCCCGTTCGAGAGCGCCGTGATCGACGCCAAGGGGATCAGCGGCATCATCTCGATCGAGCCCGGGGGTGCCCGAGCTACGACAAGAAGACCCTGCCGCGCCTGGCCAGGATCTCCCGACTATGGCGCTCTTTGGCGACTTTCTCGGCGACTTCCCCCTCTGGACGGTCAGCGTGAAGTCCTGCCGGACGTTCGTAAAGCAGCTCAAGAAGCTCGGCGGCGATGCGTGGGTGGTCGCCCTGCCGGACTTCGGCATCCGCGGCAACTCGCACGTGCTCATGCAGGACAAGAACAATCTGAAGATCGCCGATCTTGTTCTCAAATGGGTCGACAACCACGTCGAGAAGTAAGCGAGGCACGGGGAGCGTCTAGCCCGAATTTCTCACCGGAAGTGGGTGCATCGGGGCTCTGAATGAGCGGAAGTTCTTCTGCAACAGAGGCTCGGGCGCATGCGGGGGAGTTCCCCGATGCCGGCCGCGATCGGGCGGCGAGCTGTTCCTCGACGCGCACGCGGTGGCGCCGGAGGAGAACATTCTCGACCCATGAGCTGCACATTTTGGGTTCAGGCGAGCTGGAAGCGATCGTCGAACAGGATCGCGAGCTGAGCCCTGGCCATACCCCATCCCTGAGCGGCATTCTCCACTCCCGCTCGGCCAGGTTCAAGACCAGGTAGAGGAGCTTGAGCGCCGCGTCGTCGCTGGGAAAGTGGCCGCGGGTCACGACCACTCGGCGCAGCTTCGCGTTCCATGGCGGCGATGCGGCACCCGGCTGGGAGAAGGGCCCGCTGCTCCGGCGCAGCTTGGTCGCGCCGCAGGAACTGGCCTTCTATCCATCCCATGCGCCCCACGGCACGGCGCTGGCGGATCTGGTCCGGATCGCCGGCACGCGCTGGACCATCGAGGCCTGCTTCGAGGCGGCCAAGGGCGAGGTCGGGCTCGACCGGTACGCGGTCCGCTCCTGGACCGGCTGGCACCGCCACGTCAAGTTGGCCATGCCGGCGCACGCCGATCTCGCCGTCCTGCGCAAGACCGTGGTCGGGGGAGGAGCCGAGGCCGGACCTGGCCGCCGAGCTCCTGCCGCTCACCGTCCCGGAACTCCGCCGCCTGCCTGGCAGCTCGTCTGGCCGCCGGCGCAGGCCAGCGCAGCGGCGATGGCTTGGTCCCGCTGGCGCCGCCGTCACCAGCAACGCGCCCGCCGCTGCCAGTGGCGGCGGCGAACCTCCATTGAAACCCGGCTGTA
>JBFWWD010000359.1:0-4794 GCA_050246385.1 Geminicoccaceae bacterium
GGCGCGCCCCAGAAAGCCATCATGCCGTCGCCCAGGAACTTGTCGACCGTGCCGTCGGTCTCGCCGACGCATCCCGCCAGCAGCTCGAAATGCCGGTTCAGCAGCTCGGCGGCCGAGGCGGCGTCCAGCTTCTGCGCGAGCCGTGAGAAGCCGACGATGTCCGTGAACAGAACCGTCACCTCGAGCTGCCGCGACGCGACCACCGCCGGTGAGGGGTTGGTCATGAGCTGCCGCACGAGACGCCGCGGCACATAGGTCTCGAACCAGGACAGGCCGTTACGCATCGCGTTGAAGGCGCGGGCGGCGTGATCGAGCTCCAGAATGCGGCTCCGCGGCAGCTCCGGTGCATCGCTCAGCTGCAGCAGCTGAATGCGCCGCGCGGCATCCGCGAGGCGCTCGACCGGGCGGGCCATCCGCCGCCCCAGCCAGAACGTGGCGGCGACCGCCACGACGAGGCAGCCGAGACTCAGGAGTAGGGCGTAGCGCAGGCGAGCCAGCTCGGAGACGGCGATGCTCGCGGGCAGATAGGTGCCCACGATCCACGGCTGGTCGCCGAATCCCGGAATCTCGCGATAGAGCACCAGCCATTCGTCGTTCCCGGCGGTCGCCAGGCGCGCCGAACCGCGCAGGCCGCCCTCGAGGATGTCGACGTCGGCCGTCGATCCGACCCATAGTGCCGCCAGCACCGGATTGCCGTTATCGACCAGCAGTGGCAGGGGACGGTCAGGGCCGACCATGGACATGTCGAGCCCGGGTGCCGCGACGGCTTGGTTGCGCCCCTGCAGCACGAACACCGGCTGACCCACCGAGCTCGACAGCTCGCCGACGAAGCTTGCCATCGTGTCGAGGCCGACAGCGGCGAACAGCACTCCATAGAGCTTGCCGTTGCGCTCGATCGCCAGATGGGCGTTGATGACGGTCTTGCGCAGCTCGTCGCTCCAGGTCGGCGGCCCCCAGACAACTCCGTTTACCGCCCGCGCATTGGCGACAATCGCGCCGATCGACTTGTTGTCGGACCAGTCCTCTGGCGGCACCTCGCTCTGGCCGGCTCGATAGCGATAGGCGCGCAGCTCGGGCGTGACGAACAGAACCCCCAGGATCTGCGGCGTGGCCGCGAGGATCCCATGCAACGCGGACCCGGGCGTCAACAGCTGCTCGGGCCGATCCCGCGCCACGATCTCGCTGCTGATCAGTCGCAGCTGACTGGCGACCGGAACCAGAAAGTCGTCGATCCGCTCCTGCAGCATGTCGAGCAGGAGGTTCGACTTGTCGATCAGGAGCTGCCTCGTGTTGGTGGCGCCGACATAGAAGCTCAGGCCCAGCACGACCGCCAAGGTCGAGAGCAGCATCAGCCCGAACGCCGAGGCCAGCGCGGTCGCCAGCGGAAGGCGTGCCCGGCCGGCTCCGAGGACGCGGCCGATCCGTCCGATCCACCCACCTCCCGCGCGGCGCTCGCGTGCCCCGGCGGGCGGAAGGGTCGAACCGCGATCCGTCATGTCAGACGTTGAAGCGGAAGTGGCAGACGTCGCCTTCCTGGATCAGGTAGTCGCGGCCTTCGAGCCGCATCCGGCCCTGCTCCTTTGCTCCCTGCTCGCCACTAAGCCGGACGAAATCGTCATAGGCGATCACCTCGGCGCAGATGAAGCCGCGCTCGAAATCGGTGTGGATGACCCCGGCGGCCTGAGGTGCGGTGGCGCCGTGCCGGACGGTCCAGGCCCGCGCCTCCTTGGGCCCGACCGTGAAGAAGGAAAGCAGGCCGAGCAGCTCGTGCCCGGCGCGGATTACGCGATTGAGGCCGGGCTCCGACAGGCCCATGCCGGCCAGATATTCGGCCTTCTCCTCCTCGGAGAGCGCGGAGAGCTCGGCCTCGATTGCCGCGCAGATCACGACATGGCGCGCTCCCTGCGCCTCGGCCATGGCAGCGACCTTCTCCGTGAGCGCATTGCCCGATCCCGCCGAGGATTCGTCGACGTTGCAGATGTAGAGGATGGGCTTGGCCGTGAGCAGGTTGAAGCCGGCGAGCTGCGCCTTCTCGTCCGCTGTGAGATCGAGCGTCCGCGCCTGCCGACCCGCCTCCATCGCCGGCACGATCTTGTCGAGCAGTTCCAGGCGCGCCTTGGCCTCCTTGTCCTGGCCCCGTGCCCGCTTCACGAAGCCGTCCTTCTGCCGCTCCAGGCTCTCCAGATCGGCCAGCAGCAGCTCGGTCTCGATCAGCTCGGCGTCGCGCAAGGGATCGACGCTGCCCTCGACATGGGTGACGTCGGGATCCTCGAAGCACCGCAGCACCTCGAGAACGGCGTCGACCTCCCGAATGGCGCCGAGGAACTTGTTGCCCAGGCCCTCGCCCTTGGACGCGCCGCGCACCAAGCCGGCGATGTCCTTGATCTCGAGCTGGGTCGGCACGGTCTTTGCCGACCCGGCGAGGCGGGCAAGAATCTCCAGCCGCGAGTCCGGCACCGGCACCCTGCCGACATTGGGTTCGATCGTGCAGAACGGGTAGTTCGCCGCAGCGGCCGCCGTGGTGCTGGTGACCGCGTTGAACAGGGTCGATTTGCCGACGTTCGGCAAGCCGACGATACCACAGTTGAAGCCCATCGAGGGTCCCGGGAATCTGAAACGGACTGGCGCCCTTGTGGCCGCAGCGGCGCCCGGAGGCAATACGCCGTGGCGCCGGAACTACGGTGCTTATCCAACCGGCTGCAACACACCGGAGTATGGCTGCTCGGCATTGCACGGGCACGATGTTTGTGCAACTTATACGATAAAGCTCGGGCGATATTCTACCGCTGGTGCATGAGTCCGTCTCCAGCGCGAGGGCACCGTCCGGGCCGACAAGCGATAGAAGGCCGTACGCGGCTGGAACGGAGTGCATCTCTTGGCCATCTTCACCCTGCGCGATTTGCTTGCGACACCCAGGCCGACCATCGATCTCGGCGACGTCGTCCTGTCCGACTTCAGGCGCGACGCCTCGAACACGATCAGCCCGTCGCAGATCGTGATCGAGACGATCGAGGGCAGCGATCCGGGCATCATCGTCCGGACGGCGACCCCGCTGACCTCGAGCGCCGCGGCCCAGCATTTCGGGTTCGAGTTCCGCGCGTCGGCCGACACCTCGATCATCGAGGGCGCGAGCGTCACGCTGAGTGGCGGCACCAGTTTCAGCCCCACCAATTCCGGGGGCAGCATCGACCTCGACGTCGGTCAGGCCGGACGGGACACCGACAACATCACGATCAACCTGTTCAACGACAACGCGGCCGGCGTGGGCGACAATCTGTCGGACTCGGACACGATCATCGGCGGTCCGGTCGACACCTTCCGATTCGACTACGATCTTTCGCTGACCCCGGTTTCGGGCGTCACGGCGACGTTCACGACCTCGACGCTGCATTTCGACCTGGCGTCGGAGCCGCCTCCGCCCCCGACGCTCCCGCCGGGCTTCGACGGACTCCAGTACATCGCCTCCAATCCGGATCTGATTGCGGCGTTCGGCGCCAACCGTGCCGCCGGCGAGGCTCATTACCTCAGCAATGGTCACAGCGAGGGTCGAGACATAGACTCCTTCAGCGAGACCAAGTACCTCCAGAATTATACGGATCTGCGGACCGCATTCGGCAGCAATGTGCAACTCGCCACCCAGCACTACATCCAGAATGGCTTCGCGGAGGGGCGGACGGACGAAGCGGCGTCTCCTTCTCAAATCAATGGGAGGCAGTATATCGCATCACATCCGGACCTGATCGCCGCTTTTGGTAACAATCCGTCGGCCGGACAAGCCCACTATGTGAATTTCGGCCAAGCCGAAGGACGGGCGCTCGACACGTTCGACGAAACTCAGTACCTCGCGAATTATGCCGATCTGCGGGCCGCGTTCGGCAACAACACCGAAGCGGCAACCGTTCACTATATCACGTTCGGCTTTGCCGAGGGCCGCAACGACTTCATCGTCTAGTCGACACCAATTCGCGTCGGGGTGGCATCACGACCGCCCCGACGCCGCTGTGGGTCGCACGCAACGGTCCGCCACGTTCCGCATCGCGCCATCCGACGTACGGTAACTTCATTTGCCTCGGCCGCTGAGGCGCGGCTATCTCGCCCTATGCGGCGCTGATCCGACTTGCCCGACAGAGAATCAGCCCACGGCCGTGGTCTGTCTCACGGGCAGCGATCGAGTGCTGTCCTCGTCTCGCCTCATGCGTCGGAGATCCACACTTGGCGACCTATACCCTTCGGCAGTTGCTGACCGCGCAACCGTCCATCGATGTCGGTGGCGTCACCCTGTCGAACTTCCGCAACGACGGGCCGTCCAACATCAGTCCCGCCTACGTCCTGATCGACACCGTCGCCGGCGACGATCCGGGTATCGACATCCATCTCGACCCGCGAGTCGCGAACACGGCGGGCGGGGCGCAGGTCGGCATCCTGTTCGAGGCCTCGACGGCAGGATCGATCCTTGCCGGCGCTTCCATGAGCCTGAGCGGCTACAGCTTCGCCGCGCCGGAAGCCGGCGGCCGCGTCGACGTGGCACTTACCCAGGCCCCGCGCCCGGTCGAGAACATCGGCATCGGTCTCGCCATCGACAATGCACCCGGTGCTCCCGATACCCTGACGGGCGCTGACGCCATCACCGGCGGTCCCGTGCCGCGCTTCACGTTCGAGTACGACTCGTCGATGAGCGCACCCGGCACGGTCGGCGTCAGCTCGATCCGCATCGACCAGACGGGCGGTGGCGGTGGCGGTGGCGGTGGCGGCAGTGATCAGCCGCCAGGGTTCGATGGCCAGCAGTACATAGCC
>JBFWWD010000360.1:0-4764 GCA_050246385.1 Geminicoccaceae bacterium
TTTATGCAAATACCCCTAACTGTCGCCTGGTTGACGCCTTCAGCCCTGGAGTCGCGCTCAGCACTCCACCACGTTCACCGCGAGCCCCCCAGCGAGAGATGGCCGGCTACCGTGACGAGGCAGGACGGATGATGCTCAGCCCACGGACCTGATCTGAACTCGACGTTCCGCCGGCTCGCGCGCCGTCGCACGTGCGAAGTGCTCCTGGTCGAACAGTGCGACCAGGCTCCGATACTCCGCGATGGTCACCTGCTCGATGCCGTGATGCGCCCGCGCCGGTAGAAACTCCATCAGCCGGCGATCGACCTCGCGGCCGTCGAGAAGGCGCAGACCTGCGGCCTCCAGATCCCCAGCTATCGATGTGCCGGGCTCGATCAGTACACCCAAACGGTTGAAGGCCGCACTCGGGCCCGGCAGACGAACGATGGCGATCCGGGTCATCGACGGCTCGGAGTCCGGTCCGAGGGTGGCCGAGCCGCACAGGACGCCGGCGAGGAAGCTCGCGGGTGGCGAGGGCGCGAACAGCACCATGTAGACGCGCGTGTCGCCCTCAGGGACCTGATGCAGCTCGATATGCATGCCCCGCCCAGTGACGAACACTGGGCCGAAGAACTTGGCGGGCGCAGATGCCACGTTCAGGATGTAGGTCGCCGTCTGGCGCCCGCTGCCGGGACCGATCACCAGCGAGGCGCGGAGCAGGCGACCAGGGTAGTAGGGCGTGAAGGCAAAACCGTAGCAGGCATAGGCGCCCTCAATGAAGCTCGGGCCGCCTCCGCTTCGCTGAGGCGGATCACGGGAAAGCGCGCCGCGCGGGAACCCGCGAGCGCGTTCCAGGATGGCGTCCGGCGTCATGCCGTGTCGACCCGCCAACGCGTCGACCAGATCGTCGATGGAGCACCCCATGAGCCAATCGTGGGGCCCGTCGAGCGCAAGCAGCTTGCCCCAGTCGCGGTAGACGTCGGCGGTGCGGGGCGACGCCTTGCCGCTCAGCCACTTGTCCGCCCGGACGACGTCGAACGACGTGTGGGGGTTCACCCGGCGGAACGCCGCGGCCAGCTCCTTGCGTGTCTCACATCCCAGCACCGCTGCGGCCAAGCGCAGCCTGAGCGCAAAGTCGCGAACCAAAGCTCTGCTCCCCGCCGCCATCTACTGGTCCGGAAATACGCGGAAAGTCGAGTCGAATTCAGTTCAGACCAGCTTACTGCGCTGTCCTGGCCGCAGCGATGCTTGCGAGGGGCGCACATGGCAGTCGCTTGGCGGCTGCTGGAGACAGCAGGTGAGCACAAGCTTCCGAAGCATGATCTGCGGCGCCGCGGCGTTGGCCGCGGTGCTCGCACTGGGCGGCGAAGCCTCTGCCGGCGCGGACCGGCGAATGCTCGACGGCTGCGATGTCGGCAGCCGCGGCAACGACATCCATTCGCTGGAAAGCCGCTACGACAGGAAGCGCAACCGCGTCCTCGTCACCCTGCGCCTGTGCGCCGACGCCGATCGCGGCGCCAGCTACCGCCTGTTTCTCGATCGCGCCGCGCCGTTCGTGGAACCCGCCGCGGCCAGGGCGGGATGCGTCGACCCCGCCGACGCGGTGGCCGCACGGGGCCCCAGCGGGCACCGCGGCCCCGGTCGCAGCGCGGTGGTGGGCAACGAGGTCCAATTCACCCTTCCCCTCGACGCGCTGGGCGTCAGCCCATCCGACCGGACACCGGCCATCGCGTTGTGGGCGACGAGCAGCAAGGGCAACGCGACCGACCGCGCGCCCAATCCCGAGACCGGCGACGGCTGCCGCTTCCCGCGCGCACCCGCCGAGACACTGGTGCAGCCGCTGACCGCTGCCGGCAGCAAGCTCATCTGGATTGGCGGGGCACCCTTCGAGGGCACGATCGACGGGTTTCAGGAAGCGGACGCCGCCTGCGCGCACGAGGCGCACGATGCCGGGCTCACCGGCAGCTTCGTCGCCTGGTTCTCGAGCCGCACCACCGGCATCGTCCATACGATCAGGCCCACCATCGGCCCGTTCTCGACCGCCGACGGCACCCTGGTCGCCCTCGACGTCGCCGATCTTGTCAACTGCACGAAAGGGCCTGGCGGCCATGATTGCCTGCGCGCGCCGATCAACCGCGACATTCGCGGCCACCGCCTGCAGGTGCTGACGTGGACCGAAACCGATGCCGGCGGCAACCGGGCCGGCGGGCCGGCCCAGACCTGTCGTTTCTGGACCTCGTCGAAGGGTGACGTCACCGGCGACGGCGGTCACGTCGACCGGGTCGACGCGCGCTGGGTCACCGGCAACATCGGCCCATGCAACCAGACCCGCTACCTGATCTGCCTTCAACTATGAAACTGGTCGATCGTCTCGGCTCGCGTGAGCGAGGTCCGAGCCACCACTGTGGAGAGAGGTGATGAGATCCATCGCGACCACCGTCCAGGTGGTGATCTGCTTGGCCGCGTTCGGCGCGCTCGGGTTCGCAGCCCGCGCTGCGGCGGACCCGACGTCGATCCCGGCCCCACGCTTGGACTGGCGTCCGTGCGGGGACGGCAGCGAGTTCGCCTGCGCTCGGGCGCGGGTGCCCCTGGACTACCGGCATCCGGGCCGTCGCACCATCGAGCTCTCGCTCAAGAAGCGGGCGGCGACCGGCCCCGGTCGGCGCATCGGCACCCTGTTCTTCAACCCCGGCGGCCCCGGCGGGCCCGGCGCACAGTCCTTGTCGTTCTTTTACCCGCTCCTGCCGCGCACGGCGCGGGAGCGGTTCGACGTCGTCAGCTGGGACCCGCGCGGGGTCGGCGACAGCACCCCCGTGCGCTGCTTCGACACCGCCGAGGAAGCCATCGCCTGGCGGGCGCACATCCCCACCGGCGTTCCGGTCGGCAGCAAGGAGCGGGCGCTCTGGATTGGCGAGTGGGCCGAGCTCGGCCGGCGTTGCGTGGCGCGCGACCCCGAGCTCGCCCGTTACGTCTCCACCAACGAGACCGCTCGTGACCTGGACCTGCTTCGCCAGGCCGTGGGCGACGCGCAGCTCACCTATTACGGCGTCTCATACGGCACTTTCCTGGGTGCCACCTACGCCAACCTGTTCCCGGGCCGTGTGCGTGCCCTGGTCCTCGACGGCAATGTCGATCCCACGAAGTACGTGAACAACGGCGACGACGCCCCGCCCCGCCTCAACACGGGCCAGCGATTTGGCGCGGACCTGGGCGCTGGGGCGACGCTGGACCAGTTCATCCGGCACTGTGGCCGCGCGCCGATCGCGCGCTGCGCCTTCTCCGCCGGAACTCCGGCCGCCACCCGGCAGAAGTTCGATCGGCTGATGTCTCGCCTGCGAGACCACGCCATTGGCGCCTGGAACTACGGCAGAGCGGCCAACACTGTAGCGACCGAGATCTACTTCCTCGGCCGCTGGGCCTCCATCGCCGAAACCCTGCAGGCCCTGTGGGAGCGCCGGACGCCAGCTTCCCCGCCACCGTTCGACGGCCCGCCCCCCTATCCGGGCTTCGAGTTCGAGTATGCGGTGGTTTGCTCCGAGAGCCCCAATCCGCGTCGCCCGGCGCTCTTCCAGGCCCTGGAGGCATTCAGCTACGCCAGGGCGGGTGATCTGGGGCGCTGGTGGGCGTGGGACTACGAGCCGTGCGCGACCTGGCCCGGCAGGGCGGCCCGCCCGTACGTCGGACCGTGGAACCGCCCCACGGCCAGCCCCATCCTCGTGGTCAGCCCCACCTTCGATCCCGCGACACCCTACCAGGCGGCCAAGGCCATGGTCCGCGCGTTGGCCAACGCCCGCCTGCTCACCCTCGAGGGCTATGGGCATACCGCGCTGATCAACCACAGCTCGTGCATCGACCGGCATGTGATCCGCTATCTGATCAGGGGCACGCTCCCGCCCGTCGGCGCCACCTGCACGCAGGACTCACCACCCTTCGCGATCCCACGAAGCTGACACCGATCTGCCCTCGGCACCCCACCACGCCGGCCGCGAGCCGACGCGCGGAATGGCTTGGCGGGGTGCCGCGCCTGTGCTGCAAGCTCCGGGCACGGAGCCGCGGCAGAAGCGGCGAGAAACGGGAGGCAGGCATGGATCTGGGACTGGGCGGCAAGACCGCCGTCGTCACCGGCGGCAGCGTCGGCATCGGGCTCGCGGTCGCCGAGGGCCTGGCCGCCGAGGGCGTGCACGTCGCCATCGCCGCCCGCGGCGCCGAGCGCGTCCGGGCCGAGGCCGCCCGCATCGCCGAGGCCTTCGGCGTGCGCGCGCTGGGGGTCGCCTGCGACGTCGCCACCGCCGAGGGCACGAACGCGCTGGTCGCCGCGGTCGAGGCCGAGCTCGGCGGCGCCGACATCCTGATCAACAATGCCGGCACCGGCAGCAACGAGACCATCATGGAAGCACCCGACGGGAAGTGGCAGGCCTATTGGGACCTGCACGTCATGGCCGCCGTGCGCCTGGCGCGCGGGCTGGTGCCCGGCATGCGCCGGCGCGGCGGCGGCGTGATCCTGCACAACGCCTCGGTCTGCGCGGTCCAGCCGCTCTGGTACGAGCCGATCTACAACGTCACCAAGGCGGCGCTGATGATGTTCTCGCGCACCCTGGCGACCGAGGTGATCGGCGACAATATCCGCGTCAACTGCATCAATCCCGGCCTGATCCTCACCCCCGACTGGGTCAAGACCGCCAGGCAGCTCACCGCCGACACCGGCGGCGACTGGCAGGCCCATCTCGACGAGGTCGCCCGCGAGCACGCCCCGATCAAGCGCTTCGGCTCGCCCGAGGAGCTGGC
>JBFWWD010000361.1:0-4762 GCA_050246385.1 Geminicoccaceae bacterium
TGTCCTTCGAGCGCAAAGCGCGCACGAACTGGTACATGAACTTCTCGGCGGACAGATAGACCACCCGTCGGCCCGGATCGAGCTGCTTCACGCGATGGGCGATCGCGTGCATCAGGTGGGTCTTGCCCAGGCCGACCCCGCCATAGAGGAACAGCGGGTTGAACAGGGGCTTCGGCGAGCTGGCGACGCGCTCGGCCGCCGCGACGGCGAACTCGTTCGGCTTGCCGACGACGAAGGTCTCGAAGGTGAAGCGCGGATCGAGCCGCGCCCCGAGATCCTCGAGCGCGGTCGCCTCGTTGGCCGGTACCGAACTTTCGGTCTCGACCGGCCGCACGATCGCCGGTGCTGCAGGCGGGGCAGCGCCCGGTGCGGTCGGCCGCACATTGAGCGCGATCGTACGGACATGCGGGTTGATCGAGGTCCACAAGCCGCGAATCCGATCGGCGTAGTGCGCCACCACCCAATCGCGCATGAACTGGGTCGGCACCGCAATCACGACCCGATCGCCGTCGACATGGGCGAGGTCGAGAGGCTTGAGCCAGGTGGAGTAGGCGGTGTCGCCGACCTCGGCCCGCAGAAGCCCGCGAACCTGCGTCCATTGATGCTCGATGTCTGATGTCTGCGGCAGCACCATTCGCACCTCAGACCCCGCCTTCCTGCTCTCGGTGACTTTATAAAGCGCCTCCGTCCGGGAGGCGCCGTGCTTTAGCTGCCGGCCGAAACGGCCACGTCCGGGCTTTCGTGCGTCACCGCTGATTCGTCGTCTTCTCGCACGGTTGTGCGCTCCTCATTCAACCTAAAGACGAGAGGATTGCCGGGATAGCAACATTACACGCTCCCGGCCATAATCCAAGATTCACTGGAATTCAGCAGTCGCTGATCTATGGCTCTGCTGTCCGGTATGGCGGACGGCCCGAGGAGAGACCCTAATCGCGGAGCCATGCGCTGGCAAGAGGATCGAAGGGTGAACGTCCATTTTTGCGCATAGGTTGAGAAATGTCGAGCAGCCTGGCTGCGCCAGGACGTCCACCGACACCAAAAGCGCCGGCCGCATGCACGGCCGGCGCATCAACATTCGAAGCAAGGTATTGGTTCCCCCGCATTCTCCGGGGGAAAGGCGGCTCAGGCCGACAGGCCCGTCGGTGCCAGGGCCTTCACGCGACGCGAGAGACGCGAGATCTTGCGCGAGGCGGTGTTGAGGTGAAGGACGCCTTTGGTGATGCCGCGACGGATCTCGGGCTCGGCGTCGCGGAACGCGGCCTGCGCCAGAGTGACATCGCCCTTCGCCAGCGCGTCCTCGACCTTGCGGACGAAGGTCTTGATCCGGCTCATCCGGCTGCGGTTCACGGCGGTGCGCTTTGCCGTCTGGCGAATCCGCTTCTTGGCGGAACGATGATGCGCCACTACAACCTCTCAAGGGACGTGAGGGCGCGCTCTATACAGGCCGCGCCCGCTTCCGTCAACGTGGCCCGACCTCAGCGGTGAGTGAAGCTCGCCGGCCGCTTCTCGGCGAAGGCGCTCATCCCTTCACGCCGGTCCTCGGTGGCGAAGGTCGCGTAGAACAGCTGCCGCTCGATCCTGATGCCTTCGGCGAGGGTCGCCTCGTAGGCGGCGTTGACCGCGTCCTTGGCCATCGCGACCACGATCCGCGATTTGGCGGCGATCGCCTCGCCGAGCTTGACCGCCTCGTCGACCAGCTCGGCCAGCGGCACCACCCGGGCAACGAGCCCCGAGCGCTCGGCCTCGACCGCGTCCATCATCCGGCCGGAGAGGACCATCTCCATCGCCTTCGCCTTACCGATCGCGCGCACCAGGCGCTGGGTGCCACCAGCACCCGGGATCGTGCCGAGATTGATCTCGGGCTGACCGAAGCGGGCATTGTCGGCGGCGAGCATGATGTCGCACATCATGGCCAGCTCGCAGCCGCCGCCCAGCGCATAGCCGGCCACCGCCGCGATCAGGGGCTTCCTGTGCGCGGCGATGTTCTGCCAGGGGGCGATGAAGTCCGTGCTCTGCGCCGCCGCGAAATCGCGGGCGAGCATCTCCTTGATGTCTGCCCCGGCCGCGAACGCCTTCTCCGAACCGGTCAGGACGACCGCCCCGACCTGATCGTCGCGGTCGAACCCGGTCAGGGCCGCGTCGAGCTCGCCGATCAGCCGGTCGTTCAGCGCGTTGAGGGCCTTGGGCCGGTTGAGGGTGATCAGTCCGACCGCGCCCCGATGCTCGACCAGGATCATCTCGTACGCCATCCAGCATCTCCTCGTTCGCGGGTCGTCCGGCGCGGCGTTGTTGGCGGGATCGCACCGCTCCGTCCAGGAAAGAATCGCCGCCGGTCAGCGCTGGCAGGTGCCGCAGTAGAAGGTCGCCCGGGCGCCCTGCACGATCCGCAGCACCGGCCGGCCGCAGCCGAGACAGGGCTGGTCCGCGCGGTCGTAGACCCTGAAGCTGCGCTGGAAATTGCCGAGCTCGCCGTTGGACTGGACATAGTCGCGCAAGGAGGAGCCGCCTGCGTCGATCGCCTCGAGCAGCACCTGCCGGATCGTGCGGGCGAGCCGGCCCGCCTCGCGGCCGTCCATGCTTCCCGCCGCCCGGAGCGGGGCGAGGCGGGCGCGGAACAGGCTCTCGCTGGCGTAGATGTTGCCGACCCCGACCACGAGCCGCTGATCCATCAGCGCGATCTTGAGCGCCGTTCGCCGGCCGGTCAGCGCCTGTGCGAGGCTGCGCCCGTCGAAGCCGGCATCAAGCGGCTCGAGCCCGAGATGCTGCAGCCAGCGATGCCGGTCGAGCTGGTCGGCCGGCCACAGATCGAGCATGCCGAAGCGGCGCGGGTCGACGAACCGCAGCAGGGTGCCGTCGTCGAAGGCGAAGGTCAGGTGCTCGTGCGGCCCGGCGGGCTCGCCGTCGAGCAGGAGCCGGCCGGACATGCCGAGATGCAGGAGCAGCGCGGCACCGTCGTCGAGGAAGCACTCGATGTACTTCGCCCGGCGGGCGAACCGGACCATGGTCCGGCCCTGCAGGCGGGCGGGCAGGTCGGCCGGCAGGGGAAAGCGGATGTCGGCCCGGCGCTGCACCAGGCCGGTGATCCGGCGCCCGGCGAGCCGGGCCGCGAGCGCGCGCATGGTGGTCTCGACTTCCGGCAGCTCCGGCATGGTTCCGCTTCCGCCGCCCCTCGGTTGCCGGGGCTCGTGCGCCGGCCTAGAAGACCGCACCCACGGCCCAGGACGAGCGCCGCTATCTGCATGAGCAAAGACCGCCCCGCAAGCATCGAGGGCAGCACCGGCACGGCGCAGGCCGCGGCCGAGCGTCTGGCCCGCTCGTTCGGCTTCGACGAGATCCCGCCCGAGGAGAAGGCCGGCCGGGTGCGCGACGTCTTCCAGAGCGTCGCGTCGCGCTACGATCTCATGAACGACCTGATGAGCGGCGGCGTCCACCGGCTGTGGAAGGAGGCGCTGCTCGACTGGCTGGCACCGCGTCCGGGCATGGCCCTCCTGGACGTCGCGGGCGGCACCGGCGACATCGCGACCCGGTTCCTGAACCGCGTCGACGGCGACGCGCGGGTCACGCTTGCGGACATCAACCTCTCGATGCTCTCGGTCGGCCGCGACCGGGCACTGAATGCCGGCTGGCTGACCGAGATCGACTGGATCGCCGCCGACGCCATGGCGCTGCCTTTCCCCGACCGCAGCTTCGATGCCGTGACCATCGCCTTCGGCATCCGCAACGTCACCCGGATCGATCGCGCGCTGGCGGAGGCCCGGCGCGTGCTCCGGCCGGGCGGTCGCTTTCTCTGCCTGGAGTTCTCGAAGGTCGTGCTGCCGGTGCTGGACCGGCTCTACGACACCTACTCGTTCAATCTGGTGCCGCTGCTCGGCCGATATGTCGCCGGAGACGAGGACAGCTACCGCTATCTGGTCGAGAGCATCCGGCGCTTCCCCGACCAGCGGGCGTTCGCGAGCCTGATGCGGGAGGCCGGCCTGGAGCAGGTGCGCTGGCGCAATCTCTCCGGCGGCATCGCGGCCATCCACTCGGGTTGGCGGCTCTAGCCGGCTGATGCTGCGCGATCTGCGCAACGGGGCGCGGGTCGTGGCGACGGCGCGCTGCCTCGCCCGGCACAACGCCCTGTTCATGCTCGAGCTCGTGCCGACCCCGGCGCCGGTTCTGTGGGCGGCGCGGCTGTTCGCGAATCGGCGGGCGAAGGGGCGGCCCGGCGAGCGGCTGGCGCGTGCGCTGCAGGAGCTTGGGCCGACGTTCATCAAGCTCGGGCAGTCGTTGGCGGTGCGTGGCGATCTGCTCGGCGAGGCGATCGCTCATGACCTGTCCGAGCTCCAAGACAGGCTGCCCTCCTTTCCTGCGGCGCAGGCCAAGGCCGTGGTCGAGGCGGAGTTGGATAAGCCGCTGACGGAGCTGTTCGCCTTCTTCGAGGAGCGCCCGGTCGCCGCCGCCTCGATCGCGCAGGTGCACTTCGCGATCACGCCCGAGGGAGATGAGGTTGCGGTCAAGATCCTGCGGCCGGGCATCGAGGCGGCGATCGAGCGCGATCTCGACTTCCTGCTCTGGCTCGCGGAGTGGGCGGAGCGGCTGCGCCCGGCGCTCAGGCGGTATCGTCCGGTCGACACGGTGCGGATGCTCGCCGCGACCACCCGCAACGAGATGGACCTGCGCCTGGAGGCGGCGGCCGCGGCCGAGTTCCGTCAGAACTGCCGCGACGACGAGGGCTTCAAGGTGCCGCAGGTGGACTGGCGGCGGACGGGGCGGCGCGTGG
>JBFWWD010000362.1:0-4748 GCA_050246385.1 Geminicoccaceae bacterium
CTGGCGCCGCCTGGTGCGTGACTACGAGGTGCGGCTCGATGTGTCCGAAGCCTTCATCCATGTCGCCATGGGCAGCCTGCTCCTACGACGCATCTGCCACTGAGATCATTCTCAAACGGGCTCTAAGCCCTACTCGTCGCCCTTGCCCGCCTTGCCCGGGCGGAGCAGGCGCTGCTTCTCGCGCTGCCAGTCGCGCTCCTTGATGCTGGCGCGCTTGTCGTGGAGCTTCTTGCCCTTGGCGAGGCCGAGCTCGACCTTGGCCCAGCCGCGCGGGGTGAAGTAGAGCGACAGCGGCACGAGCGTCATGCCTTCCCGCCGCACCGCGCCGAACAGCCGGCTCACCTCGCGGCGCTTCAGCATCAGCTTCCGCGGCCGGCGCGTCTCGTGGTTGAACCGGTTGCCGCCGTGGAACTCGGGAATGTACGCGTTGAACAGCCACAGCTCCTTGCCCATCTCGCCGGCATGCGCCTCGCTGATGGTCGCCCGGCCCTCGCGCAGCGACTTGACCTCGGTGCCGCTGAGCACCAGCCCCGCCTCGAAGCGCTCCTCGACGAAATAGTCGTGGAACGCGCGGCGGTTCTGCGCGACCAGCTTGCGCTGGGCTTCTGCACGCGCCATGGCAGGCTCAGGCCGACAGGCCGACCGCGACGAGGGCGGCATCCACCTCGGCACGGCCGCGCTCGGAGCACTCGACCAGCGGCAGCCGTACGTCGGCCCTGCACCGGCCGAGCCGGCTCAGCGCGTATTTGGTCGGCGCCGGGCTCGCCTCGCAGAACAGCGCGCGGTGCAGCGGCAGCAGCCGGCGATGGAGCGCCAGCGCCTCGTCGGGGCGGCCGGCACGCCAGGCGCGGTGCAGCTCCGCGCACAGGCGCGGCGCCACATTGGCAGTGACCGAGATGCAGCCATGGCCGCCATGCGCCAGGAACGCGACGATGTTCGCGTCCTCGCCCGAGAGCTGGCAGAACTCGCCGCCGCAGCCGGCATGGGTCAGCAGCGGCCGGACGATGTCGGCCGAGGAGTCCTTGACGCCGACGATGTTGGGCAGCTTGGCCAGCCGCGCCATGGTCTCGGGCGTCATATCGACCACCGAGCGGCCGGGGATGTTGTAGATCACGATCGGCAGGTCGACCGCATCGTGGATCGCCCGGTAGTGCGCGTAGAGACCCTCCTGGGTCGGCTTGTTGTAGTAGGGCGTGACGATCAGCGCGGCGCTGGCGCCCGCCTTCCTGGCGTGGCGGGTGAGGCTGATCGCCTCCTCGGTCGAGTTGGAGCCGGCCCCGGCGATCACCGGCACCCGGCCCGCGGCCGCCTCGACGCAGAGCTCGACCACCCGCTCGTGCTCCGGATGGCTCAGCGTCGGACTCTCGCCCGTGGTGCCGACCGGGACGAAACCCTCCGTGCCCTCGCCCAGATGCCACGCCACGAGGTCCTGGAACGCCTTCTCGTCCAACCCACCGTTGCGGAACGGGGTCACCAGCGCGACAATCGAGCCGTGGAACATCGCGTTCGGCCTTCCAGATCTTTGCGGGGAATTAGTAAACTGACCTCATAACGGGCGCCGCCACGCGCGACAAGCGGCGGCCCCGGCGGCAGGAGTCCTGCGTGTGGGATGACATGGTTCGCGGCCTGCGGCGCCTGACCGCGGCATCGGCCGCGATGGCAGGCGCGGTCGCGGTGACATGCGCCCTCGCGCCGTGCGGGTCAAGCCGCGCGGACGAGGATCGCTCGCGGCTCGAGCGGTTGCTCGAGGCCGCGGACGACGGGGATTGGGCCTGGGCCGCCAAGCTCGCCCGCGAGACCGGCGTGCCGGCCCTGCAGACCTATCTGCGCTGGCGCCAGCTCATGGAGGCCAGCGACCCGCCGGCCTTCGAGACCTTCGCCGCGTTCCTGCGTGCCGGGACGGACTGGCCCAATCTCGGCGCGCTGCTGGCGCGGGCCGAGGAGGCGATGAGCTCCGGCGTCCCGGTCGAGGAGCGGCTCGCATTCTTCGCAGGTCGATCGCCGCGCACCCGCCAGGGTCGCATCCTCTACGCGGATGCGCTGCTCGCCGCCGGGCGCGCCGGCGAGGCGGCGCCGGTGCTGCGCGAGGCCTGGATCAGGGACGATTTCGGCCCGGACGAGGAAGGCCTGTTCCTCGACCGGTTCGGCACGGCGCTGACGCCCGAGGCCCATTCGGCCCGGCTCGACCGGCTGCTCTGGGACCGGCGCACCGATCAGGCCCGGCGCATGCTGCCGCGGGTGCGCGCGGGCGAGCGTGCCCAGGCGGCGGCGCGCCTGAAGCTCCAGCTGTCCGATCCCGGCGTCGAGGCGGCCCTGGCCGCCCTGCCCGCGGCGGCCAGGGCGGACGCCGGCGTCATGTTCGACCGGCTGCGCTGGCGCAAGGAGCATGGCAGCGAGGCCGGGGTGCAGGAGATCCTGCTCAGCCCGCCCGAGCAGCTGCGGCGGCCCGAGCTGTGGTGGCGCGAGCAGGAGAAGGCGATCCGCGAGGCGCTCGCCGAGCGCGAGTTCAAGCTCGCCTATCGGCTCGCCGGCAGCAGCCGGCAGACCGCCGGGGTGCCGCATGCCGAGGCCGAGTGGCTGGCGGGCTGGCTCGGGCTGCAGTTCACCGGCCAGCCCAAGGCGGCGCGGCGGCATTTCGAGCGGCTGTGGCCCGCCGTCTCGACCCCGATCAGCCGTGGCCGCGCGGGCTACTGGGCCGGGCGGGCGGCCGCCGCCACGGGCGACAGCGCCGCCGCGCAAGGCTGGTACGAGCGCGCCGCCGGCTATCCGAGCAGCTTCTACGGCCAGCTCGCGGCGGCCGAGCTGGGACACGATCCCGGCCGCCGCCTGCCCGCCTCGCGCGCGCCGACGGAGGCGGCGCGCACCGCGCTCGAGCGGCGCCTGCCGGCCCAGCTCGCCCGCCTCTTCTGCCGGCAGGGCGAGGCGGCCTACGCCCAGCCCTTCTTCCGCCATCTGGGCTTCGAGGCGGCGGCCGATGCGGACCAGCTCGCCGCCGTCATGGCGCTGGCGGAGGGCTGCGGCCGAGCCGATCTCGTGCTGGCCGCGGCCCGCGGTGCGGCGGGCAACGGCGCCTATCTCCTGCGCGAATCCTACCCGCTGCCGCGGGGCGATGCCTTCCGTCAGGACCGCGACGGCATGGCGGAGCCCGCCCTGGTGCTGGCCGTGGCGCGGCAGGAGAGCCTGTTCGACCCGGCGGCGCGCAGCAAGGCCGGCGCCCTGGGCCTGATGCAGCTGATGCCGGGGACGGCCGAGGCCATGTCGCGCGAGCTGCGCGAGGAGTTCACGACCGGCCGGCTGACGCGCGACCCCGACTTCAACGTCCGCATGGGCGCGTTCTATCTCGCGCGGCAGCTGGCGCGGTTCGACGACGAGCCGGCGCTGGCGCTGGCCGCCTACAATGCCGGCCCGAGCCGCGTGACGGAGTGGCTGGAGCGCAACGGCGACCCGCGCGGCGGCGATCCGTACCGCCTGATCGACTGGATCGAGCTGATCCCGTTCGCCGAGACCCGCAACTATGTGCAGCGCGTGCTCGAGGGCCGTGGCATGTACCGGGTGGCATTGGGCCAGCCGGCGCTGCCACCGGCGCGCGCGGCCGTCCGCGAGGCTCCCCTGCTGCCGCGGGTCAAGCCGGCCTCCTGACGGCGGGGCAGCCGGCCGGTGCCCGCAAAGGCTTGGGTAGGCGCCAAGGGCGCGCTAGAAGCGCCGGGTCAGCCGGGAGGAGGCGCATCATGTCCTTGGAGGCCGCGAGCGAGGGCCTGCCCGTGCGCTTCGCCGACGTCGCGGCCGCGGCCGAGCGGCTGCGCGGCATAGCGGCGGCGACGCCGCTGCTCGAGAGCGACGCGCTCAACGAGCTCGCCGGCGGCCGGCTGCTCATCAAGGCCGAATGCCTGCAGCGGACCGGCTCGTTCAAGTTCCGCGGCGCCTACAACACGATCCTCGCTCTGCGCCCGGCCGCCGTGGTCGCGTTCTCGTCGGGCAACCACGCCCAGGGCGTGGCCCTCGCCGCCCGCCTCCTGGGCATTCCCGCCACCATCGTCATGCCGGCCGACGCGCCGCGGACCAAGCTCGCGGGGACGCGGGCGCTCGGTGCCGAGGTGGTCACCTACGACCGTCTGGGCGAGGACCGCGAGGCGATCGGCCGCGAGATCGCGGAGCGGACCGGTGCCGCCGTCGTCCGCCCGTTCGACGATCCGCGCATCATTGCCGGCCAGGGCACGGTCGGGCTCGAGCTCGCCGAGCAGGCAGCCGCGCGCGGTGCCGGCCTGGACGCGGTCACCGTCTGTTGCGGCGGCGGCGGGCTGGTGGCGGGCTGCGCGCTCGCGCTCACCCATCTGGTGCCGGGCGTGGCCGTGCATTCGGTCGAGCCCGCGGCGTTCGACGACACCGCCCGCTCCCTCGCCGCCGGCCGGCGCCTCGGCAATCCGCCGGAGGCGCGCTCCTTCTGCGATGCCCTGCTGTCGCCGATGCCGGGCGAGCTGACCTTCGCGGTCAACTCCCGCCTCCTGGCCGGCGGGCTCGCCGTCACCGACGCGGAGGTCGCCCACGCCATGCGGCTCGCCTTCCGTCACCTCAAGCTCGTGATCGAGCCCGGTGGCGCGGTCGCCCTGGCCGCCGCCCTCACCGGCAAGCTGCCGGTGAGCGGGCGAACCGTCGGCGTGGTAGTCTCGGGCGGCAATGTCGATGCGGAGCTGTTCGCCGAGGTGCTGGCCGCGGCGTGAGCGGTCAGCGCCCGCGCGCGACCATGAAGG
>JBFWWD010000363.1:0-4747 GCA_050246385.1 Geminicoccaceae bacterium
CGCGCTCGGGGTCCGGCTCGACCACCGGCAGGGAGGCCAGCCAGTCGGCCTCGGCCAGGCCGGCGCCGCTGCCCGCGGCACGCCGGCCGAGCACGGGCGATTCCGGCTCGGCCGCGGGGGCGGCCGGGTCGGGCTCAGCCGCCTCGGGCTCGGCCGGGTCGAATGCCGCCGCGGCCTCGTGCAGGCCCGCCGGCGAAGAGCCGGCGTCGGCCGGGTCGGGCACCGGCAGAGCCGGGTCGGGCAGCAGCCCGTCCAGGCGGGCCTTGCGATGCGCCAGCAGCATGCGGTGCGCGCGCTGCGCGGCCATGCCGGCGGCAGCCTGGTAGCGGAGGGCGGCCGTCAGCGACGCGGCGTGGTGCCGCTCCTGCAGGTCCGAGCCGTGATGGCGTCCCGGTCGGGGCGAGATGTCCGCCAGCACCTCGCACTCGATCCGGTCCGCTCGCACCACCTGCCACAGGGCGGCCGCCAGGGAGGTGACCAGCATCTCCTCGAGCGGGTCCTGCGGCGCCGATGCGGCCCGCACCGCGGTCAGATGCCGGACCCAGTCGTCCGCGGCCTCCTCCGGCAGCAGCCCGAACTCGCGCGCCCGCAGCCCGTGCTTCAGCTCCGCGACCGCCGACCATGACCGCCGCTCCGCCGGCGGCGTGGCACGCGCCCGCCGCGAAGCGGGAAACTCGATCGTTTCGCTCATGAGGACGGCTCCACCACATGCACAGGGAGCCGAAGAAATAACATTCCTAGGAACAAATTCCAAGCACTACGTTCGCTCGCACCGGAACGACGCCCGAACGTGATCGTTGGCGGCGAGGGCCGGCCCCCCGACGCCAATCCGTTTACCAGCCTCGATGCCCGCGAACGCCGCTTCGACCTCCTCGCGCAGAGTGGTCTCCTCCTGCGCGTGCCGCGGTGAGAAGTGGAACGGCACCACGCGTCTGGCGCCGGCGCGGCGCGTCAGGAGGTCGGCCTGCCGGGCGGTGTCTGGGCAGCGGCATGAGGACCGACCCGAACAGCCAGCTCGGCCGGCTCCAGGACCAGCTCAGGGCGGCACTGCTGACCAAGTTTGCCGAGCAGCTCAGGAACGGGGTGGACGAGGACGACATCGCGGCCCGCTGCGGCCGCGCCTCGGTCTGGGTCCGCGGCAAGCTGGGCGGCACGCTGCAGCTTGACCTCCGCGACGCCGCGCTTATCGCTGATGCGATGGAGGTAGGGCTCGAGTTCGAGCTCGACGCCCGAGCCCAGCAGACCCTGCCGCTGGGGGATTGATCGATGCGCGTCACTGCCCTGGTCGCTGTCGTGGCCCTGGCCGGGTGTGCCAGTGCCGCCCCGCAGGGCTTTACGTTGGGCTGGCCCGGCGACGGGGTGCAGGGCCGGGTCGCGGTCTGGGCCACGCCGCAAGCTTATGACGCCGAGACAGGGCCGAGCTGCACCGCGGCGGGAGGATCCGAGGTCAGGGTGCTGGCCCGAGACGTGCGGCTCGCCGAGGTCATGGTGACGGCTGACCCGGATCAGGGTTGCCACGGCTATGTCCCGCTGGACGGCTTGGTCGATCACCGCGACCATCCCGGCCTCTCCGGGATCGATACATGGATGCCGCAGCAATATCTCGGCAGGGCCGACGGCGCGGTCCGGCCCGTGTTTCGTGACCGAACAGCGGCACAGCAGGTCGAGCAGGCCCAGCTCGTCCGTCGCCCCGAGTGGCGCGTCACCGAAAAGGAACAGGCCAACCCCGAGCTCGTCGCGAGGCTGGCCTGTCTCGTGCCGGGCGGCGCTTCGGTGGAACTGCTGGAAAGCGGAACGTACACCGTCGCGGTCGAAGTGGTGGGCGGTCCCGCGGTGGGGTGCCGCGGCGTCGTGTTCCGTCACCAACTCGAGATGGATGGCAGCGCCCCGCCGGTGTGGACCAGCGGGGCAGACGCCACGTAGCGGCTACTTCGCGAGCTGCTTACGGAACCAAGTGATCCGCTTGCGGAACTGGTTGGCCAGCCTCTTGTCCCTCTTCTTGGTCTTGGTCCAGATGTTCTTCGTCTCGCCCGGGTCGACCGGCACGTCATAGAGGCGAGGGTGGGCCAGCCTGGCGCCGGCGAAGAACTTGAGGTTGCCGATCCGCACCGCGCTGTCCGCGTCGTCGCACATGGCATCCAGGTAGATGGCCCGATCGGCCAGGATGCCGGCGAGCAGATTGATCCCGTCGGTCACGGTGAGCGAGCCCGAGGCCGAGCTCGGCCAAGCGGCTCTTCCAGACGTTGACGTGCGCCCGCTCCTCGATCGCGTAGGCGAGGCAGGGAATGCCGTGATCCAGCATGGCGGCCGTCACGCGGAGCTGGGCATCCGCGAGGATCGCCGGGCCGGCCACGGGAGCGAGCGGCTCGCGGGCGAAGCCGTCGCGGAGGCGGAAGATGGCGCGCGCGGCCGGACCATGCTCGCCGATCTCGGTCACCTCGAAGGCCAGCTCGTTCACGTAGCCGCCGAGCAGATTCCAACTGTGGGCGCGCAGCTTGTGGTCCAGCCGCTCGGCAGTGCCGGGCGGTCCGAACAGGCGCACCGTCCGCTCACGGCCGAGCGCGAGGCGCAGGAAGTGATCGAAGCCGGACCAGTGGTCCATGTGGGCGTGCGAGATCAGGATGTCGGTGACCCGCAGCAGCCTGCGGGCGCCCAGCGCGGTGAGGTCGCCGGCGTCGAGGAGGAAGGCGCGACGGCCATGCAGCAGGTCGACGTACAGGGCCGGGTCGCCGAAGGGGCCGTTGACGAGCTGCGCGTCGAAGGGGCTGGGCAGCGCTGCGGGTCCGGTCGAGGGTGCTCCGGCCGCCCTGATGGCCGAGAGCCGCCGCAAGCTCAAGGCCGAGGGCGAGGCGGCCGGGCCGGCCGCGCCCTACCGCCCCAGCCGCGGGCCCGAGCAGCGGCGCGCCGCTTCGAGGGCGCCGTGGTCGACCGGCTCCCAGAACGGCCGCTCATATTCGCGGTCGACATCGCCGCGGGTCAGGCCGAGGTCCTTGAGCGTGCGGTCGTCGAGCCCAGCCAGGCTGCGGCGCGCGAAAAGGTTGTGCAGCCAGCCGGACAGCAGGGCGGCGAGGTCGATGTGCGGCCGGGAGACGCCGCGGGCGGGACTGTGGGGAAGGTGCAGCAGCTTGGCCTGCATGGCACGCGCTCCGTGATCGGGTGACGGGGCGGAGAGTGCGCGCTTGCGATCGATCAATCCAACGAATAGATTTGATCTGAGGCATCAGTCTGGATGATGGATTGGACCATGGCCGATCTGCTCGAGCCCGAGCTCCTGCGCAGCTTCGTCGCGATCGCCGAGACCGGCGGCTTCACCGCCGCGGCGCAGCGCGTCCACCGCACGCAGTCGGCGGTCAGCATGCAGATCCGGCGGCTGGAGGAGCAGCTCGGGGCCGAGCTGTTCCAGCGCGCGGGGCGCACGGTGCGGCTGAGCCACGGCGGCGAGCTTTTGCTGCCGCATGCGCGCCGCATCCTGCAGGCGCATCGCGAGGCGCTGGCGGCGTTCGACAGGGAGCAGCTCGCCGGCACGGTCACGCTGGGCGCACCCGACGACTATGCCAGCACTTTCCTGCCGAGGAGCCTCGCCCGGTTCGCCGAGAGCCATCCCCGCGCCGTGCTCGACTTCGTCTGCCAGCCCTCGGCGGAGCTGGTGCGGCGGCTGGCCGAGCGGACGATCGATCTCGCCCTGGTCACCCAGGGCTATGGCGAGCGCGGCGGCACGCTGCTGCTGCGCGAGCGGCTGGTCTGGGTCGCCTCGGCGAGCTGCCCGGTGCCGGAGCAGGACCCGCTGCCGCTGGCGATCTACGAGCCGGGCTGCCCCTTCCGTTCCGCGGCGGTCGAGGCGCTGGCCCGTGCCGGCCGCGCCTACCGGATCGCCTACACCAGCGTCAGCTTCGCCGGCGTCCACGCCGCGGTCGACGCGGGGCTTGCGGTGACGGTGATGCTGCGCGGCAGCGTGCGGCCCGGCCAGCGCATCCTCGACGCCCGCGACGGCTTCCCGCCGCTCGGCGAGGCCGGCATCGTGCTGCTGCGCGCGAGCCCCGAGCCCGCACCGCTGGTCGACCAGCTGGAAGCGGCGATCACCGACTATTTCCGCGACGGCAGGACGCTGAACCTCGCGGCGTGAGGCTCGGGACGGGCGCTCTCCATTCCGCTAGCCGCGCAAGAGCTCGAGAAACGCGCGCGGGCCACTCCGATCCGCCGAGCCAACGCTCGCGAATGCACGCCCGACTACGCCGCCCGGCGACCCCTGCCGCCGCGGGGCTCGTCGTCGCTGAACAGGGCGCTGAGCTGGCCGAGCATGGCACCGCCGAGCTGCTCGGGGTCGGAGATGGTGACGGCGCGGCGGTAGTAGCGGGTGACGTCGTGGCCGATGCCGATCGCGGTCAGCTCGACGTCGGAGCGGGTCTCGACCCAGCCGATCACCTCGCGCAGGTGGCGCTCGAGATAGTTGCCGGGATTGGCCGAGAGCGTGCTGTCGTCGACCGGAGCGCCGTCGGAGATGACCATCAGGATGCGGCGCTGCTCGGGGCGGCCCGACAGGCGATGGTGCGCCCACAAGATCGCCTCGCCGTCGATGTTCTCCTTGAGCAGGCCCTCGCGCAGCATCAGGCCGAGCGAACGGCGCGCGCGGCGCCAGGGCGCGTCGGCGGGCTTGTAGACGATGTGGCGCAGATCGTTGAGCCGGCCGGGATTGGCGGGCTTGCCGGCGCGCAGCCAAGCCTCGCGCGACTGGCCGCCCTTCCAGGCG
>JBFWWD010000364.1:0-4733 GCA_050246385.1 Geminicoccaceae bacterium
CCATGCCCGGATGCCGAGGTCGCCCTCGGCATCCGGTGCGGCATGGGATAGTGGCGGACGTCGAAACGAAGTGTAGCTCGGTGTTTTACCTCTACTTGTAAGGATGGGACGGATATTCGTGAGGATACTTTATCTTCTGCTTGAATTCGCAGTCGAGGTAACCATATTTTTCGTAACGCGTATAATCAAAACTTGAGTATCGAGTGTACAGAACGGCTTCTCGGCCGTATTTATTTTTGTCAACATATATACATTTAAAGTGCTCATATGACTTGTCATAATGACTCCAGAATGGAATCTTGCACGATGCCTTGATGATTTTGTATTTCTTCCCATATTCTTCCTTATACTCGTATTGAATGTCGACCCAATATCCGCCAATATAGTCAAACGCACATTTGTCGTAGTTGCCATACTTGTCGATGAAAATGCCAAAGTGCTCCTTGTCGTAACCTCCGTACTCAGGGTCATAGTTGCCTGCATTCGCGCCCGCAACATACATGGTTGTGGCAAGAGCCGCCAGCGCCAGTGTCTTCAATGAACACAGCATCGTTGTCGCTCCTTCGGGAGTGTTATCCCACTGGAATTCGAGGTTTGCTGAAGCCCAAGCGGCACGTCCCTTCCAAGGACTTGCTCATTCAAACCCGCCGCCCTCTGATCGTCGGCATTACGACAAATGTTAACATGTGCGTCATCGGTCAGCAATATTCAAATACAATGTTATTTAGTGTAGCCCGAACTCGCAAAATACTCGCTTTGAGGCAGATGTGATCTTTAAGGAGTATCTTCGCAAGTCGAATGGACACTTCGAAATTGTACTGCTGTTACTAAACCGTATTGCTCACTCGAATATCGTCGACTGGATCGCAGGTACGGATGATTGATACCGACAGTTGGGTTCGCTCCATGACGCGAAGCCCGGCCGCGAGTCTGGTACGCCCAAAGGGCGTCCAAGAGCCGCCGAACTGTGCGATAGGGAGACGAGCCTGGTTCAGCGCGACGACCATGAGCCTATTCCGCGGCAGAGCGCCGGAGTAGCGGCGGAATCAGCCCCCTTTTCGGGATGCCGCATCGACGCGCGCTCACACGAAAGGCGCCCTTTGCGGTCGCCCGGGGGATTCTGGCCAAAAGCGCAGTTGTCTCAGGGATGGCCGGGTGCGAGAGAATGGGAAGCCTTCATCCCGGGTGGACGGACCATGAGTGAGCTGGATGCGATGCAGACGACGCGGCTGCTGGCCAGCGCCTCCTGGTTTGCGGCGGACAGCCACAAAGCCCAGAAGCGCAAGGGTGCGGCCGGTGAACCTTATATCAACCATCTCGCGGAGGTGGCCGAGCTGGTCGCCGAGGCTACTGGGGGGTGCGATCCAGAGCTGGTCGCGGCGGCCTATCTGCACGATGTCGTCGAGGACACGGCAGTCACGCACGGGGATCTCGTCGAGCGCTTCGGCCAGGAGGTCGCGGATCTCGTGGCCGAGGTCACCGACGACAAGTCGCTGCCCAAGGCGGAGCGCAAGCGCCTCCAGGTCGAGCACGCGCCCAAGCTCAGCCGGCGCGCCAAGATCCTCAAGCTGGCCGACAAGACGAGCAATCTGCGCGCGCTTGCCGAGAGCCCGCCGGCCGATTGGACGAAGCAGCGCCGCCGCGACTACGTCAGCTGGGGCCGCGACGTCGTGGCCGGGCTGCGCGGGACCTGCCCGTGGCTGGAGGAGCGGTTCGACGAGGCCGCCGCCGCGGCGGAAAGGGCCATCGGCTGAACCCGCTCAGGCCGGCCGATCGAACACGAACAGCCCGTAGCGCATCGAGCCCGTTCGATAGGCGGTGAGCAGGCGCAGCAGCGTCAGCGCGAACACGCGATCGCTGGCGCGCGGATCGAGCAGATGGCGCAGATAGCTCCGCTCGGTCGCCAGCTTGCCCGCGAGACGGCACGCGCAAACCCACCAGGTCCGCGCGACCCGATCCGACAGGTCCTCGCTCGAGGTCGTGACGAACCCCACACGTTCGGCAAGCTGCCGATAGTCCTTCTCCTCGCCCATCCCGGGCAGGCGCCCCTCGCGGCAGATCGGCTCCAGCAACCAGCGGACCTCCCAGGGCCGAGGTGCTGGCCGTGCCAGCCAGGCACAGACGACCAGCCGCCCTCCCGGCCGCACGACACGGAATGCCTCCGAGAAGAAGCGCGCCTTGTCCTCCATGTGCTCGCTGCTCTCGATGGCGTAGGCGCGATCGAAGCTGCCCGAGGCCAAGCCGTTGGCGAGCCAGTCCTGCTTTCGGATCGTCACCGCGCCCCGCAAGGGAGCACGATCCGTCGCCTGGGCCGCCTGGGCCTGCGACACGGTCACGCCGGTGACGTCGACCCCATGGCGCTCCGCGAGCATCCTTGCGGTCGCCCCGTAGCCGCAGCCGATGTCACAGAGCGCCTGTCCGGGGGCAATGGCGAGACGATCGGCCACCAGCTCGACCAGGGCCTCGGCCGCCTTGTCCGGAGTCTCGCGACCCGTCGCCCAGTAGCCGTGGTGGACATGCTCGCCCCAGACCGCGCGATAGAACGGGTCCAGCTCGTCATAGTGCGCCGCGACCGCGGCGGTGGTCTGCGGCCGGCTCGGCCGGATCATGTCTCCATCCCCGTCAGCGCGCGGCGCAGGTGTACCGTGTAGCCCGCGGCCAGCAGCCGCAGACGGGCCGCATCGTCCGGACAGCCGACGATGGCAGCCGCAAGGGTGGCGGAGCCGAGCTGGAAAGCAAGATAACAGGGTGTCAGGAACCGCAGCAGGCGGCGGTCCACTGCCCTGCCCGACTCGCGCTCGACGATGCTGATCAGGTGCTCGCGCTCTGCGGCGCCGAGGCGGAGCTCAGTCGTGGCGCCGGCCACGTCCCAGGCTATGTCCTGGCAGCCGACCAGGCTCCAATCCTCGGCATGATCCAGCGCGTCCGACTTCAGGACCTGACCACCACGGGTCGCGAGCCATTCCCAGGCATGCAGACGATTGTCGGTTACCACGCGATGGACGCGTTCCTCCAGCTGTCCGAGCTCGCTGCGCCAGGGTTCCAGCATTTCCGCCCATTCCGTGCCGAGGGAGCTACGCGTGTTGAAGCGCGCCATCTCCCACAGCCGGCGCGGCGTGGCACCGTCAGCACCACCCGCCGGCAGGCAGGCGGCACGAAAGCCGAGATAGCGGCCGGCCATGTCGAGGAGCGCTGCACGTTCCGGTGCGAAAGCATCGGCCCAGCGCTCGACGAGAAAGCCGTGGCGCAGGCCGACCACCTCGGGAACGAAGCCGGCGCGCGTCAGCATGCGGGCCCGCGCGAGCTTGCGCTCGCTGCGCGCTCCCAAGCCCGCGAACTTGACCAGCCAGCGCCTGCCCCCGGTCTTGGCGAGAAACTTGCGCCGCTCCAGAATACCCCAGCTCGGCGGCAACGCCGTTCTTCTTTCGCCATCCAGGAAGCGCCACGCACCGCACCCTGTGAGAGGTCCTGGAGGGGCTCCTCCACCGGCCCGATCAGATCTGCGATCCACGCCGCGAGGCGGTGCTCCGGCCGCCGTGGGCGATGGACGATCAGCTCGATCGGATCGACCGCATGGCGCTTCGCGATCGACCAGCGGGCACGGTGGCGGGCGGACGCGCGATCCGGCAGGCGGCCGAGGTGGCTGCAGTAGAAGTGGATCCGGGAGAGAGGAACACCTTCATCCTCAAGCAGATCGCCCACGGCGCCAAACGAGGTGCCGGACCAGCCGGGGCCCTCGTCGACGACCGCGAAGCCCGCTTCCCGAATTCGGAGCAGCTCGGCCGTCACGCCGGGGGACGCTCTGACGATCCGCGTCTCTCCTGCCGGGATCGGTCGCAGCGTCATGGGCACGGCCGAGCGCAACGCGTCCGCCACCACGGCTGCGAGCGGCACCCCGATGCTACGGACGCCCACGACCCGGGGCGGGAGGCCCCACTCGGCGGCGCGCGCAGCTTCGAGATAGCTCTCGGGGTAGAGCGAGTAGAAGGCGAAGCCTTCGGCCGGCTTGGCACGAACCCGCGCCGGAAGCGCCAGCCGGAGCAGGTCTGAGACCATCTCATCGGGGAGAGGTGTGTATGTCGCGAATCCGCTGTCCCAGGATTCCCGCACGGCGCGGGCGATCCGGCACAGGGACCTCATCGCGGCCCGTTCGGCCGGGGTACGCCGTTCCAGGCGGCTCCGTTCGAATGCGGCATCGGCAAGACCCTGGACCAGCTCGCCACCGGCCACGAGCTCCGCCACCAGGGCGCCGTGCCGCACGATCCCCGGAGGCTGGGCGGCCGCCTCGCGGAGCCGCATCCGCATCAGCTCGAAGGCCTGGCGCGGCTCCGCGTCACCAGCACGGTCGTCGAACACGAGCATCGCTCGAAGCCTCGTCAGCTGCCTGACCGAGGCTTCTAGACGCCCGCACCCCGCCGGAGTTCCGTCGGCCGAAGGCTAGAGCCCGAGCTCTGACTTCACCGCGGCTGCACCGTTCGCACCATCGAAGGTGGTCACGCCGGCCAGCCACTGGTCGAGCTTGTCCGGGTTGGCCTTGATCTCGGCGGCCGCCGCATCGGAGGCGTCGGCCCCGTCGTCCAGGATCGCGCCCATGATCCGGTTCTCGGTGTCGACGTCGAAGACGACCTGCCGCAGCAGCTTGGCGAGGGTCGGGCCCTCCTCGGCAAAGCTGCGGCGAGTGACGGTGCGCACGGTCGTCGTGCCGTGCTCGCCGAGTGGGTTGTCGGCGCCGG
>JBFWWD010000365.1:0-4604 GCA_050246385.1 Geminicoccaceae bacterium
GCAACGGCGGCCGGGTGAAGCGGAGAGCGATGCTCATGGTGGGGAAACTCGGCGGTGCCCTCGCGCTGTCCCTGGTCTTGTGGTTCTCGGTCGACTGGACGGCCGCCCTCGCCGTTCTCGCCGAATCGGGGCGCTGGCTGATTCTGGCCGCGTTCCTCGCCAGCGTCGCGAACATCCTGATCTCGGCCGGCAAATGGCAGATCCTGCTGCGACGAAGTCGTGTCGAGCTCGGCTATGTCGCCGCGGCGCAGCTCTACTGGATCGGCGCCTTCTTCAGCAATTTCCTGCCGACCGGAGTCGGCGGGGACGCGGTGCGGCTGATGATGACGCCTTCCGACCATGGGCGGGCGCCGGTGGCCACGAGCATCCTGGTGGAGCGGCTGTCGGGATTCGCGGTGATGCTCGGGATCAGCGCCGTGGCGCTCGCGACCCTGCCGCTGCACCTCGGCTCGTCCCGCGCGCTGGGCGTTCTGGTCGTCGCGGCGCTGACGGCCGTCGTGCTGAGCGTCCTCTATCTGCCGGGTTGGTTCCTGGCCCTGCTGCTGCTGGTCGAGCGCACCCTGCCACGCCTCCTGCGGCGCCCGTTCGCGCACGTGCACAGGCTCACCGCCGGGCTGTTCGGGCCCGGCAGCGATCCGCGTTCCGTGACCCAGGCGCTGATCTGGTCGGTGCCGTTCTACGGTGCCATGATGCTGGCCCAGTACTTCATGCTCCGCGCGGTCGGCGCCGATCCGGGCGCTCTCGCGGTCATTCTGGGTGCGCCGCTGATCTCGCTGGTGTCGATGACGCCGGTCACGATCAACGGGCTGTTCCTCGCCGAGGGCGCCTTCGTGCTGGTCTACGCCAGCGCCGGCGTGCCGGCGGAGGTGGCGCTGGCCGCGGCCATCGTCCGGCGACTGGTCGATCTGGCCAATTCCGGCCTCGGCAGCGGCATGTGGCTCGCCTGGCAGCTCGGCCTGCGCGGGACGGCCTGGCCGGGCCGCGGCGATGAGCACGACGCTGCGGCGGTAGCGACGGCGCGAGGCTGACGTGCGCCGCGGACGGGCGGCGCACGACGGACCCATGGGCGGGGACAAGAAGACGATGCGAGCATCCGATCTTGCGGGTGACCTGCCGGACGCGGCGTTCCGGCGCCGACACGCCTTCCGGCGCGACCGGTTCGAGACGCTGGTCCAGTATGTCTGCTGGATCTGCGAGGATCCCAGGTCACTGGGCCTCGAGCGCCTCAACCGCATCTTGTGGTACGTCGATCGCACCCTGTTCCTGACCCGCGACCGGGTCGCCACCGGCGCCACCTATGCCCGCCACCGCGGCGGACCCTGGGCGCGGCCGCTCGAGGTCGTGCTGCGCGACCTGGAGCGGCGCGGGCTGGTCGCCCAGCGCCCGCGAGTCGGCGACCGCGAGCCGGACCTTCTGGTCTCCCTGGCCAAGCCGGATCTCGCCGGCTTCGATCCGGAGGAGATCAGCCTGGTCGAGGCGGTCACACGGGCGCTGTGCTTCGACAGTCGGGCGACCGTGGCGCTGCGCGACGCGCACGACGCGGTGCTCGCCGCGGCGCGGCTGGGGGAGGTGATCCCCTACTTCACCGTGTTCGCCGGCCGGCCGGCCGAGACCACGCCCGGCGACGTGCTGTGGGCGATCCGCCAGAGCGAGCGGCCGGCGACGAGCCGCCCGGCCGCGACCGCCGAGCCGCCTTCCGAGCGCGGGCGCATGGCGATCGAGGGCATGCTCTGGCATCTTCTGCGCGATCCCAGCCTCGGCGCCTCGCTGCCCGCGGGCGGGGCGGGCTCCTGGTTCGTCTACCGCCAGCGCGGCCATGCCGAGGCGGGCGTGCCCGACCTCACCTGCGCCTATCGGCTGGATGCCGACGAGCTGGTCCTCGGCGGCGTCAGGATCGCCACGGACGACGAGGACGACGAGCAGGAGGACGAGATCTGAGCCGGCCGGGCGGCCGTTCGTAAGGAAGGAAACGGCCGGACCGTCGGGACCGGCCGTTTCTCCGTCTCGGCGCAGCAAGAACGCGGTGGGTTCGGCTCAGCCCGGCCCGTCCAGCATCTCGCGGGCGAGAAGCGCCGCGTGGGTGCGGTTGGTGGTGCCGAGCTTGCGGAAGATGTGCCGCAGATGGACCTTCACCGTCGTCTCGCAGATCGACAGCTCGTGCGCGATCAGCTTGTTCGGCAGCCCCTTGGCGAGGGCCTGCAGCACCTCGAGCTCCTTGGGCGTGAACAGCTCGGCCGAGAAGCGCGAGCGCGGCAGGGCCGGATCGTGTGCGGCCGCCTTGGCCGGCAGCGCCAGGGGCATCGCCGTGCCGCCCATCAGGACCAGCCGCATGCCCTGGACCAGGAGTGCCAGGTCGGCCGCGGTGGTGAAATAGCCCCGCGCACCCTGCGCCGCGGCGCGCGACACGGTGGTATAGCCCTCGTCCTCGCCGAGAACCACGAGTGCCGCGTCCGGCAGGAGCGAGCGCACCGTCTCGAGCGAGCCGCCGCCGGCGAGAGAGACCAGGCAGAGGGCCACCCCGCCGTCGGCGCAGGCGGCCAGCTCGTTCCAGCCGGTCACGGCCAGCCGCGCCTCCGGCCACTCGGCCCGGATGCCGCGGGCGAGGCACTCTCGCATCAGCGGCCGGCCGTCGATCAGGAGGACCGTGACCTGCTTCGCGGCCGACTGGGCCGGCCCGTCACGCGACGGGAGCAGATCGGGCGCCAGGCTGCCGTGCATCGGGTCACTCCAACGAGCGGGCATCGTCCGGGCACGAGCCCGGCGGAGCAAGGTTAAGGGTGGTCCATTTGCGCTGACCAGCGAAAAGATCGGCCCGGTCCGCACGGATGACGGCGATGTGGCTGAAAAACCCGAGTAAGCGCAGGTCTTTCCCTCGCGGTTACTTCGATCGGAGTACGCCGAGGACTGATCGGATCCGCGCAGAGTACCACCTTCATCCAGGTTACCCTCTGGTTGGGTCGGGCGTATCGCCGGAGCAGGGAATCTGCTTCGAGGTCGGCGCTCATGCACAAGCTCTCGGCTCGGCACCGTATGGGCATCCTGCGCCCGCTGGCTGTCGCCTGCGGGGTGGCGGCGCTTGGCGGCTGCGCCACCCCGCCCCCGCCGCCGGTGACGGAGGCGGCCGCCCCGGTCATGGCTCCGGCCGCGCCGATGATCCGCAACGTCCCCAAGAGCAAGCCGGCCAGGATTCCGCCGGAGATCGCGGCCAGGCCGCCCGTGCCGGCGGTCGCCAGGCCCGCTCCGGCCTCGCTGCCCTGGCCGGTCCGCGGGCAGATCGTGCGGGAGTTCGGTCCGCAGCCGAGCGGCGCGCGCAATGACGGCGTCGATATCGCCGCCAACGAGGGCAGCGCGGTGGTCGCCGTCCAGGACGGCGTCGTCACCTATGCCGGCAGCGACCTGCCCGGCTACGGCAACATGCTGTTGGTCACCCATCCCGGCGGCTACATCAGCGTCTATGCCCACAACCAGCTCCTGCTCGCCTGGGTCGGCGCCAAGGTCAGCCGCGGCCAGCAGATCGCGACCGTGGGCCACTGGGGCGGGGTGGGTGAAGCCGGGCTGCATTTCCAGCTGCGCGCGGGCGAGCGCCCCGTCGATCCCGAGCCGCTGTTCGAGCCGCAGCCGACGCTCATGGCGAGCCTCGCGGCCGACGTGCCGCCGCTCGGCGCGAGGTAGCGGCGATGGCGTTCGCGGCCGACTTCTCGCGCGGCGGGCCGACCGGTGCGCCGCAGCTCGAGGCGCTGCGGCGCCGCCATGCGCATGATGGCATCTATGGCCTGGCGCTGGTGGCGGGATGCCTGATCGGGATCGGCCTGTCCTGGCAGACCGTGCTCAGCGAGGGTGCGCGCGAGCGGCTGGTGGCGGGGCTCTTCGGTCTGAGCGAGGATGCCGGCGTCGGCCCGCCGGCCGTGACGGGGCCGTCGATCCTCGCCGCGGACCGGACCGAGCTCGGCGCGGTGGATGCGGCCATGCGGCCGTCGCCTGCGTTCAAGCCTCCCCCCCTGTCGTCGGATATGCGAGAAGGGGGTGACATCCCGGCGGCGCTCCCGGAGCGGCTGCTGCTGGACGAGGAGGAAAAGCCGGCCGCCGCGGTGCCGGGCCCGTCGGCGACGAGCGAGATCGTGTTCGCCATGAACAGCAGCTTTCTCGTGTCCGGCGACTATCTCGAGCTGCGCCGCTTCGTCTCGGCGCTGCCGGAGCAGGGGCCGTTGCGGGTCGTGATCGCCGCGACCGTGAGCGACGAGCCGCTCCGCAACGGGGACCTCAGGGAAGCGGCGCGCTACAATCAGTGGCTCGCGGAGCGTCGCGCCGACCGCGTCGCCGAATGGCTGCGCCGGCAGCTCGGCACACGGGCCGCGCTCGAGACCGGGCTCGTGCCGCACGACGCGTCGCGACGCGTGACGATCGACGCCCGGCCGGCGCCATGAACGCTCCCTCGGGACCGCCCGACCAGCTGCACCAGGCCGTCCGGCAGCTCGCCGGCGCGTCGATGGCAACGGAGCTGGTGGCGGCGGGTGGGTTGCCGCGGCGGAGTTCGGTGGGGTCGCTGTTGGCCCTGCCGGTGGCGGACGCGGTGGCGATGCTGGCCTGCTTCGCCTTGGGCGGGC
>JBFWWD010000366.1:0-4502 GCA_050246385.1 Geminicoccaceae bacterium
TCACGCGGGCTGCGCTCCCTGCCGAGGTCGGCGGCCGCTATCGTGCGGCCGTGGCCGCCGGCCATCACGGCACGATGGACTGGCTCGCGCGCGACCCGGACCGCCGCGTCTCGCCGGATGCCCTGTGGCCTGGCGCGCGCACGGCGATCATCTGCGCGCTGAACTACGGGCCCGAGTGCGACCCGCTCCCGGAGCTGGCCGCGACCGATCGCGGCTATCTCTCGGTCTATGCCCGGCACCGCGACTATCACGACGTCCTCAAGGGCCGGCTCAAGGAGCTTGCCGGCTGGATCGCAGCGAAGCTCGCGGCCGAGGTGAAGGTGTTCGTCGACACGGCGCCGGTGCTGGAGAAGCCGCTGGCCGAGCAGGCCGGGCTGGGCTGGCAGGGCAAGCACACGAACTTGGTGAGCCGCGAGTTCGGCTCGTGGCTGTTCCTGGGTGAGATCCTGACCGATCTCGACCTGCCGGCGGACGAGCCCGAGGGCGACCATTGCGGCCGCTGTCGGCGTTGCCTGGATGCCTGCCCGACCGGGGCGTTCCCGGCGCCCTACCGGCTCGATGCGCGGCGCTGCATCAGCTACCTGACGATCGAGCACAAGGGGCCGATCCCGCGCGCGCTGCGGCCACTGATGGGCAACCGCATCTATGGCTGCGACGACTGCCTCGCGGTCTGCCCCTGGAACAAGTTCGCGCAGGCGGGGCGCGAGCTGAAGCTGCAGGCGCGCGAGGATCTGGTGGCGCCACGGCTCGCCGAGCTCGCGCGCCTGGACGATGCGGCCTTCCGGCAGCGCTTTTCCGGCAGCCCGGTCAAGCGGATCGGTCGCGACCGGTTCGTGCGCAACGTGCTGATCGCGACCGGCAACAGCGGTGCGGTCGAGCTGGCGGCCGTGGCGCAGGGACTGCTGAGCGATCCATCGCCGCTCGTGCGCGGGGCGGCGGTCTGGGCGCTGGCCCGGCTCCTGCCGCCGGCGCGGCTGAGCGAGCTGCGCGCGGCGCATCTGGCGCGAGAGGATGACGGCGCAGTGCGTGAGGAATGGGCCGCATGACGGGAACGCTGCTCTGCTTCGGGCTGGGCTATACGGCCAAGCATCTGGCAAACCGTCTTGCGGCGCGGGGTTGGGAGATCCGCGGGACGACGCGCGACCCGGACGGGTCCGCGGGTTGGCCCGTGTTCGCCTTCGACCGCGACCGGCCCCTGCCGCCGGAGGCGCTGGCCGGGGTCAGCCATGTCCTGACCTCGATCCCGCCCGACGAGCTCGGCGACCCGGTGCTCGACCGCCACGCAGCCGACCTGCGCGGGGTCGCCTGGCTCGGCTGGCTCGGCACCACCGCGGTCTATGGCGACCGGCAGGGCGGCTGGGTCGACGAGGACAGCCCGATCGAGCCGACGCTCGCCCGCGCCGACCGGCGGGCGCGGGCCGAGGCCGCCTGGCTGGCCTCGGGTCTGCCCGCGCACATCTTCCGCCTCGCCGGCATCTACGGCCCCGGCCGCAACGCCTTCGTGAACCTGAAGGAGGGGACCGCACGGCGGATCGTGAAGCCGGGGCAGGTGTTCTCGCGCATCCATGTCGAGGACATCGCGACCGTGCTGGCAGCCTCGATCGCCCGGCCGCGGCCGGGAGCGATCTACAATGTCTGCGACGACGAGCCGGCGCCGCCCGATGAGGTGGTGGCCTACGCGGCCGGGCTGCTGGGCGTCGCGCCGCCGCCGGCGCAGGACTACGCGACCGCCGAGCTGTCGCCGATGGCGCGCACCTTCTACCGGGACAATCGCCGGGTGCGGAACGAGCGGATCAAGTCCGAGCTGGGAGTGAAGCTCGCCTATCCGAGCTACCGCGAGGGATTGGCGGCGCTGCTGCCGATCGACGGCTGAGCGCGCTCACGCACCAGCTCCGCCATCGCCCGGGACGCATCGTCCCCCTGATCTTCCAACCCGGCCACCACGCCCTCCCGGTCGGCGGGCGGGCGGTTCTGGCTCGCCTTCCACTTGCCCTCGATCCGGGCGATCGCGATCTCGATTCCGACGATCGCCTCGACCTGGGACGCGATGAACGGCGCGGGCGCGTCCTCGATCGCCCGCGCCTTGCCCCGGACCTGGACGACGGCGTAGTTCCAGGTCGGCACGACCTTGCCGTGCTCGCGCTTGGATAGGTACCAGGACGGCATGACGTAGCTGTCGACCGCCTGGAACACGACCAGCACCTCGGGTGAGTCCGCGAGCTCGCGCCAGACGGGGTTGGCGCGGGCGACGTGGGCGCGCAGCAGGCCCAGGGGCGTCGCCTCGGCATCGAGCAGGAACGGCACCGGATTGACATCGAGGCCGACTGCACCGCTGGTCACCAGCAGGCCGAACGGATGCGCGCGGATCAGGGCGTGCTGAACCTCGAGCCGATCCTCGCGGAAATGGGCGGGCTGATACATGGCCGGTCTCCTACCCGGCGGCCGAGCCCTGGAGCAATCGTGCGCTCACATCCGCCGCCGGGGCCAGCTCGCGCACCGCCGTCGTCAATGCCGCGCCGGCCTCCTCCAGCGCGTCGAGCGGCATGGGCTCCAGGCGCTCGAGCACGAACCACATCGCCGTCGAGTGCGGCTCCAGCCGGGTGCGCACGCTCTGGCGCCAGTTCCAGCGCCGGCAGGTGACGCCCGCATCGTCGCGCCAGATCACCTCACCGGATTCGACCGGCTCGCTGGCGGGAGCGCCGTCGCGCACGGTGGCGAACGGCTCGCCGCCGGTCGCGACGGTGAGCCGCGGCCGCCCGACATAGGCATCGAGATCCTCGCCGCCGATCGGCACGGCATAGCGCAGGCTCAGGCCGTTGTAGGCGTCGACCAGGCGGTTGACCGCGGGCAGCGAGCCGGCGCGCTTGCGCAGGGCCTCGGCCGAGGAGGGGGTGCGCTGCGGCTTGGCGCCGAACGCGCGATAGGCCGCGCGCCACGCCTCCAGATGGGCGGCCGCCCAGGGTGCGGAGCCTTCCAGCCCGGCGGCGGCGTCCGCGAGCATGGCGGCGGAGGCTGCGTCTGCCGGACCATTGCGGCCGTCCCGGACGGTGATGCTGAAGGCGGCGAAGTCCGGGCGCAGGCGCCAGATCGCAGGGTCGATTTCGGGCTCGAAGAGCATGATTCTGCCGGTGTAGTATACTGACCGGGATGGTACAGGATGGCGATCCAGCGCAAATGACCGATGATGTCAATATATTGACCGACGCGGCGACCATGTCGCAGGCTCTGGGGCGGCGGCTGGCCGGTCTGCGGCGTGAGCGCGGCCTGTCGCTGGACCGGCTCGCGCAGGCCTCGGGCGTGAGCAAGGGGATGCTGGTGCAGATCGAGGCCGGCCGGGCCAACCCGTCGATCGCCACCCTGTGCCGTGCCGCCGCGGGACTGGGGGTGGCGGTCGCCGAGCTGCTGGAGCGCGAGGTGGCCCCCAGCCGGGTCCGCATCGTGGCGCCCGATTCGGGTGCGGTGCTGTGGCGCGGGCCGCAGGGGGGCACGGCGCGGCTGCTCGTGGGCTCGACCGGGCCGGACATGCTCGAGCTGTGGGCGTGGGAGCTGCATCCGGGCGAGCGGCACGATTCGGAGCCGCATCCCGCCGGCACGGTGGAGCTGCTGGAGGTGCACGCAGGCACGCTGGCGCTGGTCGTCGCCGGCCAGACCCACCATGTTCCGGCGGGCGGCGCCGCGCTGGCGGCCACGGACCGGGCGCACGCCTATCTCTGCGCGGGCGGCGTGCCGGTCCGCTGGACGATGGCCGTGCACGAGCCGCATCGGCGGCGGACGGGGGGGCGACCGCATGAGTGACGACACGATCATCTTCTACCATGCCGCTCCGTCGCGCGGCGCGATCGTGCGCTGGATGCTCGAGGAGGTGGGAGCGCCCTATCGGGTCGAGCTCCTCGATTTGACCAGGAACGAGCAGAAGAGCCCCGGCTACCTCGCCGTCAATCCCATGGGCAAGGTGCCCGCGATCGTGCATCGCGGCGTGCCGGTCACCGAGGTCGTGGCGATCTGCTGCTACCTGGCGGACGCGTTCCAGGCGGCCGGGCTCGCGCCTGCGATCGGGGATCCCCTGCGCGGCCCCTATCTGCGCTGGTCGGTGTTCGAGGCCAGCGCGCTCGAGCCCGCGATCATCGACCGGATGCTGCAGCGCCCGCCCGGAAAGCCGGGTGCCCTTGGCTATGGCGACTTCGACACCACCATGGATGTGGTGGCACAGGCCGTGGCGGCCGGGCCCTGGCTGCTCGGCGAGCGGTTCTCCACCGCCGACGTGCTGGTCGGCTCCGCGTTGCGCTGGGGCGGCATGGTGGACGTCGTGCCGGAGCGGGCGGAGTTCACGGCCTATCTGGCTCGTCTGAACGAGCGCCCCGCTTTGCAGCGGGCAATGGCGCAGGATCAGGAGCTGGCGAGTCGGCCCAGCCCGGTCTGATCGCCGGCTCCAGTCGCCCGCTGGCCCAGTGTTGGCGACTTCCGCGTCAATGCGAGCGGATTTCCCGCAGGCTTGGGGCCCG
>JBFWWD010000367.1:0-4488 GCA_050246385.1 Geminicoccaceae bacterium
TTCCGATCTAGGCGCTCCGGACGGAACGCGGTGCGCCAGCCCTGGCCGGCCCGGTCGAAGAAGACCTCATCATAAAAGGTGTTGAGGATCGTCTCCTGGTCGAGCCCGAGGGCGAGCAGGAGCGTCGTCACGTGCAGCTTGCGGCGCCGGTCGATGCGGACATAACACAGGTCTTTGGCGTCGAACTCGAAGTCGAGCCAGGAACCGCGGTAGGGAATGATCCGCGCCGAATAGAGGAACTTGCCCGAGCTGTGGGTCTTGCCGCGGTCGTGATCGAAGAACACGCCCGGACTGCGATGCATCTGCGAGACGATGACGCGCTCGGTGCCGTTCACGACGAAGGTGCCGTTGTCCGTCATGAGCGGCATGTCGCCCATGTAGACGTCCTGCTCCTTGATGTCGCGAACGCTCTTCGAGCCCGTCTCCTCGTCCACGTCCCAGACGATCAGCCGCAGCGTCACCCGCAGCGGTGCCGCATAGGTCATCCCGCGCTGGTGGCACTCCTCGACGTCGTACTTGGGCTCCTCGAGCTCGTACTTGACGAAGTCGAGCGCCGCGCGATCCGCGAAGTCCCGGACGGGGAAGACCGAACGGAACACCTCCTCCAGCCCCAAGAGCTCGCGCTCGGGCGCCGCGGTGTGCATCTGGAGGAAAGTCTCGTAGGACTGCCGCTGCACCTCGATGAGGTTCGGCATCTCCGTGACTTCGGGAATGCGGCCGAAGCTCTTGCGAATCCGCTTCTTTGCCGTGGTAAGATCGGACATGGCTGACCCGCTCGGTTGAACCCCTGGCCGCGCGCGACGCAGACGCGCTAGGTCAGGTCAGGAAAGACCACGACGAAAGGCCGGGCTGCGCGGCGCGCATCCGGCCTCGTCGATCAACAGCTTGACGACAATTCAACTCCCGCCGCAGCGCCCGCTCCACCCCGACGACGGGCAGGAGCGGCAGGCCACGACGGAGCCGTAGGCGCTGGCGAGATCTACTTGATCTCCACGGTGGCGCCCGCACCCTCGAGCTGCGCCTTGATCTTGGCGGCGTCGTCCTTGGACACCGCCTCCTTGACCGGCTTCGGCGCAGCCTCGACCAGATCCTTGGCCTCCTTGAGGCCCAGCCCCGTGATCGCGCGGACCTCCTTGATGACGTTGATCTTCTGGGCGCCCGCAGCGGCCAGGATCACGTCGAACTCGGTCTTCTCCTCGACTGCCTCAGCCGGAGCAGCAGCGCCACCGCCAGGGGCCGCAGCCACCGCCACCGGGGCTGCCGCCGAGACACCCCACTTCTCCTCGAGCATCTTCGACAGCTGCGCAGCCTCGAGGACGGTCAGACTCGAAAGGTCCTCGACCAGCTGATCCAGATTCGCCATCACAACCACTCCCGCAACGATCTCTCGGTACCGGCGCCGGCTCCGCCGTGCGCCCTCACATCACATCGGCACTTAGGCGTCCGGCTGCTCCGCACGCGCGGCCAGAACACGCGCCACCTGGCCGCCCGGCGCCTGGAGCAGGCCGACCAAGCGGCTCGCCGGGGCGTTGAGCAGGCCGATCAGCTTGCCGCGCAGCTCGTCGATCGACGGCAGCTCGGCAAGCGACCGCACGGATGCTGCGTCGAGGAGCGTGCCGGCAAGGCCACCGCCCACGATCTGCAGCTTCTCGTTTTTCTTCGCGAACTCGGCGACGATCTTCGGCGCCGAGGTCGGGTCCTTGGAAAAGGCGATGGCCGTGGGGCCCTTGAACAGGTCCGAGATCGAGGCGAACGGTGTACCGTCCAGCGCCCGCTGGGCCAGCTTGTTCTTGGTTACCCGGAACGTCGCCCCGACCGCCCGGCTGCGCGCCCGCAGGTCGGACAGCTCGGCGACGGTAAGACCTTTGTAGTGAGTGATCACGACCACGCCCGCCTCGCCAAAGACGGTACTCAGCTCGTCGATCACGTGAGCTTTTTCGGCTCGCAGCACGCTACTCTCCGACCACTATCCGATTAGGCTCTCGCCGCGGCCGATCTCGCCGAACCCGTCGCGAACCGTCCCGAAGCGGGCGCTGGATTCACGACAAGCGCCACCCTGGACCAACACCGGACCTGGGCGGCATCGCACTGAACTCCTCGGAGGGCGCGACAATAGCCGGCCCGCCGAGGAGTGCAAGAGGCAAAATTGCCCGACCGCGCGCCGACTGTCAGGCCAGCAGGCTCGGCACCTCGACCTTGACGCCCGGCCCCATCGTCGAGCTCACGCTCGCCCGCTTCAGGTACGTTCCCTTGGCCCCGGCCGGCTTCGCCTTGTTGATGGCGTCGACGAAGGCCTTCGCGTTCGCCACCAGATGCTCGGGCTCGAAGCTCGCCTTGCCGATGCCGGCATGGACGATGCCCGCCTTCTCGACGCGGAACTGGACCTGTCCGCCCTTGGCGGCCTGGACCGCCTCGCGGACGTTCGGCGTCACCGTGCCGAGCTTGGGGTTCGGCATCAGGCCGCGCGGACCGAGCACCCGACCCAACCGCCCGACCAGAGGCATCATGTCCGGAGTCGCGATGCAGCGATCGAAGTCTATCTGGCCCGCCTGCACCTTCTCCGCAAGGTCCTCGGCGCCGACGACATCGGCACCAGCGGCCAGCGCCTCCTCGGCCTTGTCGCCGCGCGCGAACACGCCGACGCGCACGGTCTTGCCGGTGCCGTGGGGCAGGTTGACCGTGCCGCGCACCATCTGATCCGCATGCCGCGGGTCGACGCCCAGCGAGAGCGCGATCTCGACGGTCTCGTCGAACTTCGCCTTGGCGTTGGCCTTCACCGCCTGAATCGCGTCCGGGAGTGGCTGCAGCCGGTTGCGGTCGATCGTCTTTTCGGCGTCCTGGAGACGCTTGCCCTTGCCTGCCATCGTCCCTACTCCGCCACCTCGAGGCCCATCGAGCGGGCCGAGCCGACGATCATCTGCACCGCCCCGTCGAGATCGTTCGCGTTGAGGTCCTTCATCTTGGCCTCGGCGATCTCGCGGCACTGCGCCATGGTCACCTTGCCGGCGACGCCTCGCCCGGCGGTCGAGCTGCCCTTGGCGGCCCCGGCCGCCTTCTTCAGGAAGTAGGAAACCGGCGGCGTCTTGGTGACGAAGGAGAAGGTCCGGTCGGCGAACGCCGTGATCACCACCGGCACCGGCATCCCGGGCTCCATGCCCTGGGTGGCGGCGTTGAACTCCTTCACGAACTGCATGATGTTCAGGCCGCGCTGACCGAGCGCCGGCCCGATCGGCGGCGAGGGATTGGCCTTGCCGGCCGGCACCTGCAGCTTGATGTAACCCGTGATCTTCTTCGCCATTGGCTTTCTGCCTACCTCTGCTGGCTTAGCGGTTCATGCGCGCCAACCTGTGGCGCTCCCGCACGAAAAGGCTCGCTCGCTAGAGCTTCTCGACCTGCGAGTACTCCAGCTCGACCGGGGTTGCCCGGCCGAAGATCGAGACCGACACCTTGAGCCGGCCCTTGGCCTCGTCGACCTCCTCGACCACCCCATTGAACGAGGCGAACGGGCCGTCGCTGACCCGAACATTGTCGCCCGAGATGAACGCCACGGTCGGCTTGGGGTGCTCCACACCCTCCTGGATCTGGCTGCGGATCCGGTCGGCCTCATGATCGGGAATCGGCGATGGCTTGCCGCCCGGGCCGAGAAAGCCGGTCACCTTGGCGGTATTGCGGACCAGCGACCAGGTTTCGTCGTTCAGCACCATCCGCACGAGCACATAGCCCGGGAAGAACTTGCGCTCGGCCGCGACTTTCTTGCCGCGGCGGACCTCGACCACCTCCTCCATCGGCACGAGAATGTCCTCGAACAGATGGCCCAGACCCTTCTGCTCCGCCTGCTCGCGGATCGAGTCCATCACCTTCTTCTCGAAGCCGGAATAGACGTGGATGATGAACCAGCGCGGCTGCGACATGCTCAGGCCCCCAAACCCAGGATGACCCGCACCCCGTAGGCGATGACCTGATCAACGACGAAGAAGAACAGGGCTGCGAGCGCCGACATGGCGAGCACGCTCAGCGTGGTCGCCACCGTCTCCTTCCGCGTCGGCCAAGTGACCTTGGCCAGCTCCTGCCGCACCTCGCGGATGAACTGGGCAGGCGAAACCTTCGCCATCATCGATCCGTCTACGTTCCGGTAATCGGGTCCGCCCGCCGGCGGCTGGCAGGAGTGGAGGGGCTCGAACCCCCAACCCCCGGTTTTGGAGACCGGTGCTCTACCAGTTGAGCTACACTCCTAGCCCGCTACGGCCGGTGGGGCTTGTGTGCACGGCAGCGTCCGTGCGCCGCTCCCCGCCGCCGGGACGGCCGTGCATAGAGCAGAGCCGTCGCGGACGCAAGCCCACGACAGCTCCGCTCCCGCAGCGTCAGGCGATGATGTCGGCGACGACGCCGGCGCCGACGGTGCGGCCGCCTTCGCGGATGGCGAAGCGCAGGCCCTTTTCCATCGCGATCGGGGCGATCAGGTCGACCTCCATCGCGATGTTGTCGCCC
>JBFWWD010000368.1:0-4488 GCA_050246385.1 Geminicoccaceae bacterium
CTCGGATTGCCACGATGTCACAATCTGATGGTCACCGACCGTAGGAGATCGGACATGCGCATTGTCACGCTTGCCGTCGCCGCTGCCTTCCTGATCGCCTCGGGAGCGGCCATGGCCTGCCCGATGCAGACGGCCTCCAAGAACCAGACCGTCGCCTCGTCGAACAACAGCACCCCGATTCCCAAGGCTGGCGCCGGCAACAGCTGAGTCTGCGACGAATGGCCGGCCGGAGCGGGTCGGCCATTCCTTCACCGTCAATGCCGCACTAAGACGCTGATCGATCAAGGATCAGGGCGCGGCGTGATGCGGATCGGCATATTCGGGCATCATTCGGGTCTCGCTGACCGGCTGGCTCGGGCCGGGCTTGAACCAGTCGCTTGTGCCGAGGTCGACGACCTGTCGCGCGGAGTCGCCTCGGTCGATCGGCTGGAGGGCTATTTCGACGCGCTCGAGCATCCTCGGCGTTTCATTCTGGATCTGCCGGCAGGAGCCGAGGTCGATCGGATCATCGACCGCTGCTACGTCGTGATGGAGCCGGGCGACGTGGTCCTCGACCCGACCCCGAGCTACTGGGGCGACACGCTTCGACGGTTCCGACGGATGCGACATCGATCACTGTACTATGTCGACTGCGCGCTGATCGAGAAGCCGGCGACCGTGCTGGTCGCCGGCGACGAGCGCGGCATCGAGCTGGCCGGCGCCGTCCTCGACCCGCTCGTGCCGCCAAACCGCGTGGTGCGGGCCGGGGAGGCGGGCGCGGCGCATTATGCGCTCATGGTCCGCGCTGGAGTGGCGACGGCAATGGCGCACGCCTTGAGCGAGGCACGCCAGATGCTCGAGGCCTATCCCAACCAGGCGGAGCCCGAGGCCGTGATGGCCCAGCTCTGGCCGACGATCGAACCAGCCGGCTCCTCGGCGGCCTGGCTGCTCGACGACGCCGTGCGGCTGCACGCTGTCATCCCGCTGCTGGCCCAAGGGGTGATGCTGGAGCTGGGTGCTGCGCTCGACGACCACCGCTCCCTCGAGGTGCCGCCCCGCGTCGGCGGCTTCGTGCACCCGGACGACGTTCTGTAGGCCGCGATGGGCGTCGTGCATCAGCGCGCTTCCGTCACCAGTCGCGTTCGGCCCGCCTCATCCTCGAGCCAGGCGAGGAACGTCCGCACCCGCGGCGCCTCGCCATGGCCGGTGGGAACCACGGCGTAGTAGGCATACTCTGCAGGCCGGCTCTGTGGGAACGGGCGGACCAGGCGGCCGTTCGCAAGCTCTTCGGCACAGAGACCGCCGCGGCCGAGCGCCACGCCGAGGCCGCGCTCGCAGGCGGTCATCATCATCAGGGCGTCGGTGAAGCCGGGGCCGCGCTCGAACTCCCCGCCATCGAGGCCGAATGTCCGCAGCCAGCTGCGCCACTGCAGCGACGGCTCGTCGCTGGAGAGCTGACGGTCGTGCAGCAGCGTGTGGTGGCGCAGATCGTCCAGACGCCGCAGCGGCCGCTCGCCGGCTAGCAGCGTGGGTGCGCAGACTGGAAAGACCTCCTCGGTGAGCAGGAGCGTGGTGTCGAGGCTAGGATAGACGCCCTTGCCGTAGCGGATGCCGAGATCGACGTCCTCGCGGGCGAAGTCCACGTTGCGGAGCTCGGAGCGGACGGTGATCTCGATCTCCGGGTAGGCAGCAAGGAAGCGGCCGAGACGCGGCACCAGCCATCGCCCGGCAAAGGACGGAATCCCCGAGACGGTGAGCGGGCCCACCAGCGAGCCGCCGCGCAGTCCTTCGACCCCTCGGGACAGATGGGCGAACGCCTGGCCGAACTCCGGCAGAGCACTCCGGCCGGCCTGGGTGAGGACCAGGCCACGCGGAAGGCGACGGAACAGGGTGACGCCGAGATCGGCCTCGAGCTGGCGGATCTGCTGACTGATCGCGGCCGGTGTGACCGCGAGCTCGTCCGCCGCCTTGGCGAAGCTCTCGTGGCGGGCCGCCGCCTCGAAGGCGCGCAGGGCGCCCAAAGGCGGCAGGCGGCGGCTCACTGGACCGCGGCGCGACGCAGGAGCAATGCCTGCTCGCTCGCATTGCGGGTGAGCGCGGCTGCTCTCGTGAATTCGGCACGCGCCTCCTCGGCCCGGCCGAGCTTGGCCAGCAGATCGCCACGCACGCTCGCGAGCAGGTGGTAGCGCTCGAGAGCACCCGTCTCGGCGAGGGCGTCGACCAGGGCCAGCCCTGCCGCCGGACCCTCGGCCATGCCCACGGCCACGGCACGGTTGAGCTCCACCACGGGCGAGCGCGTGGATCGGGCGAGCACGGCGTAGAGGGACTCGATACGCCGCCAATCCGTACTCTCCGGCGTCGCCGCGCGGGCGTGACAGGCGGCGATCGCGGCCTGCAGGGCATAAAGGCCGTCGGCGCCCCCCTGGGCTTCGGCACGGGCCAGGGCGGCCAGCCCTCGCCGGATCAGCAGGCGATCCCAGCGGCGGCGGTCCTGGTCGAGCAGGAGCACGGGAATGCCATCGGTGCCGATCCGGGCCGGGAGCCGCGACGCTTGCAGCTCCATCAACGCGACCAGACCGTACACCTCGGGCTCGGCGGGTGCGAGACCGGCGAGGATGCGCCCGAGCCGCAGCGCCTCCGCGCACAAGGCGGGTCTGGTCCAGTCGTCCCCGGCCGTCGCGGCATAGCCCTCGTTGAAGATCAGGTAGACCACCTCGAGTACCGATTCGAGCCGTGCCGCGAGCTCGGGGCCGCGTGGCACCTCGAACGGCACCTTGGCCTGGGCGAGCGTGCGCTTGGCGCGCACGATCCGCTGCGCCACGGTCGGCTCGGGCACCAGGAAGGCTCGGGCGATTTCGGGCGTGGTCAGGCCGCCCAGGAGACGAAGGGTAAGCGCCGTGCGGGCCTCGGTCGGCAGGATGGGATGGCAGGCGACGAAGATCAGGCGCAGGAGATCGTCGCCGACCTCATCGTCTAGCGCCGCCTCGTGGTCCGGCACGGAAAACGGCTCGATCTGCTGCTCGCCCGCGATCTGCTCGTGCTTGCGCGCGAGCATGCGGCGGCGGCGCAGTCGGTCGAGTGCTTTATGCTTGGCGGCGGCCATCAGCCAAGCCGCCGGCCGCTCGGGCACGCCCGTCGTCGGCCAGCGCTCGAGGGCGATGACGAGCGCGTCCTGGGCGAGATCCTCGGCCACCCCGACATCGCGCACGAGCCGAGCGAGCCCGGCGATCAGCCGGGGCCGCTCGATCCGCCAGACGGCGTGGATCGCGGCGTGGGTCGGGTCCTGGCTCACGGGCGGCGATCAGACCATCCGGAATGGGTGGGCGCAACCGGCCAGCTCAGCTCTCGGTGACCACCATCCAGGACACACCGAAGCGGTCGGCGACGATCCCGAAGCCGGGCGAGAAGAAGGTCGGGCCGAACGGCATCTGCACTTGCCCGCCCTCACCCAGGGCCGAGAACAACCGCCGAGCCTCGCCGGCATCCTTGGCCGACAGCGCCAGGGACATGCCGCGGAACTCGGGCTGGCCGCCGCAACTGCCGTCGGACAGCATCAGCTCGGCGTCGCCGATCTTGAGGCTCGCATGCATGACCTTGTTCTCGGAACCCGGCGCCCCCACCCCGGGCGGCGGCGGGTCGGGGCACTCCTTGAATCGCATCAGCATCAGCACCTCGGCGCCCAGCACCTCGCGATAGAAGGCGATTGCCTCCTCGGCGCAGCCGTCGAAGAACAGGTATGGCTTGATCGTCATCGGTCCGCTCCTCAGCCCTGCCGCGCCGCCTCGAGCTCACGAAAGCGCTCGACGCTGTCGCTCTGGGGGAAATCATCCAGCTCGTAGACCTGCCGCACCTCGATCTCGCAGGGCTCCGGACCCTCGAACGGGGCCGGGAAGCGGCGCGACCACTCCAGTGCTTCCTCCCGCGAGCTCACCTGAACGAGCGTGTAACCCGCGATGAGCTCCTTGGTCTCGGCGAAGGGACCGTCGATCACGCGCCGACTGCCGTTCTCGTAACGGATGCGCCAGCCCTTGGCGCTCGGCTGCAGGCCGTTGGCGTCGAGCAGGATGCCGGCCTTGGCGAGCTCCTCATGATAGCTCGCCATCGCCGCCAGGAGCTCCTCGCTCGGCATTGGCGTCCGCTCCGCCTCGGACTGGACGGTTGCCCGGACGATGATCATGAAGCGCATCTCGACTTCTCCCGGTTCAGGACTCGAACGGCCCGCTCCGACATCACGACGAACGAGAGCCCCCGGATTCGACAGCGTTCACGTCGATCTCGATTCCGCCTCGGGCGGCATGCTTTTTTGAACGGTTCTGGCGGTGGCGCGCCTGGGCCGAGCCGCTATGATCGCGTGGCTCAGCAGGAAAGGCATCTTCGATGGCTACGGCCCCGCTCACCGTCCGCTTGAACCCCAGCGACAACGTCGTCGTCGCCCGCGTCGACATCCTGCCCGGCACCGAGCTGGCCGGGGAGGGACTGGCGACCGGTCAGCGGATCCCCGCCGGGCAC
>JBFWWD010000369.1:0-4475 GCA_050246385.1 Geminicoccaceae bacterium
TCAGCATCCAGGCGAGCACGAGGATCAGGAACAGCCAGCCATAGTTCCTGCGCAGCCGCCGGGACATCGCCTCCTGCAGCGAGATGTGGAACAGGGGCCGGCGCAGATCCTCGCCGAGGCAGCGGGTCCAGCCGTCCTCGACCTGGGCCTCGGGTGCCAGGATCTGGGCGTAGTAGTTGCGCTCGATCCGGCGCACGCGCGCGCGGTAGACGTCGAAGAACCGGTAGCGGCGCGCCTCGATCATGAGCAGCAGGCCGACCAGGAGCATGGCGAACAGCAGCACGCCGTGATGCGCGCTCGGCGTCGACAGCGAGACCGACAGCATCGCCGCCACGACGGTGATCGCCCAGTTGGTGGTCCGGTCGATCCGGTCGCGCCAGCCGGCCATCCGGGCGATCTCGGCCCGGTGATAGTGCGCGAACACGTTGATGAACTCGGCCGTGGTGGCCGGGTAGACCGGGGCTGCCACCCTTTCGGCTCCCTCCGCGCCCGCCGTCACCGCCGTGGCCTTGCCCATGTCGTTCGCCTCCCCGGCTGCGGATCCCCCGCGGCGCGGCGCATGGTCCGCCCATCGACCGCCGGCCGCAACGGCTGGTTCAGGCCGGAGCGGGCCGCTCCGGCGCGATCTCGGCGCGCAGGGGCCGGAAGAACGCGCGGATCTCGCCGGTCAGGGCGTCGGGCTGCTCCATGGCGGCGAAATGGCCGCCGTGCGGCATCACGCTCCAGCGCCGGATGTCGGTGAAGGTGCGCGCGGCCAGCGAGCGCGGCGGGCGGAGGATCTCGCACGGGAACTGGGCGTAGCCGGTCGGCACGTCGACCGTCGCACCCTCGGGCACCGGCCACGGCCCGTGCATCCGGGCATAGTAGGGCTAGAAGGAGGAGCCGATCGCACCCGTGAACCAGTAGAGCGAGACGTTGGCGAGCAGCCGGTCGCGGCTCAGCACGCTCTCGACCTCGCCGCCGCAGTCGGTCCAGAGCCGGAACTTCTCGACGATCCAGGCCGCCAGCCCCGCCGGCGAATCGGTCAGCGCGAACGCCAGGGTCTGCGGGCGCGTGCCCTGGATCCACTGATAGCCGGTCTCCTCGCGCATGAAGACCGCGAGCTCGTCGAGGTAGCGGCGCTCGTCCGGCGTCGGATCGGCCAGCATGGCCGGGTCGCGGCGCAGGGGCATGAAGTTGAGATGGATGCCGCACAGGCTGGCGGCATGGGCGTAGCCGAGCCGAGCCGCGACGAACGCGCCCCAGTCGCCGCCCTGCACGGCGAAGCGCCCATAGCCCAGCGTGCCGGTCATCAGCTCGGCGACGCAGTCGGCCATCTGCTCGGCCGAGAAGCGCCTCTGGCCGGGCGCGAAGGACAGGCCGAAGCCCGGCAGCGACGGCGCGACCACCGTGAACGCGTCGGCCGGATCGCCGCCGAAGCGCGCCGGATCGGTCAGCCGCGGGATGACCTCCAGAAACTCGAGCACCGAGCCCGGCCAGCCATGCAGCAGGAGCAGCGGCATGGGCGCCGGCCCGTTGCCGGGCACGTGCAGGAAGTGCAGGTCGATCCCGTGCAGCGGCAGCCTGTGCTGCGGGAACGCGTTGAGCAGCGTCTCCTGCGCACGCCAGTCGAAGAGGTCGCGCCAATGGTCGATAAGCCCGCGCAGATAGCCGACGTCGGTCCCGTAGGCCCAGGGCTCCCCGGGCGCCTGGTCGGGCAAGCGCGTGCGTGCGAGGCGCTCGCGCAGATCCGCGATGGCGCCGTCCGGCACCCGCAGGCGGAACGGTTCCGACGGCGCGCTCATGGCACTCTCCTGCGGCTCACAGGCTCGACTGCAGATGGCCGCCGTCGACCACGATGCTGCTGCCGGTCATGTAGGCCGAGGCACCGGAGGCGAGCAGCAGCAGGGGCCCGTCGAGGTCCGCGAGCCGACCCAACCGGCGCTGGGGAATCCGGGCGATCAGCGCCTTGCCCGGATCGGACGCGAAGAACGCCCGGTTGAGGTCGGTCTCGACGTAGCCCGGTGCGATCGCGTTGACCCGGATGCGATGGCGCGCCCACTCCAGGGCGAGCGCCTGCGTGAGCTGCACGAGCCCCGCCTTGGAAGCGGCGTAGGGCGCGACATGGCCGGCGACGCGAAAGCCCAGGATCGAGGCGATGTTGACGATGCTGCCGGCGAGCCTGGCCTCGATCAGGAGCCTGGCGGCCGCCCGGCTCACCAGCCAGGCACCCTTGAGGTTGGTGTCCATGATCCTGTCCCACTCGCCCTCGTCGAGGTCGAGTGCCGAACGCGTGGCGGTGACGCCCGAATTGTTGACGACGATGGTGGCGGGACCGAGGCGCCGCGCGACCTCGGCGACGCCTCGCCCGACGCTGCCAGCATCGGTCACGTCCATGGCGACGGCGATGGCCCTTCCACCACCGATCGCCGCCACGTTGGCCTCGAGCTGCTCCATGCGCCGCGCGGCCAGGGCGACCTTCGCACCCGCCTCGGCCAGCGTGCGCGCGAAATGCAGCCCCAGCCCACCCGAGGCGCCCGTCACCAGGGCGACCTTGCCGGTGAGGTCGAAGCGATCGGCCATGGCCCCTAGCCCTCGCGCCGCCTGCGCTCCGCATCGTCCCAGGCGGTGAGGGCCTGGTAGTCGGGCACGAAGCCCAGGCCCTTCTGCGCGTCCGACGAGACCACGGTCTGCGAGGTCACGACGTCGACCAGGGCCGGGGCATTGGCCAAAGCGCGGGCGATGGCGTCGCGCAGCTCCTCCGGCCGCTCGACCCGCTCGCCGTGCAGGCCGAAGGCGCGGGCCATGGCGGCATAGTCGGAATGGGCCAGCAGGGTGCCGATCACGCGGCCGCCGTAATTGGTCTCCTGGTCGTAGCGCTCGATGTTCCAGGCGGCGTTGTTGGAGACGATGAACACCGCCTTGGCGCCGTGCCGGGCGGCGGTGTCGATCTCCATCGCGTTGAGGCCGAAGGCACCGTCACCGGTGACGCAGATCACCTGCCGCCCGGGGAACGCCAGCGAGGCGGCGACGGCGTAGGGAGCGCCGACGCCGAGGCAGCCGAAGGCGCCGGCGTCCAGGTAGGTGCCGGCATCCAGTCCGACCCGCGCGAAGCTGAGCAGGTCGCCGCCGTCCGCGATGGCGATGAGGTCCGGATCGGCGAGCTCCCTGAGTGCGGCGAAGATCGCGCCGGGATGGATCTTGCCGTCGCTGCCCACCGTCTGCCGCACCGCGGCGTCGGCAGCCTTCGCGGAACGCTCCCGATGGCGCCGGCGCAAACCTTGGCTCCAGGCGCGATCGACCGCAGGCTCGCGGTTGCCCGCCGCCTCCACCATGGCCGCCAGGGCCAGAGCCGGCGTGGCCAGCAGCTCGGGATCGCCGCGCCGGTTGTCGATCAGCTCGCCCGCCGTGTCGGCGATCCGGACGAAGCGTGCCTTGGGGAACACCGCCGGCGAGCCGTAGCCCATCTGGTAGTCGAGCTTGCGGCCGATCACGAGCACGAGGTCGGCCTCGGTCATCGCCACGGCACGCATGGCGCCCACGACCGACGGATGGGCGGGCGGCACCAGCCCGCGGCTCTCCTGCGTGTCGAGATAGACGGCACCGCTGCGGTCGAGCAGGCGCACCAGCTCGGCACTGGCCTGCCTGGCACCCCGCCCCGTCATCACCAGCGGCCGCTCGGCCGACCAGAGTGCGTCGACCGCGGCGGCGACGCCCGCCGGGTCGGGCTCCAGCGTGCGCGGCGGCTTCGGGCGCATCCAGTCCTCGAGCACCAGCTGCGGCGGAACCCGGGTGCGCAGCACGTCGGTCGGGATCTCGAGATAGACCGGGCCGGGCTCGCCCATGTCGCCCATGGCGCGCGACACGCCCTCGTCCAGCTCGCGGATCACCTGCTCCGCCACGCGCAGCGTGCGGGCCTGGTTGGTCACCGGGCGCAGGATGTCGACGTGCGGGATGTCCTGCAGCGGACCCATATTGGCCTGCGGCCGCGACGTGCAGCCGCCGATCAGCAGCACCGGGATGCGTGCCAGCTTGGCGTTGGCAACCGCGGTCACCGTGTTGGTCACGCCCGGGCCGGCGGTGACCATGGCCACGCCCAGCTGTCCGGTCAGCTCGGCATGGGCGTGCGCCATGTGCACGGCGGCCCCTTCGTGGCGCACGTCGACGATGCGGATGCCGAGGCGGGCAATATGGTCCCAGGTCGGCTGGATATGGCCACCTTGCAGCCCGAACACCCGGTCGATGCCGCGCGCCTGGAGAAAGCGCGCGATCCAGGCGGCACAGGCGTTCGGATCGGCGTTGAGGTCGATCGAGCCGCTCGCTGCACTGGTCAAGGATCAGTCTCCCTTCTCGGCCATCAACTGTGCCCGGAGCACCCGATGCAGGTTCTTGCCGGTGGCCGTGCGCGGCATCTCCGCGTCGGGGATGAACGAGCAGGCCCGCGGCCGCTTGAAGCCGGCGAGCCTGTCCTTGGACCAGGCGATCAGCTCCGCCTC
>JBFWWD010000370.1:0-4434 GCA_050246385.1 Geminicoccaceae bacterium
GACCCGGCGGGGGTCGTGCTCGACCGGCACGGCCGCGTACGGGCGCAACTGCGCGCGGCGGACGGCAGCTGGCTGCAGGCGAGCCTGGTGGCGAGCGGGCAGGCCGTCGTCGCGCCGGCTGATGATGTCGCAACCGCCGATCTCGGGCGCCTGCTGGCGCTGGAGCGGACCGCGCGCGACCAGAGGCTCGGCGTATGGGCGGATGGTCGGTACGGGCCATGGCCGGCGGAGCGGGTGGCGGCGCGGCGCGGCGCGTTCGTCCTGGTGCGAGGCACCGTCTCGGCGGTGGCGCGCCGCGGCAGGTTCACCTATCTCGACTTCGGAGCGGACTGGCGACGGGACTTCACGCTGCGGGCGGAGAACCGCGATCTGGCCGGGTTCGCGCGGGCGGGTCTGGCGGTCGAGACGCTGGCCGGTCGACGGATCCTCGCCCGCGGCTGGCTGTTCGAGAGTGCCGGGCCGATGATCGAGCTCGTGCATCCGGCGCAGATCGAGGTGGAGGAATGAGACAGCTTTTCGCCGCCGTTCTGGCCGCTGCCTTGGCCGTGGGAGCGGTCGGCTGTACCCAGGTCCGCAATCCGGCCACGGGCGAGCTGCAATACACCTCGCTGACGCCCGCCGACGAGAAGAAGCTCGGCCGGCAGGAGCATCCCAAGGCCCTGCAGGAGTTCGGCGGTCAGTACGACAATGCCAGGCTGCAGGCCTATGTCGACAAGGTCGGCAACCGGATCAAGGGCGCCTCGGAGCTGAGCGGCGAGAGCTTCACCTTCACCGTGCTCGACACCGACGTGGTCAACGCCTTCGCGCTGCCCGGCGGCTACATCTACGTCACGCGCGGCCTGATCGCGCTCACCAACAACGAGGCGGAGCTGGCGGGCGTGCTGGGCCACGAGGTCGGCCACGTCACGGCGCGCCATACCGCGCAGCGCTACGACCGGGCTCAGATCGGCCAGGTCGGCACGGTCGCGGCGCAGCTCGGCGGCATGCTCCTCGGCGCGTATCTCGGCGGCTCGCAGGGGGCGGAGCTCGGCGGCCAGACCTTCGGCCAGCTCGCCTCGACGGGAGCCGCGCTTTACGTCCAGGGCTACTCGCGCGAGCAGGAGTTCGAGGCCGACCAGCTGGGCATCCGCTATCTCGGCCGGGCGGGCTACGATCCCGCGGCGATGGGGAGCTTCCTCGCCACGCTGGGCGCCGACGACGCCTACCGGCAGAAGACGCAGGGCGGCGGGACGGGCGAGGCGAGCCTCGTCGGCGACTGGTTCCGCAGCCATCCGCGCACGCCGGACCGGGTGGCGCGCGCGGTCGAGGCGGTGAGCAGCGAGATGCCCGGCGCGCGCGAGACGGACCGGCCCCAGTTGCTGGCCGCGATCGACGGCGTCCTCTATGGCGAGGACCCGGCGCAGGGCGTGATCGAGGGCACGAGCTTCCGTCATCCCGGGCTCAAGATCGCGTTCGACGCACCCTCGGGCTTCCGCCTGCAGAACTCGCCGGACGCGGTGGCCGGCACCGACGGCGCGGGGCGGCTCATGCTGTTCGACATGGCCGGTGGGGCGGGCGGCGACCTGCGCGGGTACCTCCAGCAGGGCTGGGTCAAGAACCAGCGGCTGCAGGACCTGCAGCTCGTGCCGCTCGACGGGCGGCAGGCGGCGGTCGGGTTCGGCCGGGTCGAGATCGGTGGCAACCCGGCCGGCGCCATGTTCGCGGTCGCCGACGCCGGTGGCGGCAAGGTGTACCGGTTCATCTTCGCCGACCGGCGCGGCCTCGACCGCCAGGACGTCGCCGCCTTCGAGGGCAGCCTGCGGAGCCTGCGCACTCTCTCGGCAGCGGAAGCAGCCGTCATCCGCCCGCAGCGGGTGGTGCTCGTGCCGGTCAAGGCCGGCGACACCGTCGACAGTTTCGTCGGCCAGATGGAGGGCGTGCCCGATCCGCGCGGCCTGTTCGTTCTCCTCAACGGGCTCGACCGGGGCCGCACGCTGACGCCCGGCGACCAGGTCAAGGTCATCCGCCACGGCCCCTCCCGTCCGGCGGTCGCGAATCGAGCATCACCGCCTCGTAGCGCTTGAGCAGCCCCGGCTCGAGGTGCCGGCCGGCCAGGGGGCGCATCCGGGTGAACGCCGCCTCCTCCTCCACCGGGCTGCGATAGGCGCGCCGGTCGGTGAGTGCGGTGTGCACGTCGGCGATGGCGCAGAGCAGGCTCGGCTCGTCGATCTCCGTGCCCGCCAGACCGTGCGGGTAGCCCGACCCGTCCAGCCGCTCGTGGTGGCGCAGCGCGATTCGGATCAGATGGGCGGGCAGCGACTGGCTGCGCTGCAGCACCTCGGCCGCGATCTGCGGATGGCGCTGGATCACGCTCCATTCGCCGCTGTCGAGCGGCCCCGGCTTGTCGAGGATGCCGACCGGGATCGCGGTCTTGCCGATGTCGTGCAGGAGCCCGGCCTGGGCCAGCAGCTCGGCATCCTCGCGGCGCATGCCGGTGGCCAGCGCGAAGGTGGCGAGATGGCTCGCGACGCGGAACGAGTGGGCGAAGGTGTAGTCGTGGTGGCGCCGCAGATCGTCCAGCACGCCGCCCATGATGCGGGCGCACAGCGCCTCGACCACCTGCTGGCCGGCGAGCCGCGCCCGCTCGGCCGGGATCTCGGCGCCCCCGGTCACCGCGTCGACCGCGGTGCTCAGCAGCCCGCGCGTCGTCCGCACCATCGCCTTGGGCAGGGGCGGAAGCTTGGCCCAGCGCCGCTCCACGGCCCGGTCGAGCAGCGCCCAGACGGCACGCAACAGCACGCCGTCGGGGCAGGGCAGCGGCAGCAGCGTGTCGGCGAGGCCGTGGGTGCGCACGACCTGCAGGCGCACATCGTCCGCGGCGCCCGCCGCGATGACCAGCGGCCGCCGACCCAAGGCGAGGCCCTCGAGCCGCCGCAGCGCCTCGAGGCCGCTCAGTCCCGGAAGCGACATGGCGATCAGAGCGATCTCGCAGCGTCCGCAGGCCAGCACCTCGTAGGCCGCCCCGCCGTCGCCGGTGACCTCCACCGGATATTCCCGGGCGAGCGCCTCGGCAGCCGCCCTCAGGCGCTCGGGATGGGGATGGGCCAGCAGGACGCCGGGCTCGGCCATGTCGGCGTGCAACCTCCACCAGGAGCCGGTCGCGCCCAGGCTAGGTCGTCGAGCTGAACGGCCCGTTAAGCCGGTGGTACGCCGGTGTGTCGCGGCGCCCGGCGCGCTGTCCGGCGCGGCGGCTTGCCGTTGCGCGACAAACGGGCGACAACGCCGCGACCATCGCCGCAGGAGATCGGCCCCTTGGCGGTTCTGTTCCACAGCCCGGACGACGATGCGGCAGCCTGGCGCGACGCGCTCCAGGCGAGGCTGCCCGGCCTCGAGCTCCGCATCTCGCCCGAGTTCGGCGATCCCGCGGCGATCGAGGCGGCGCTGGTCTGGCGCGCACCGCCGGGCATGCTGCGCGGCTTTCCCAATCTGCGGCTGATCCAGTCCCTGGGTGCGGGGGTCGACGGCCTCTTAGCCGACCCGGATCTGCCCGACGTGCCGCTGTGCCGGCTGGTCGACGGGTCGATGACGCGCGGCATGGGCGAGTTCGTGCTGGCGCTGGTCCTCAAATATCACCGCCGGCTCGACCACTTCGCGCGCGAGCAGCGTGCCGGCCGCTGGAGCTTCGCCCTGCCCGAGCCGCCCGCCGCGACCCGGGTCGGGATCATGGGCCTGGGCGAGCTCGGCAGCCATGCGGCGGGCGTGCTGGCGGCCAACGGCTTCGCGGTGCGCGGCTGGAGCCGGGGCGCCAAGGAGCTGCCGGGCGGCACGAGCTTCGCCGGGGCCGCAGGGCTGGCGCCGTTCCTGGCGGGGACCGACATCCTGGTCTGCCTGCTGCCGCTGACGGCAGCCACCCGCGGCATCCTGAGCGCGGAGCTGTTCGCGGGCCTGCCCGCCGGTGCCCGGCTGATCAATGTCGGCCGCGGCGCGCATCTGGTGGCGCGCGACCTGCTCGCGGCACTGGACGGCGGCCGGCTGGCCCATGCCAGCCTGGACTGCTTCTCCGAGGAGCCGCTGCCGGCCGGGCACCCGTTCTGGAGCCATCCCTCGATCGACGTCACGCCGCATGTCGCCGCCTTCGCCGACCCGGACAGCGCCGTCGACGCGGTGGCCGACAATCTGCGGCGCCTGCGCGACGGTCGCCCGCTGCTGCACCTGGTCGATCGCGCGCGCGGCTACTGAGCGCGGACAGAGGGAGGCTCCATGGCATCCGTGGTGACCGTGGCGCAGCAGAAGGGCGGCGCCGGCAAGACCACCCTGGTGATCCAGCTCGCCACCGCCCTCAAGGCGCTCGGCCGGCGGGTGGCGGTGGTCGACATCGACCCGCAGGGCAGCCTCACCGGCTGGATGCGCCTGCGCGAGCACCGGCAGCGCGACGCGCCGGAGCTGCGCTTCGCC
>JBFWWD010000371.1:0-4427 GCA_050246385.1 Geminicoccaceae bacterium
GCCGGCGTGATCCAGACCGAGGTCGTCCTGATCGCGGAGAAGGGCGAAGGTGATCCGCGCCCATGGGTCTATCTCGACATCGGCCGCTTCGGCGGCCTCGCCGAGACCGAGGGCGAGGCCATTCGCTACCCGATCGCGAGCCGGCGGCGCGGGTCGGCGCGGGAGGTGATCCTGGCAGGCCCGACCTGCGACAGCGCCGACGTGCTGTACGAGCGCAGCGGCTACACGCTGCCCGCGGACCTGCAGGTCGGCGACCGGCTCGAGATCGCGTCGACGGGGGCCTACACCACGACCTACGCGGCGGTGGCGTTCAACGGCTTCGAGCCGCTGCGCGCCTACTACATCTGAGCCAGCGTACGCCTCGAGGAGAGTGCGACGCAGCTTTTGATGGCCCCGGTAGTTTGGACGCGCGCGACCGCGCCTCGATCCGCCTTCACGAAAGCGTGGGATTCAAGCCGGTCGGGTTCCTGCCAAGTGCCGGCATGAAACCGGGCGGCGAGGTCGATGTTGTGCTGCTACAACGGGCACTGCCGGCGCATCATCGACAGGACAAGCCGATGTAACGACGGCGTGCACATTCGGGACGACCAGCATGTCTTCGGTAGGAGATCTGGTTCGCGCGCGCCCGACAGCGCACAGAAAACCGGCGGCGCGCACCATCCGCATCGGTCAGGGCGAGGAGGAACGCTTCGCCCAGGGCTTGGGCCTCGGGTTGCTGCTGAGCCTGCCCTTCTGGCTTGGGGCGGCGGCGCTGATGCTGCTGCACTGACCCCGATCTGGCGGGTACCGCGCCGATCATTGGTGAGCCGGTGCCGGCGTCGTGGCAACTCCCGCGTGGCGCGGACGAGCGCGCGTCTGGACGCGAGCGATCATCCGATATCCCAGGAGCCCCAGCACCAGCCCGGCATAGACCAGGGAGTCCGTCTCCCAGACCTTGGCCACCATGACGAAGTGGGTCACCGCCAGTGCCACGGCGAGGTAGACCCAGCGATGCAGCTTCTGCCAGGCCGGGCCGCCGAGGCGACGCAGCATGGCGTTGTTCGAGGTGGCGGCGAGGGGGATCAGCACCAGGAATGCGGCCATGCCGATCGTGATGTAGGGCCGTTTGAGGATGTCGGCCCAGATTGCGCCGAGATCGAGATTCTGGTCGAGCAGCAGATAGGTCGTCAGGTGCAGGCAGGCATAGACGAAGGCCAACACGCCCAGCGCGCGACGATAGCGCAGCAGGCTGATGCCGGTGAGCCGGCGCAGCGGCGTGATGGCGAGCCCGATCACCAGGAACTTCAGCGCCCACAGGCCGAGATCATGCTCCAGCGCCTTGATCGGGTCGGGGCCGAGCCGGTCCATGACCCCGAGCGTGAAGGTCCAGGCGCCGGGCAGCAGGCCGACGAGGTAGAGCGCGCCCGGGCGGACGCGCTGATACCAGGGCAAGGCCCGCGCCACCTCAGTAATACTGCTTCAGGTCCATGCCCGCATACAGGCTGGCGACCTGATCGGCGTAGCCGTTGAAGGGCAGGGTCGGGCGGCGCTTGGCAAACAGGCCGCCCTCGCCGATCCGACGCTCGCTGGCCTGGCTCCAGCGCGGATGGTCGACCGCGGGATTCACGTTCGAGTAGAAGCCGTACTCCTGCGGCGCGTACAGGTTCCAGGTGGTCGGCGGCTGCTCCTCGACCAGGCTGATCCGCACCACCGACTTGATGCTCTTGAACCCGTACTTCCAGGGCACGACCAGACGGATCGGGGCGCCGTTCTGGTTCGGCAGGGTCTCGCCGTAGAGGCCGACCGCGAGGATGGTGAGCGGGTGCATGGCCTCGTCGAGGCGCAGGCCCTCGACATAGGGCCACTGGATGCCCCAGTAGCCGCTGGTGCCGGGCATCTCCTCCGGCCGCAGCAAGGTCTCGAAAGCGACGTACTTGGCACTGCCCTGCGGCTCGACCCGCTCGAGCAGCTCGGCGAGCGGGAAGCCGACCCACGGGATCACCATCGACCAGGCCTCGACACAGCGCAGCCGGTAGATCCGGTCCTCCAGCGTGACCGAGCCGAGCAGATCCTCGAGATGATACTCCGCCGGCCTCGCGACCAGGCCGTCGACCTTGACCGTCCAGGGCTTGGTGGTGAGCTTGCCGGCATATTCGGACGGATCGGTCTTGCCGGTGCCGAACTCGTAGTAGTTGTTGTAGTGCGTGATGTCCTCGAGCGAGTTCTCCTTCTCGTCGGTGGAGAAGGAGCTCGGGACCGCATTCAGCGCCTCGGCGGCGGCGGTCTCGGTGAACGAGCCTACCAGCCCCACGGCGGCGGCGCCCGCCAGGAGCTCGCGGCGTCGGAGCCAGATCCGCTCGGGGGTGATCTCGGAGGGGCGGACGCCCCCGGCATAGCGATCGGTCATGCTCAAGGCTCCCGCGGCTCGGGCCGCACTGGCCCACTCAGATAAGCGCAATCGGCTGGCGCCAAACACTAGTTTCGCATCGCGGCCGGTCACGAAGGCTCGACGGATGGCCGCATGTGCAGCCCCTGCGTCCGCCACGGCGCGGGCAGCGGCGACAGGCCGATCTCGGCGACAGTGGCCCGGGCAGAGAACCGTCGGCGGCGATCGCACCCGATCAACTTCACGGGCGTTCCAGGCCGCCCACTTACCGCCGATCCTGTTCCAAGCTATGCGCCTGGTGCCACGCCTCACCCGGGGATATCGTCATGATCATGCGGTTCAGGTACTTGACGGCTGCGGCCGCGACCTCGCTCATTCTGCTGGCCGGGCCGGCCGCGCGGGCGGACGACGTGCCGGTGCCCGAGCAGATCGTCGACACGATGAACCAGCTGTTCGGCAGGCATCCCGGCATCAGGGCCAACCATGCCAAGGGGATCGTGGCCGAGGGCAGCTTCACGCCGGGCGAGGCCGGCAAGGCGCTCTCCGGCACGGCCCTGTTCCGCAGCGGCGAGCTGCCGGTGGTGGTGCGCTTCTCCGACGCCACCGGCCTGCCCGAGATCGCCGACGGCGCTCCGAATGCCAACCCACACGGCATGGCGATCAAGTTTACCCTGCCGGACGGCAGCGAGATGGACATCGTCGCCAACTCCCTGGCCTTCTTCCCGGTCGCGACCGGCGAGGATTTCCTGGCCCTGCTGCAGGCAGCGGCCGCCAGTGGCCCGGACGCGGCCAAGCCCACGCCGCTCGAGCGGTTCGTGGCCGACCATCCCGCCGTGCCCATGGCGAACGCCTCGGTGCAGACGCCGTCGAGCTTCGCGCGCGAGACCTACAACGGGGTCAACGCCTTCCTGTTCGTGGCCGAGGACGGCACCCGCCACCCGTTCCGCTTCAAGATCGAGCCCGTGGACGGAGCGGAGCATCTGAGCGCCGACGAGGCCAAGGCCAAGGCGCCGGACTTCCTGGTCGCCGAGCTCGGCCCGCGGCTGGCCAAGGATCGAGCCATCTTCCGCCTGTCCGCGACCCTCGCGGCCGCCGGCGATCCGCTCGACGACGCCACCAAGCCCTGGCCCGCAGACCGCGAGACGGTCGAGCTGGGCAGGATCACCCTCACCAAGGTGGCCGACGACAGTGCCGCCGCGGAGAAGGAGCTCCTGTTCCTGCCCACCAACCTGATCGACGGCATCGAGGCCTCGGACGACCCGCTGATCCAGACCAGGACGGATGCCTACGCGGTGTCGTTCAGCCGCCGGTCGGAGTGACCGCTCAGTTGGCCGGCACGCCCGCGGCGTCGAGGACGCCGACCAGCCGGACGGTCTCGGCGGCGAGCTTGGCGGCGAGCGCTTGCGGCGTCGCCTGGTCGGCGGGCACCATGGTGCCGCCGAGTGCGGTCATGCGCTCGATCACCTGCGGGTCGGCGACGGCGGCCTGGAGCGCCGCCGACAGGCGCTCGACGATCGCCGCAGGGGTGCCGGCGGGGGCGTAGAGGCCGTGCCACACCACCAGGCGCAGCTGCGGCAGGCCGGCCTCCGCCGCGGTCGGCAGGTCCGGCAGGGTCGGCAGCCGGTGCTCGGCGGTGAGCGCGTAGGCCCTGATCCTGCCCGCCCTGATATAGGCCGTGGTGCCGCTGGTCTGGTCGCACAAGAGATCGATCTGGCCGCCGAGCAGGTCCTTCAGCGCCGGCGCGGTGCCCTGATAGGGCACGTCGATGACCGTCGTATCGGTGGCGCTGGTCAGGAGCAGGCGGCACAGATGCGAGGAGGTGCCGAGCCCGGCGACGCCGATCGCCACCGAATCCTCGTTCACCCGCAGATGCTCGATCAGGTCCTCGAGGTTGTCGATCGGCAGGTCGGCGCGGGCGACGAGGGTCATCGGCACATCGGCGATCAGGCCGATCGGCGCGAAGCTCGTGATCGGGTCGTAGGCCAGGCGCCGGTACATCCGGCGGCTGGTGGCCTGGCTCAGGTTGATCAGGAGCAGCGTATAGCCGTCCGGTGCCGCCTTC
>JBFWWD010000372.1:0-4423 GCA_050246385.1 Geminicoccaceae bacterium
GGGCGCCAGCCGATGCGGGTGTCGATGCCGGTGTTGTTGGTGCCCGCGGCGGCGACGCGGATCAGCACCTCGGCCGGCTTCGGCTCCGACATCGGCACGTCGGTGTGGTACTCGAGCGCCTCGAAGCCGCCGTACCCGGTCAGGAGCACCGCCGCCATCGTCTCGGGAAGTGTCACCGCGCCCTCGTCTGCTGGCTAGAATTCGTTGTTGAGCGCGTCGACCGCCGGGATCTCCCGCATCCGCCGGTCCATGTAGTCGCGCAGGGCCTCGTCCACGCCTTCGTCGAGGCGCGGCTCCTCATAGTCGTCCAGGAGCCGGCGGGCGTGGGCCAGAGCACGGGCGGTGATCTCCTGGCTGCCCTCGGCCTGCCATTGCTCGATCGAATTGTTGTCGAACAGCCTGGGCATGAAGAAGGCGCGCTCGAAATTGGCCTGGGTGTGCGGGTGGCCGAGATAGTGTCCACCGGGACCGACCTCCCGCACCGCCGCCATCGCCTCATCGAAATCGTCCCAGCGAACGCCTTCGGCCATGCGGTAGCCCATGGCGCACTGCTCGGCGTCGACGACGAATTTCGCGACCGAGCAGTGCATGCCCGCCTCGTTCCAGCCGGCCGAATGCCAGAGATAGTTGGCGCCGGCGTGGAGCACGGCGTTCATGGTCATGGCGCTCTCGTAGCCCGCCTGGGCATCGAAAGTCTTGGCCCCACCCAGGAGGTTCGAGGTCCGCCAGGGCACACCGTAATGCCGCGCCATCTGCCCGATCATGAAGTTCATGAGCGAGATCTCGGGCGTTCCCGCCATCGGTGCCCCGGACCTCATCGACACGGTCGAAAGGTAATGGCCATAGATAGCGGGGCAGCCCTTGCGCACCACCTGCGTGTATGCCAGCGCACTCAGCGCCTCGGCGTTGAGCTGGGCTACGGCCGGTGCCACGGAGGCCGGCGTGTTGGCACCGCCCAGCACGAAGGGCGAGCACAGGACGGGCTGGTTGCGCCGGCAGAAGGCGCGCATCGCCCCCAGCATCACCTCGTCCCAGACCAGGGGCGAGTTGCCGTTGCAGTTGCCGGTGACAACCGGCGTCTCCTCCATGACGTCCTCGCCGAAGAGGATCGCGCACATTTCCATGACGTCTTCGGCGTTCCTGGGCGACGTGGTCATGCCCATGAACGTCTTGTCCGAGTACTTCATCGAGGAATAGGTGATGTGAAGATGCCGGTGGCTCACCTTTAAATCCATCGGCTCCACGATGTGATGCGCCGTCGAATGGAGCGCCGGGCTCATGTGCGCGAGCTTGTGGAACATGTTGAGGTCGGCGAGCGTGGGCCAGCGCCGCACGTCGTCGAGATCACGCAGGTAGGGTGCGCCCGTCATCGGCACGAAGATCGAGGAGGAGCCGCCGAAGGGCAGGCTGCGCTCGGGGTTTCTCGCCCGGTAGGTGAAGCTCGCCGGGATCGTGGCGATCAGCTCGCGCACCAGCCCGCGGTCGAGGTGGACCCGGTCGCCGCGCACCTCCGCCCCGGCGCGGCGCCAGTCGTCGAGCGCGACGGGATCGCGGAAGACGACCCCGACCTCCTCGAGGATCGCCATCGAGGCCGCGTCGATCCGCTCGACCTGCGACGAATCCATGATCTCGCAGAGCGGCAGGTTGCGGTGAAGGGCGGGGAGCATGGACAGGTCGGGCGCTGATCGGAGCGCCCGCCGCGCGCTCCGCCCGCCGCTCCGCGCCCGCCGCTCTTCCGCCGGCTTGATCTCGGCTTCCATGTCATCACCTCCCGATGGCGTGGTTCGGTCGTCAGCGATCGACGACGAGGTCGGTGAGCGGCTTCGAGCAGCAAAGCAGCGCCAGACCTTGGTCGATCTCGGCATTCCAAGCGTCGCGGCCATCTGCGAGGTGCGTCGCGATCAGGGTTTCCGCTTCCACCTCAGATGTCCTTCGCCAGCCGGAGCGAATCGTAGATCGCGGCGTGGATGTTGCGGCTGGCGACCGCATCGCCGACCCGGAACAGGCGGAAGCACCCATCCGCGTTTCGCACCACCTCCTGCGGGCGGCCGGCCAGCAGCGCACGGTGGTCGACCTCGCCGAGGTTGACCGAGAACGGCTTCAGCTCCTCGTAGAGATCGGCCATCGGCAGCGTGCCGTGCTCGACCACCACCTGGTCGACGTGCCGCTCTTCGCTGCCGTCGCCATAGTCGCTGCCCAGCGTGGCGATCAGCGCATTGCCCTGGCGGCGGACGGACTTGAGCCGGGTGTTTATGGTGATTCTGACGCCATGGCGCTGGAAGACGCGGGCGTAGGCGGCATGGTTGAGGCCGCCGATCTCGACCGCGAAGAAGCGCTCGGGCGTGACCAGCTCGACGCTCGATCCGGCCTCGGCGAGGAACTCCGCCGCCTGGAGTGCCGGGTGCGCCGCGTTGTCGTCGAACACCAGCACCCGCTCGGCGGGTTTGACTTGGCCGGAGAGCACGTCCCAGGTCGAGACGACGAGATCCTCGCCCGCCTCCAGGATGTCGGTGTTGGGGATGCCGCCGGTGGCGATGAACACCACGTTCGGCGCGAGCCCCAGCACATCGCCGGCTTCCGCCCAGGTCGAGAAGCGCATCTCGACGCCCGCCTCGGCCAGCCGCTCGACCCGCCAGTCGACGATGCCGATCAGCTCCCGCCGGCGCGGCGACCGCGACGCCAGGCGGATCTGCCCGCCGGCCTGCTCGGTGGCCTCGAACAGCACGACCTCGTGCCCGCGCTCGGCCGACACCCGCGCGGCCTCGAGGCCGGCGGGGCCAGCGCCCACGACGACCACCTTCCCCCGCCGATCGGCGGGGGTCGCGACGTGCGGCATGCTGCCTTCGCGCCCGGTGGCGGCGTTGTGGATGCACAAGGCCTCGTTGCCCTCGTAGATCCGGTCGAGGCAGTAGGTCGCCCCGACGCAGGGTCGGATCGTGTCCTCCCGGCCGGCCCTGATCTTGCGCACGATATGCGGGTCGGCGATGTGCGCCCGCGTCATGCCGACCATGTCGAGCTTGCCCGCGGCAATCGCATGCCGAGCGGTGGCCGTGTCGGCGATACGGGCGGCGTGGAACACTGGCAGGCCCGTGGCCGCGCGCATCTCGCCGGCAAAGTCGAGATGCGGGGCCGAGGCCATCCCCATGATCGGGATCACGTCGAGCAATGCGTTGTCGCTGTCGGTATGGCCGCGAACGACGTTGAGGAAGTCGACGAATCCAGCGGCGGCGAAGCGGCGGCCGATTTCGATGCCCTCTTCGCGTTGGAGACCGATCGTCCAGCGCTCGTCGCCGGTCATGCGTATGCCGATCAGGAACCCGTCGCCGACCGCCCGACGCACCGCCTCCAGCACGCGCAGGCTGAAGCGCATCCGATTCTCGAGGCTGCCGCCCCACTCATCGTCGCGCTTGTTGGTGGCGGGCGACCAGAACTGGTCGGGCAGGTGGCCATAGGCCTCGATCTCGCAGCCGTCGAGCCCGGCCGCCTGCATGCGTTGGGCGGCAGCGGCGTAGTCGGCGACGATGCGCTCGATATCCCATTCCTCGACCGCCTTCGGAAAGCCGCGATGCGCCGGCTCGCGGATCGGCGAGGGCGCCAGGACGGGCAGCCAGTCGGCCTTGTTCCAGGCGGTGCGTCGGCCGAGATGGGTGAGCTGGATCATCACCGCAGCACCATGCCCGTGGCACTCGTCGGCGAGCTGGCGCAACCAGGGAACGATCTCGTCCTTGTAGGCGAGCAGATTGCCGAAGACCGGCGGCGAGTCGGGCGAGACGACCGCCGAGCCCGCAGTCATGGTGAGCGCGATGCCGCCCTTCGCCCGCTCGACATGGTAGAGCCGGTAGCGGTCCTTGGGCATGCCGTCCTCGGAATAGGCCGGCTCGTGGCTGGTCGTCATGACGCGGTTGCGCAGCGTCAGATGCTTCAGCTGGAAGGGCTGCAGCAGGGGGTCGCTGGTCTCGACCATCGGGCCGTCCTCCCGTCTCGGGAATTCACACTGTGCCGTCGTCAGTAGCTGTACGCCTGCAGGCGGCCGAGGTACCACACGGCGAACAGGTCGAGGTAGCGCTCGCTAAAGGGCGAGTAAGGGCCGGGCATATAGGCCAGGTCGCGGACGCCGCGCTGCGCCCACCCGACCAGCCCGCCGGCCTGCTTGTTGGTTGCCTGCCAGACCTCGGTCAGGGTCTCCAGATCGTAGTCCACGCCCTCCACGGCATCCTCGTGCACCAGCCACTTCGAGGTGACGAGGGTGCGGTCCGGCGCCAGCGGCAGAAGATGGGTGCAGACCACATGGTCACTCATGACGTGGTGCCAGTGGGCAGACCAGTTTGCCGATCGTGGTGCGGCCAGCGTCGAGCAAACGGGCGCCGCGCTGGCGGCAGAGATTGCGGAAGGCGCGGAAGGTCGGTCTGCAGTCCAGATTACG
>JBFWWD010000373.1:0-4413 GCA_050246385.1 Geminicoccaceae bacterium
GCGGTCGCCCCGCGCGCGATTGAGCCCGGCGGCGGATGCGGCGATGTTGACGTCCGCCTCCAATTGTGCGGCCGCGGGCGCCGGCGTCGTCTGCGGCACGGGGAAGGAATCGAGGCACTGGCCGATCGGCGTGCCTGCATTGAGGTCGCCGTCGATCAGATCGCAGGGTGTGTTGTCGGGGTCGCTGGAGCGCCCGGCGATGCTGCAGGCCAGAACGAGGTCGAAATTGTTGTCGATGGCCTGCCGGATCGTGTCGCAGGTGGCTTCCGGGATACTGTAGGTGGGCACCTCGGTCGGGTTGTCCGGGTTCAATGGAAAATCGCCACTCTGCGCCCAGGCAGCGCCGAGCGGCGCGGCCAATGCAACGAGTCCGATGGCCGCCCCGAGCAATGGTGCTAGCCGGCACCGGTCTGCGCGACCCTGGATGTCAAACCAACCCACCATGCATCTCCCCAGTCCAGACGAACGGAAAGGTCAAGCGTTACCAGTTCAGAGTCAAATAAAGCATCACCTGCCGCTGCGGTATGTAAGGACCGACAGAAGGAGAATCCTGACTTTCACGATAACTGTCGTCCTGATAATCAAAATTCTTGTCGAGAATGTTGGCGGCCTGCAGCGTGACGATGCCAAACCGCTTCGGTAGCCGGTATCCGATCTGAGCATCAAGCAAAGTGAAGTTGCTGGTGCCTTCGCCGAACTCGGTCTCGTTGTTCTGTGAGCGGTCGAGGTCCTGCCTGACGAACGTCACGCCCAGTCCACCGAAGAAGCCGCTTGGATGAAAATAGCGCACTCCGAGCGGGACACTGTAGGTCGTGGCCTTCTTCGGGACCGTGGTGAAGTCCGTAAGCTCGGAATTCTCCGCGCTGAAGCGGTCGTAGACGAACTCCGCCGTCAGGGCCCAGCGGTCGACAGGCGCCCAATAGGCATAGAGGCGATGGGTCTGCTCGCGCCAGTTGGTATGCTCGCCGTCGTCCAGATCGCCACCAGCGAAGTATTGGACGTCGAGAAACCGCCAGGTCGCCTCCGCGCCGAGGAACAGATTGTCGGTCAGCTGCCAATCCGAGCCGATCCCGAGGCGTTGCGAAACCACTCCCGCGTCATCGTCGAAGAACTGGTTGAAGCCGGCGACCTGGGTCGGCTCCAGGGTCCGGTTGGTGCTCAGCGGCGCCTTGACCACCTGGAACGCCGCCGCGCGCAGCCGCACGGCGTCGTTGACCTGCCACTGCACGCCGAACTTGGGATTGACCCGCTGCGCCTCGATGTCCTTCTGCTTGAAGTCGTCGGCGCTGACGCCGACGGTCCAGGTCACCGGGGTCGGCAGGCTGACATTGCCGTAGACGTAGCCGCGCGGGTCGGTGATGTCGAAACTGTCGTCGGAGCTGCCGAGCGGCTCGCCCCCGAGCTCGAAGTCGATGTTCTGATCGCGGTCGACGAAGAAATAGGAGCCGCCCGCGATCAGGTTGAACTGATCCGCACGATAGATGTACTGGGCCTCGGGCTGGTAGCCCTTGTCCTTGAACCGCAGGTCCTGCACGAAATCCCCGAACGGGGACGGGTCGACCGCATGCACCTTGTCGTCGGTGTCGCTGTAGATCATCGACAGCAGCACGTCGGAATTGGGGGTAGGCGACCAGCGCAGGCCGCCGCGGAAGCTGTCCTGATCCAGGTCGCGGTCGTTGTCCTTCGAGAAGGTGTCGGGATCCCAGACCTGCTCGATGTCCCCGAAGTGCGAGCTGCGGCTGCGGAACTCCAGCTGTGCGTTGATCTCGGGCGTGACCGCGGTCTGGAAGAAGACGTCGCCGATGGTGTGGCGGATCCCGGCATTGTTGCGCCAGCCATCGGTGTCGTAGGCGAAGCCGCTCGCACTGACCGAATAGTTCTCCACCAGTGCGGAGGCCTGGCCCTCGATCCCCCTGGTGCTGTCGGAGCCCAGCACGCCGCCCACGCCGGCGTACAGGCCGTCGCTCATGAACAGGGGCGTGAACTCGTTGTAGCCGGGTGTGGTCGGGCCGCCATGGCTGACGATGTTCAGATTGGTCTCGCCCAGCGCCGCGGGGATCGGGGTCTGGTTGAGCTCCTGCAGCATCTGCGACTGCAGGAGCTCGCTCACGCGCGAGATCTCGCGACGGCGCACGCCGCCATAGACGTCCGAGAGGAAGCGGTGCGCGCTCGGATTGGTCGGATCGTAGGTCAGCGAGTTGGTGGCCTCGCGCACGCCGGTATCGAGAAAATCGAGGTCCTGGTAGATCCGCGCGAGACTGGCGCCGCGGGCGGCCCGGTCGGAGTCCAGCTGCAGGCGGCTGCGGTAGATCGCCCGGTCGTCGTTGAGCTCGATCGACTTGTCGAGCTGGTCGAGCGCCTCGACCGGACGGTTGGTGGTCTGCAGACGGATCGCGTCGAACAGGTAGGCGGTGGGATCGAGGGGATCGAGCTCCTTGGCGATCTGGTACTGGTCGCCCGCCTGCGGGTCGCGCCGCTCCTCGAAATAGGCGCGGCCGAGATAGGTGCGCAGCAGCGCGTTCGACGGATCGAGCCCGACCGCCAGCTCCATGTTGGCGCGGCCGACATTCAGGCCGCCGGCGCGGATCTGCGCGAGGCCCAGGCCGAACCGGGCGAGCGGGTCGGAGGGGTTGAGCGCGATCGCGCGCTGGAAATAGTCCGCCGCCGAGTGCACGCGCAGCTCGGCGAGATCGGCGAACCCGCGCACGGTCTGCACCCGCTCCAGATCGGGGGAGAGCTGCGCCGCACGGTCGGCCGCCTCGCGCGCCCTGGCGCGATCGCCGTTCATCAGCCACAGCTCCGAGAGGCGTGCCCAGGCGAGCGCGTCGCCGGGCTGGGCGGCGACCGTCGCCTCCATGGTCGCGCGCGCGCCCTGCAGGTCGAACCGGGCCTGCTGCGCATAGGACAAGGCGAGCCTGGCCGCGGTCGAATCGGGGGCCAGCTCGACCGCCTTCTCGGCGTCGGCCAGGGCCGGCTCGGGCTGGTTCTGCACCACCTGGATGATGGCGCGCAAGGCCAGGGCCTGGGCGTCCTGCGGCTCGGCCGCGAGCACCCGCTCCAAAGCCGCACGCGCCGCATCCGCTTGGCCGACCTCGAGCAGGAGGGCTGCCCGATAGGTGTCGATTCGGGCGCCGCCCGCGGCTCGGTCGAGCGCCGCGAGCGCGGCCGCGACATCGCCGCCTGCGGCGAGCCGGCGCGCCTCGGCCAGCTCCGGCGCGTCGCCGGCTGGCGCGCTCAGGATCGCCGGGTAATAGAGCGCCCACTGCGCGGCATCGAGCGGTCGGGCCAGCAGATAGGGCCGCGGCGGCTGACCGTCCGTGGCCACCGCAGACTGGCCGCCCGGCACCGCGAGCTCGCCCTGGGCATTGCTCGCCACCACCTCGCCCTCGAGCACCGTGAGCAGGCTGCGGCCCTGCTCGGACCGGATCACGAACTCGGTGCCACGGATGGCCAGCGTCATGTAGGAGGTGTTGACGTTGACCTTCTTCGGCGCCCGGCTGAACGACTGCACCGCGCCGAAGGCGAGGTCGAGGAGAGTCGGCTCCGCGGAATCGAGCGGCACGTCGGCGAGCTTGAGGGTCGTTTCCTGATCGAGGCGCAAGACCTCGTCGTTGACCAGCACGAGGGCCGCCCGGCTGAGGCTGCCGGTTCTCACGGAATCGGTCTGGCAAAGCGGGGCGCCGAGCTGCGCAGGCTGCCAGGCTCCGGTCACCTCGCTGCCAATCGAGACCTCGCCCTCGAGCGACTGTACGGTACCGACCAGCTGAGCACATTCCTGCGCCCGAACCGGATTGCCGACCGGTCCGACGCTGAACAGAGCGAAGATCAGACAAGCCAATGGGGCGGACGCTGCACGAACGCCCGCGCCAGCTGGGTCGTTCCGGTCTTCCGCCACGTCCCCACCCTGCTTTTTGCAGGCACGCCCCGCGCGCGCCGGCTCAGCGCTATCGCACAGATGCATGCAAGATGCCACGCTTGGCAATGCGTTTTGTCACAACTGAGCAGGTGCGCGAATAGCGGTGCGGTTGGCATCCAAGCGGAGAAGCGCTGGCGTCTGCAGGTTGCACGCGATAATTGTGACGACCTTCCACCGGATCTACCGATCCAGCTCGGCTCTGCTGCGGCGCTGCGAGATTACCCAACTCCCGGTTCAGGAGCTCGCGCGACATCAGGCAGGCTCAACGTCTCTACGGTTGATCTGCTCCAATCCTCACCAGTCTCGACTGCGCCATTGTCTCGGCACACGGATCGCGATGAGCAGGAGCCTCTTTGACGAGGGAAGCCATGCTTCCTAGGGTCGTGTTCGCGGTACTCGAAATTGGGGGAGGCTCGACCTTGACGGATGCCAGTGCTTCTTCGTCGGTACGTCCGGGCCGCCCGCCTGCCGTGGCTGCCCGCTCGCCGACGAGACTG
>JBFWWD010000374.1:0-4341 GCA_050246385.1 Geminicoccaceae bacterium
TCGCAACGTCCGCACCCAACGCAGGCTCGATCTGGCCGCGCCGGCCATTCGCGGATTGCTCGACGGCCAGGAGGCCCGCCTGACCGGGACGGGTCGCCTCCTGGTCCGTGCCTCCGGCACCGAGCCAGTGATCCGGGTGATGGTCGAGGCGCAGGACGAGGCGTTGCTGGTCGACGTCCTGGACGTCGTCAGCGAAGGCATCGCGAACCTCGCCGCCCAGGCGGCCTAGATACCGGCCCTCAGGCGCCACACCGGACGGTGGCTCGCGCTGTGCGTGCGTAACGGGATGCCTGCACGCGCCTGAATCCCACGAACCGGCCTCCGGCTGGGCTATCCAGCGAATCCGGTCGGTGTCGCTCTGCTGCCTGCGGGCCGAGCATCGACACCGACCGTCCAGACAAAGGTCATGCACGGCCCGTCGATTGCTGCCGCGTCGACGCGGTGGAGGAAGAGCTTTGGTCCGCTTCGTCCCCAACCGAGCCGCGACAAGCGCCATCTTCGCAGCCGCACTGTGCGGCCTGTCCGCTCTCTCCATGGACGGTCGGGCCACGGAGGCCGGCTATGTGCCGAGTGGGCCGACGGCCAGCCATCCGGCCGCACCGCTGGCCGACAGCGCGGATCCGCACCGGACCGCCCTGCCGCCCGCCACGCCGGACTATTTCCGCGAGATCTATCCGCACCTGCTCAAGGCGCCGCTGCCCGCCCGGATCTACAATCAGGGTGGTGTGCCGGCGCTGGTCCGGCAGCTCGAGCTGACCAGCAATCCCTATGGCCGGCTCGGCACCTACCTGCCGGGCGGGCCTCTCGCGACCGCCAGCCACGCCTTCTTCCGACCACTAGGTACCAATGGCCGGGCCTGCGTCACCTGCCATCAACCGCCGAGCGGGATGAGCTTCAGTCTGCGCAATGTTCGCGCACGGTTCCGCACCACCGGCGGCACCGATCCGATCTTCGCGCCAGTGGACGGAGCGAACTGCCCGGATGCCGTTCCCGCGGCCTACACGTCGGGCGCCCCGTATGGTGGAAGGAAAGGCAAAGGGCGCCAGTCCCTGCGCAGCGCCTACTCGCTCTTGCTCGATCGCGGGCTGATCCGCGTCGCGATGCCCTGGCCGCCCAAGGCCGGCCCGAACCCCGAGTTCATGCTCGAGCTGGCTTCCGACGCACCCCACTGCAACGCCAGCCCCGATTTCGGCCTGGGCACGGGCATGGCCTCGGTCTACCGGCGCCCGCAGATGTCGGCGCAGCTCAACTTCAAGACCGTCCGACCGGGCGGAACCGGCCCGATCCTGGCCGGCAGCCTGATGTGGGACGGCCGCGAGGGCTCGCTGGAGCAGCAGGCGATCGACGCCACGCTCGGCCACGCGCAGGCGGCGCACCCGCCCACGCCCGCCGAGGTCAAGCAGATCGTCGACTTCGAGAATGCGGTGTTCAGCGCGCAGCTCCGGCACAAGGAAGCCGGCCGCCTGGATGCGGGCGGCGCGCGCGGCGGGCCGGTCAAGCTGTCGCGCCGGCTGGTCAATCCCCTGTTCGTCCCACCGGTGACGCCGTTCGACGAGTACGACGCCTGGGCGGCGCAGACCGGCGCGCGCAAGGCGATCGAGAACGGCCAGCGCATCTTCAACCGACGGACTCTGCTGATCTCCGGGGTCGCCGGCCTCAACGACGCCGTGTCTTCCTCGGTCTTCGCCGGCGCCTGCGCCACCTGTCACAATCTGGACAATGCCGGAGCGGAAGTGTTCGCCCAGCCGCAGCGCGACATCGGCGTCGGCGGGACCGCGGCCGGTCGGGGCGGGCCGACGCCGGCCCTGGTGCTGCCGATCTTCCGGCTGACCTGCCGGGCGGATGCGCCGCCGCACCCGTTCCTCGGCCGCGGTCCGATCGAGACCAACGATCCCGGCCTGGCGCTGCTGACCGGCCGGTGCGCCGACATCGGACGGTTCACCGTGCCTCAGCTGCGGGCGTTGGCGGCACGCGAGCCCTACTTCCACGATGGTAGCGCCCGCACGCTCGAGGCCGTCGTCCGCTTCTACGAGCATCGCTTCCAGTTCAGCCCGCCCCTGAGCGACCAGGAGCGCCGCGATCTGGTCGCGTTTCTGAGCGCGCTCTAGGTCCACAGTCTCAGGATCTCGCCGAACCCGGCGCTCGTCCGGGTTCGGCCCTATTTCTTCAGCGGCTCACGTTCCACGCCGGCCGGGGCGTTGCAGCGCCATGGAGCTGTTCTTATATGCCCGATACGCTGGGCGCTCCGCTGCCTGCCACCGGTTCGAGCCTATCCCTCGCCGGCTGCGCCCTCACTGGCTCGGGTTTTTTCTTCGCGTGTGACGCGAGAGGTAGGAATGAGCAAGATCATCGGAATCGATCTCGGCACGACGAACAGCTGCGTCGCGATCATGGAGGGCAAGAACACCCGCGTGATCGAGAACGAGGAAGGGATGCGGACCACGCCGTCGATGGTGGCCTACACCGAGGACGGCGAGGTGCTGGTTGGCATGCCGGCGAAGCGGCAGGCGGTGACCAACCCGGAGAACACGCTGTTCGCGGTCAAGCGCCTGATCGGCCGGCGTTTCGAGGACCCTGTCGTCCGCAAGGACATGGACATGGTGTCCTACAAGATCGTCAAGGCCGACAATGGCGACGCCTGGGTCCAGGTGCGCGACGAGAAGAAGGCGCCGGCCCAGGTCAGCGCCGAAGTGCTGAAGAAGATGAAGGCGACGGCCGAGCGCTATCTCGGCATGCCGGTCGAAAAGGCGGTGATCACCGTCCCGGCCTACTTCAACGACAGCCAGCGGCAGGCGACCAAGGACGCCGGCAAGATCGCGGGCCTCGACGTGGTCCGCATCATCAACGAGCCCACCGCCGCGGCGCTCGCCTACGGCATGGAAAAGGGCCACAACCAGACGATCGCGGTCTACGACCTGGGCGGCGGCACGTTCGACGTGTCGATCCTGGAGATCGGCGACGGCGTGTTCGAGGTGAAGTCGACCAACGGCGACACGTTCCTCGGCGGCGAGGACTTCGACAAGCGCCTGATCGACTACATGGCCGACGAGTTCAAGAAGGAGCACCGCATCGATCTGCGCAACGACCGCCTGGCGTTGCAGCGCCTGAAGGAGGCCGCCGAGAAGGCGAAGATCGAGCTCTCCTCGACGATGCAGACCGAGATCAACCTGCCGTTCATCACGGCGGATGCGACCGGTCCCAAGCATCTGACGATGAAGATCACTCGGGCGAAGCTCGAGCAGCTGGTCGACGATCTGGTTCAGAAGACGATCGAGCCCTGCAAGAAGGCGTTGCAGGATGCGGGCCTCAAAGCCGGCGACATCAACGAGGTGATCCTGGTCGGCGGCATGACCCGGATGCCCAAGGTCGTCGAGACCGTGAAGCAGTTCTTCGGCAAGGAGCCGCACAAGGGCGTCAACCCCGACGAGGTCGTCGCGATCGGCGCCGCGATCCAGGGTGCCGTGCTCGCCGGCGAGGTGAAGGACGTCCTCTTGCTCGACGTGACCCCGCTGTCCTTGGGCATCGAGACCCTGGGCGGCGTGTTCACCCGGATCATCGACCGCAACACGACGATCCCGACCAAGAAGAGCCAGGTGTTCTCGACCGCCGACGACAACCAGTCGGCCGTGACCATCCGGGTCTTCCAGGGCGAGCGCGAGCTGGCGGCCCAGAACAAGCTGCTCGGCCAGTTCGACCTGATGGGGATCCCGCCCGCTCCGCGCGGCATGCCGCAGATCGAGGTCACCTTCGACATCGACGCCAACGGCATCGTCAACGTCTCGGCCAAAGACAAGGCCACGGGCAAGGAGCAGCAGATCCGCATCCAGGCCTCCGGCGGTCTCAGCGAGGCCGAGGTCGAGAAGATGGTGCGCGAGGCGGCCGAGCACGCCGAGGAGGACAAGAAGCGCAGGGCCGCGATCGAGGCCCGCAACCACGCCGACAGCCTGATCTATTCCACCGAGAAGAGCCTCGCGGAATATGGCGACAAGGTGGCCGCCGGCGACAAGGCGGCGATCGAGCAGGCGGTCGCCGATCTGAAGGGCGTGCTCGACAGCGACGATGCGGACGTGATCAAGAGCCGTACCGACGCGCTGGCGCAGGCTTCGATGAAGCTCGGCGAGGCCATGTACAAGGCGCAGGCCGCTTCGGGCGAGGGCGGCAGCGAGCCGCCGCGCCAGGACGGCGGCGAGGGTGTCGTCGATGCCGAGTTCGAGGAGGTCGACGACGGCCGCAAGAAGTCGGCCTGATCCTGAACGACGCTCGGCTCGGGCCGGGTGGGCATGGCCCCGCCCGGCCCGGTGCCGTGCGCACTTTCTGCGGTGATCTGCGAGGATAGAACGG
>JBFWWD010000375.1:0-4280 GCA_050246385.1 Geminicoccaceae bacterium
GCCCCCGGTGCCGCGGCGAAGGTCCAGCCATGCTCGCGCATCAGCCAGTGCACCACCGAGACGCCGATCGCCCCCTCCAGGCCCTTGAGCCTGCGGAAGATCAGCGTCCGGTGTGCCCAGGGACAGGCGAGCGAGACATAGAGGTGATAGCGACCCGGCTCCGCCCTGAACCCGCCTTCACCGGACGGGCCGGGCGCGCCGTCGGGCGTCACCCAGTTGCGGAACTGCGAGTCCTTGCGCACGAACCGCCCGCCGGTGCTCGCGGTGTCGTACCATTGATCCTGCCAGATACCGTCGACAAGCAGACCCATGCCACGCCCTCTAAGGCAGATCGGCGAGCAACAGCTCGCTCGGCTCGAGCGCCTCGATCCTCACGCTGTCCTCGCCGCTGATCACGGCGCCGTCGCGCGCCGCGATCTCGACACCGTTGACGCGGACACGACCCGTGGCCGGCACGAGATAGGCCTGCCTGCCCTTGCCGAGCCGGTGCTCGACCATCTGGCCGGTCGCCAGGGTGGCACCAAGGACGGCGGCATCCTGGTCGATCGGCAATGCGTCGCCCTGGTCGCCCATCCCGGAGGCGAGCGGCACCAGCACGCCCGCGCGCTCGGCCTTGGGGAACGCCTTCTGGCCCCAGCGGGGCTCGAGACCACGGGTGCGGGGGATGATCCAGATCTGGAAGATCCGGGTCTCCTCGTCCTCGCGGTTGTACTCGGCGTGACGGATGCCCGTGCCGGCCGACATCACCTGGACGTCGCCGGCCTCGGTGCGCCCTTCGTTGCCGAGACTGTCCAGATGGGTGATCGCCCCCTGCCGGACATAGGTGATGATCTCCATGTCGCGGTGCGGGTGGGGGTCGAAACCGGTGTGGGCGGCGATCTTGTCGTCGTTCCACACCCGCAGCGGGCCGACGCCCATCCGCGCCGGGTCGTGATACTGCCCGAAGCTGAAATGGTGGCTGGCGTTCAGCCAGCCGAAACGAGCCTTGCCCAGGCCGCCGAACGGCCTGACCTCGACGGACATCGAATGAACTCCGCTTGTGCCCGGGGCGTCAGCCCTTGAGCTTCTTCGCGATCTCCGCGACGTGCCTGCCCTGGAAGCGCGCCATGCCCTTCTCCTGCTCGGAGGGCTGCCGCTCGCCCTGGCCGCCGGCGATCGTGGTGGCACCGTAGGGCGAGCCGCCCTTGATCTCGTCCAGCCCCATCTGCGCCTGGCAGGAGTAGGGCAGGCCGACGACGATCAGGCCCTGATGCAAGAGGGTCGGGATGGTGGTGATGATCGTGGTCTCGTTGCCGCCGTGCTGCGTGGCGCTGGAGGCGAACACGCTGCCGACCTTGCCGACCAGGGCGCCGCTCATCCACAGGCCGCCGGTCTGGTCCCAGAAATTGCGCATCTGGGCGGTCATGTTGCCGAACCGGGTCGGCGTGCCGACGATGATCGCGTCATAGTCGGCAAGCTCCGCCGGGGTCGCCACCGGCGCCGGCTGGTCGAGCTTGAAGTGCGATTGCCTGGCGACCTCCTCGGGCACCAGCTCCGGCACCCGCTTGACCGCCACCTCGACGCCCGCGACCTCCTTGGCACCCTCGGCCACCGCATAGGCCATCTGCTCGATATGGCCGTAGCTGCTGTAGTAGAGCACGAGCACCTTGGTCATCGGCGGCTTCCTCTCAGTCTCTGGTACGCATCCAGTTAGTGCCGGCGAAACCGATCGCCAACCGGGGAATAGGAAATGGATTGGTTCCGGCCCGGCGACAATGCCGTGCTCTTGCCCTTCGACATGTCTCGTGCTCCCGGGACCATCAAAGGAATGTCCCCCGAACATCGACGCTGGAGCGGACGCCGAGATCGTCGAAGCTCGTCTCCAGCCAGCGCTCGGCGCAGGCGCGACCGGCGGCCTTCAGGTGCTCGAGGAAGCCGCGCTCGGCGTTGAGCTTGCTGCTCACGCCCAGTGCCTTCATGCCCTCCTCGTCGCCGATCAGGTGGACCCGCATGTTCTTGTACCGTGACGCGACCGGCTCCTTGAGCGCGTCCTGCTCCAGGAGGCGCTGCACGAAGGCGATCGCGCGCATCTCGTGCATGAGCGAGGCGTTGAACGCGATCTCGTTCAGCCGGTTGTCGATCTCGAGCGCGGTGCGCGGCACGCCGTCCCGGATGAGCGGGTTGATCTGCACCAGCACGACGTCCGCGGTCTGGCAGCCGTAGATCAAAGGCCAGATCGCCGGGTTGCCCATATAGCCGCCGTCCCAATACGGCTCGCCGTCGATCTCGACCGCCTGGAACAGGTGGGGCAGGCACACCGAGGCGAGGAGCGCGTCGAGCGAGAGATCCTCCTGGCCGAATACCCGGGGGCGCCCGGTGCGCACGTTCGTGGCGGTGACGAAGACGCGCATCGCCCGGCAGGCGTGCACCGCGTCGATGTCGATCTGCTCGGCGAGGATCTCGCGCAGCGGGTGGTGGTTGAGCGGGTTGACCTGATAGGGTGAGAACAGGCGACCGATCAGGCTGAACCAGAGATAGCCCGGCGTGTGGTCGAGGTTCCAGCGCCCGAGCAGCCGGTCGACCAGGGTACGCTGGAAGGGGCTGAAGACCGCGCGCTCGCTGGTCTTGATCCAGAAGCGGTCGAGCGCACGCCGCGCTCCCTCCCGGCCGCCCTTGGCGTAGCCTGCGGCGAGCGCGGCGGCGTTCATCGCCCCGGCGCTGGTGCCGCTGATCGCCTCGACGACGAGACGCTGGTCCTCGAGCAGGCGGTCGAGCACGCCCCAACTGAAGGCGCCGTGGGCACCGCCTCCCTGGAGTGCCAGGCTCACCCGGCGCGGCCTCGGCCCTGTGTCCACGGAAGACGGCCGCCCTTTCCCCGGCAGAGGACCTTCACCCCCGCGCCCGCCCGTTCTGTTCCTATCCCGTTCCACAAGCAGACCTCGTTCGCCTTAAGTTGCGCGCCGCCAAGTATCGGCGGTCGGCGTTGAGCGCCGGCCCGCGATCGTTTGGCTTCGGCGCGGTCGAACGCGGGCTAACTCGTGGGTGGGCTCTCGCTGACCTGACCGGGCTCCGACGGGCGAGCTCCGGCCCGCACCAGCACGCGCCTGGGCAGCGGGATGAACTCCTTCTCGTCGCCGGGCACCTTGCCGAAGCGCCCGGCCTGCCAGTCGGCCTTCGCCTGCTGGATCCGCTCGCGGGAGGAGGAGACGAAATTCCAGAACAGGTAGCGCGGGCCATCCATCGCCGCGCCGCCGAGGAGCAGCAGGCGCGCGCCTCCTGGTCCGGCGCGCAAGGCGAGGCGGTCGCCGGCGCGGAACACCAGCATACGCCCCGACTCGAACCGGTCACCCGCGACCTCCACCTCGCCGTCCAGCACGTAGGCGGCGCGCTCTTCGTGGTCGTCCGGCATGGGCAGGGCGCCGCCGGCCGTGAGGATGGCGTCGGCGTAGAAGAGGGGCGAGGAAACGGCAACGGGCGAAGCCAACCCCCAAGCCTCGCCGGCGATCAGTCGCAGGCGGAGCCCGTCGTCCTCGGCCATCGGCAGCGACGCGCCGGGGTGGTGGACGAAGACCGGGGCCGTCTCCTCCGCCGCCTTGGGCAGCGCGACCCAGGACTGGATACCGAAGAGGCGATTGGTGCGCGTGCGCAGCGCCTGATCGGTCCGCTCCGAATGCGCGATGCCGCGGCCCGCGGTCATCCAGTTCACGTCACCAGGGCGGATCGGCTGATGCGAGCCGAGGCTGTCGCGGTGCAGGATCTCGCCCTCGAACAGGTAGGTCACGGTCGAGAGGCCGATGTGCGGATGGGGTCGCACGTCCAGACCTTGTCCCACCAAGAGCTCGCCCGGGCCCATCTGGTCGAAGAAGATGAACGGCCCGACCATCTGCCGCTCCTTCGCCGGTAGGGCGCGGCGCACCTCGAAGCCGCCGACGTCGTGGGCGCGCGGCAGGAGCATCAGCTCCACGCTGTTCGGCGGGTCGGGGCAGTCGGGGCCTTCGGCGGGCTGCCAGCTCATGGTCTCCGCTCCTTTCTGTGGCCGAATCGCTCCGACAAGGCGGCGATCACCGGCGGGCCACGTCGCAGGTATGAGCGACGGCCAGGAAGATCTCGCGCAGGAACACCGCGAGGCTCGCGATGAACGCGAGCATGGCGGTCACGAACAGCAGCGCCATCAGCCATGCCGACGAAGGTCTCGGCGAAGGCGATCACGATCGTCAGGCCGACGAACAGGGCGCAGATCACATCCAGCGCGACCGCCAGGTAAATGAGGCGCATCCGGGATCGCAGAACCTTCAGCTCGC
>JBFWWD010000376.1:0-4248 GCA_050246385.1 Geminicoccaceae bacterium
GCGATCGGGTTGGTCGAGGTCTGCTTGCCCTGCTGATGCTCGCGATAATGGCGGGTGACCGTGCCGTGCGCCGCCTCCGCCTCGACCGTGTTACCGTCGGGGGTGAGCAGCACCGAGGTCATCAGGCCGAGCGAGCCGAAGCCCTGCGCCACCGTGTCCGACTGCACGTCGCCGTCATAGTTCTTGCAGGCCCAGACGAAGGCACCCGACCATTTCAGCGCCGAGGCGACCATGTCGTCGATCAGGCGGTGCTCGTAGGTCAGGCCGGCGGCCTGGAACTTGTCCTTGAACTCGGTGTCATAGATCTCCTGGAACAGGTCCTTGAAGCGGCCGTCATAGACCTTGAGGATGGTGTTCTTGGTCGAGAGATAGAGTGGGAAGCCGCGGTTGAGGGCGTAGTTCATCGAGGCCCGGGCAAAGTCGCGGATCGACGGGTCGAGGTTGTACATCGCCATGGCGACGCCCGAATCCGGGAACTTGAACACCTCGATGTCGAGCGGCTGCCCGCCGCCCTCCGGCTCGTAGACCAGGCGCAGCTTGCCCTTGCCCGGGACCTTGAAGTCGGTGGCGCGGTACTGGTCGCCGAAGGCGTGGCGGCCGATCACGATCGGCTGGGTCCAGCCCGGCACCAGCCGCGGCACGTTCCTGCACACGATCGGCTCGCGAAAGATCGTCCCGCCCAGGATGTTGCGGATCGTGCCGTTGGGCGACTTCCACATCGACTTGAGGCCGAACTCCTTCACGCGCGCCTCGTCGGGCGTGATGGTCGCGCACTTCACCCCGACATTGTGCTGCTTGATCGCCTCGGCGGCCTCGACCGTCACCTTGTCGTCGGTGGCGTCGCGATGCTCGATGCCCAGGTCGAAATACAGCAGCTCGACGTCGAGATAGGGCAGGATCAGCTTGTCCTTGATCATCTGCCAGATGATCCGGGTCATCTCGTCGCCGTCGAGCTCGACGATCGGGTTGTGGACCTTGATCTTCTGCATGGCGCGGCTCCACGGGCGGGATGGGTTGAGGGCTTCTAGCGCCCTGCCGCCACTGCGACAAAGCGGTCACCGGTCGCAGCGACCGGGCTCACTGCAGCCAGATCGGGTTGTCGAGCTTGGCCAGGAAGGCGGCATGCGCCGCCAGCTCCGCGGCGGACGGCGCGTGGGGTCGCGGCGGACGGACCGGGCGCAGCACGGTCGCGGCCGCGCGATGCTGGCCCGGCATGGCGAGGCCGAGCCCGATCTGCCGGCCGCCGATCAGATGCAGGTAGACCTCGGCCAGCAACTCGCACTCGAGCAGAGCGCCGTGTCTGGTCCGGGCGGAGTTGTCGACCGCGAACCGCCGGCACAGGGCGTCGAGGCTGTTCGCGGCACCCGGGAACTTCCGCTGGGCCAGCAGCAGCGTGTCGACGGCCCGTCCCGGTCCCAGGGCCTCGCGGCCATGCGCGCCGAGCTCGGCGTTGAGAAAGCGCAGGTCGAACACCGCATTGTGGATCACGAGACGGCTGTCGGCGAGGAACTCGACCAGCTCGTCGACCACCTCGCCGAACAGCGGATAGTCGCGCAGAAACTCGGCGCTCAGCCCGTGCACGCGGAACGCCTCCTCGGGCATGCTGCGCTCGGGATTGAGATAGCGGTGGAAGCTCCGCCCGGTGGGCAGGTGGTCGACCAGCTCGACGCCCGCGATCTCGACCAGACGATGCCCCTGGTCCGGGTCGAGGCCGGTGGTCTCGGTATCGAGGACGATCTCGCGCATGCTCACCCCACGGTCGGGCATCGATTCTAGACGGACTGCGGCCCTCTCGCTACCGCCGTCCTTCCGCGCTAGGAGGCTCTCGAGGCGACGGGCGGGGAAACGTGATGGAGCGGCGCCGCAACGGCCCTTGGATGCTGGCTGCCCTGCTACTCGCCGGCTGCGGCGGCGGCACGCCCCAATCGCCCTCGCAAGCGGACGGCCTCGCGCGCTATCCCGAGGCCGAAGCGCAGATCCTCGCCTACTATGCGAGCCAGGGCTCGGGCGAGCCGCGCCACGGCTGCGGCCAAGGTCGGATCGAGCGGATCCTGGCCTCGCGCATCTACGCCGATCATCCGGTCGAGGTGATCTTCGAGATCGACTACCGCTTCGCGGGCACCGGACAGGGCGGGGCCGACTGCGCCGGCTCGGCGCGCCGCTGGTTCACCTTCGATCGCGAGAGCGACGGCCGCCTGTCCCTGGCGGAGATGGCGGACGAGGCGCCGCTGCCATGAGGCGGCCACGCCCTGGGCGTGCGGTGCCGCAGGGCAGTGATGATGGCGCCGACATGGGCGGCGAGCACGCCGCCATCATGGCCGGACGGAATCACGAAGTCCGCATGCCGTCGCTTCCAGGCGTCGGGCAGCTGCTCGGAGCGGATCCGGGCCAGCTTCTCCGGCGTCATGCCCGGCCGGCGGAGCGCGCGCTGCCGCTGGAGCAAGGAGCTCGCCCAGACCACCGCCACGGCGTCGACACGGCGGTCGCCATGCGTCTCGTAGAGCAGCGGCACGTCGAGCACGACGAGATCGGCCCCGGCGCGGCAGGCGCGGCGCAGGAAGCCGTCCCGTGCGGCGCGCACGAGGGGATGCACGATCAGCTCGAGCCGGCGCAGCTCCGCCGGCCGATCGAATACCATGCGCCCGAGCGTCGGCCGGTCGATGCCGCCGAGGGCGCTCAGGCAGCCCGGGAAGGCCGCGGCCACCGGCGCGACCGCTGCGCCGCCCGGGGACAGCATGGCGTGAACCTGGGCGTCGGAGTCGAACACCGGCACGCCGAAGGCGCGGAAACGCTCGGCCGCCCGGCTCTTGCCCATCGCGATCGAGCCGGTGAGGCCGAGCAGGATCACGACAGCAGCACACCCTGGTCGCGCAGGAACTGCAGCAGCGGCAGGAGCGGCATGCCGAGCACCGTCGCCTGTGCGCCGTCGACCCGCGCCATGAGCTGTGCGCCGAGGCCTTCGAGATGATAGGCGCCGACGCTGCTTAGGACGGCATCACCCGCGGCATCGAGATAGGTCGCGAGAAAGGCGTCGCTGAACGGGCGGACGGTGAGCGCCGCATCGTCGACATGGTGCCAGACCCGGTTGCCGCCGTGGAACGCCACCACCGCGCTGATCAGGCGATGGCGGCGACCGCGCAGACACTCGAGCTGCGCGCGGGCAGCCACCCGGTCGAGGGGCTTCTCGAGCCAATCGCCGTCGAGATCGAGCAGCTGATCCGAGCCGAGCACGATCGCGGTCTCGGGAGCTCGCGCCGCCACATGCGCCGCCTTCATCTCGGCGAGCGCCACCGCGGCATCCTCGGCACGGACCCCTTCCGCCTGCAGCGCATCGCGCAATCCAGCCTCGTCGACCAGCGCCGGAACGGTCGTGAACGGCACGCCGGCGGCGGTCAGGAGGGCAGCCCGGGCGCGGCTCCCGGAGGCGAGGATCACGGGCGGTCCGTCCGTCGCGGCGAGAATGCTCATGCCGGCATCCGCAAGATCGCCTTGAGCCCACCGCGCCGTGACCGGTCGAGGCGCAGGTCGCCACCATGCGCGAGCACGACGTCGCGGGCGATCGTCAGGCCCAGCCCGGTGCCGCCGCCGCTCTCGCCCTCGATCTGCGGGTCCAGGCGCACGAACGGTTCCAGCACCTTCTCCCGCATCGCCTCGGGGATCCCCGGGCCGTCGTCCTCGACCGCGATCTCGACCATCTCCTCGCGCTGCCGCACCGAGATGCCGATCCAGCGCGCATAGCGGCAGGCATTGTCGACCAGGTTGCCGAGGCAGCGATGGAACGCCGTGCGCCGCAGGGGCAGGACCACCGGCCGCTCCATGGCGATGTCGAGCACGACCCCGCTGCGCTCGGCGCGCTGGCGCATGCTCTCCAGGACCGGCTCGAGATCGGTCGGCTGGACCTGCTCGCGCCCCTCGCCGCGGGCGAAGCCGAGATACTCCTCGACGAGCTTGGACATCTCGGTCACGTCCTGCCGCAGCCCGGACAGCACCGGGTCCTGCTCGTCCCCCATGAGCTCCAGCTCGAGCTGCATCCGCGTCAGCGGCGTGCGCAGATCGTGGCTGACCGCGGCCAGCATCTCGGTGCGCTGGCTGATGTGGCGCAGGATGCGGTGGCGCATCAGGTTGAAGGCGTGGGCGGCCTGGCGGATCTCCAGCGCCCCGCGCGGCCTGAAGTCACCGACGTCGCGGCCCTTGCCGAATCTGTCGGCGGCCTTGGCGAGCTGGCGGTTCGGGCGGATCTGCTGGCGC
>JBFWWD010000377.1:0-4242 GCA_050246385.1 Geminicoccaceae bacterium
CGGGCGGCCTTTCCGTGGCGCCCTTCTCCAACACCTTCCCCCAGGTCAGCGCGCCGGGCGTGGCCGTGATGTCGGCGGCCCTGGGCGGCGGGCTCAGGGCGCTCAGCGGCACGAGCATGGCCACCCCGCACGTCGCCGGCGTGGCGGCGCTGTGGTGGGAGGCGATGCGCGCGGCACCCGTCAACCCGAACGCCGCCGCCGTCACCGCCCGCCTGCTCGCCTCCGCCCGCACCGGTGGCTTCGCCGACGGCACCGACCCGGCCGACCGAGGCCTGGGCATCGTCACCGCGCCGCTGGCCGCGGTCTCCTGATCGTCACGCCTTCCTGCGGTCGAGGATCGTGCCGGTCTGGTTGACCAGCCGGACGGGCCCGCTGTGGCGCAGCACGCGCGTGTTCACCGCCGGCAGCGGCCGGTAGCGGACGCCGATCGCCAGCGGACCGCTGTTGCCGTCGAGCCAGGTGTCGACCGCGGCTGGATGGATGCCGTTGCGCCTCACCTCGGGCTGCGCGTCGCCGCCATGGATGTCGATCGCGCCCCGGCCGTCGATCCGGTTGTCGAGCAGGCGCGTGCCGCGGCCGCCGATGGCGAAGCCCCGGCAGTTGGTGAGGACATTGCCGGAAAAGCAGTTGCGCTCGCCGTACCGGTTGCTGAACCCGGCCCGGCTGCTCGACAGGCTGTTGCCCTGGATCAGATTGTCGGAGGTCTTGACGCTGATCGCCTCGCCCTCGACGTCGAGGTTCCAGAAGCGATTCTTGACGATGCGCGCGCGCAGCGAGGTGCTCGAGGTCGGGTTGTCGTAGCCCAGCGAGATCGCCTCGTGCGCGTTCGGGTCGCCGCCGCCGTCGCGATTGTCGTGGAAGCCGCAATCGTGGATGTAGGGCCGCAGGCTACCCGGCCGCACCAGGATCGCCCGACGCGGGAAGAAACCGAAGTCGCAGCCGCTCACCTCCACGTCCGGCGAAGCGATGGTCAGCGAATCGCGGCAGCTCCGGGCGGCCGCGAGGTAGAAGCTGTCATGGCCGTCGCCGCGAAGTGCCAAGCCTTCCAGCACGACGCCGGCGCCACGAACCTCGACCGGCATCCGCAGGACGCTGCTCAACGCCGCGACGGCCCGGACCGTCACGTTCGGCGCCGTGATCTCCAGCGCCTCCTCCCCACCATATTCTCCGGGCGGGACCAGCACCGTCTCGCCGGCCCGAGCCATGAGCAGTGTCCTCCGCAGCCGATGCCCCGCCCGCTCGGCGGCAGCATCTGTCCAGGAGCTTGTCGGGCCAAGCGACAGTCCCGCAGGCACGCCGAGAACGCTCCGCAGGAAGGTGCGACGGCAGCAGCCGTCACCTTGTGCCTCCATTGCCGATCCCTCGCTCGTAGTACACGAAAACGCGCATTGCGTTTATAATATCATGATCATGCGCGTTATAGTTTTGTCAGCAAGCGTGAGGATTCCCACTTTCCGCAGCAGCCGTGCTGCGTGCCCGCTCATTGTGGATGGGGGTAGAACCCCAAGGCACCAATATGGCTGAAGCAAGGTCAACCCACAGCGCGCATTTATGCTTTCTCTATGAGAGACCTCGCCCGCTCGCATGATACTCTTACCGTCTGATGTCCTATCTTGTCCTTCGCGAATGCGGATGCGCCATCAATTCAGCTTCAGTCTGCTCGCGCTGACCTTCGCCGGACTTGCCGCCTGTTTGCTGCTGGCAGAGCCACGGCACGGGCCGGCGGCCTCACAGCTGGCGAGCTGCGCATCGAGCTGGTTTATCCCCGGGTGACCAGGGACTCGGTCGAGCTGAAGCTCTCGCCGAAGGAACGGGACGTCCTCGAGCTGCTGGCCGTCTACGCCGGACGCGTGGCCTGCATGCGCCAGCTCCGCCGGAAGCTCGAGCCGCGGCCCGCTCTGCCCGGTCGCTTGGTGACCGGGCCCGGGCTCGGCTATCGTCTCCTCGACGAGGATCCGGGCGCGCGACAGGGCGGAAGGAACGCCAGGTCCGTACCGCGCGTTGCCGTGTCGGCAGTCGGAGGTGCTTGGATGGCGCCGCGTGCGAACTGGAAGGGCTTCCTCACGGTCGGCGAGCTGACCTGCTCGGTGGCGCTCTACACGGCGGCGTCCACCTCGGAGCGGATCGCCTTCAACACCATCAACCGCGCGACCGGGCACCGCGTGCATCGCGAGTTCGTCGATCGCGAGACCGGCAAGCCGGTCGAGCGCGAGGATCAGGTCAAGGGCTACCAGATCGGCGACGGCGACTATGTCGTCCTGAAGCCGGAAGAGATCCAGGCGGTGGTCCCGGCCAGCGACAAGACCCTGACGGTCGGCGCCTTCATTCCCTGCGCCGAGATCGACACCGTCTATCTCGACCGGCCCTATTATCTGGCGCCCGCCGACCGGGTGGCCGAGGAGGTGTTCACGCTGATCCGGGACGGGCTGCGCGCGAAGAAGGTGGCGATGCTGGCCCGCGCCCTGCTGTTCCGGCGTCTGCGGACACTGATGATCCGCCCACACGAGGCGGGCATGATCGCGTCGACCTTGAACTTCGACTACCAGGTCCGGGATGCGGCCGACATGTTCCGTTCCGTGCCGCAGGTGACGATCAAGGGCGAAATGCTCGATCTCGCCGAGCACATCATCGCCACCAAGAAGGGGGTGTTCGACCCGAGCAAGTTCGACGACCGCTACGAGGCCGCCCTGGCCGAGCTGGTGCAGGCCAAGGCCGAGGGCCGGCCGCTGCCCGAGCGCCAGCAGAAGAAGCCCGAGCCCGTGGTCGATCTCCTGGAGGCGTTGCGCCAGAGCGCCGCCGCCGGCTCCCCGCGTCGCCGTGCCAAGACCCGCACGGTCGCCCCCCGACGCAAGGCGGGTTGAGATGGCGCTGGAGACCTACCGCCGCAAGCGCGACTTCAAGACCACCGCCGAGCCGCGCGGGCGGGTCGGGCGCAGCAAGGCCGGGCACAGCTACGTCATCCAGAAGCATGCGGCACGGCGTCTGCATTACGATCTGCGGCTCGAGCTGGACGGCGTCCTGAAGAGCTGGGCGGTCACGCGCGGCCCGAGCCTGGTCACCGGCGAGAAGCGGCTCGCCGTCGAGGTCGAGGACCATCCGCTCGACTATGGCGATTTCGAGGGCACCATCCCCAAGGGCGAGTATGGCGGCGGCACCGTCATCGTCTGGGACCGCGGCACCTGGACCCCCGTCGGCGACCCGCACCGGGGGCTGGCCAAGGGCCATCTCGAGTTCGAGCTGCATGGCGAGAAGCTGAGCGGCCGCTGGCATCTGATCCGCATGGCCGGCAAGCGGCGCGAGAAGCGGGTGAACTGGCTGCTGATCAAGGCCGAGGACGCCGCGGCACGACCCGCCGACGCACCGGATATCCTCGAGGAGCGGCCGGAGTCGGCGAAGACCGGGCGGCAGGTCGAGGAGGTGGCGGGCGAGGCCCCCGGCTGGTCGTCGCGCACCGGCCGGATCGATCCGCGCCCGGACCGCGGTCGGATCAAGGGTGCGCGCAAGGCGCCCCTGCCGGCGTTCGTCGAGCTCGAGCAGGCGACGCTGGCGACGCGTCCGCCGAGCGGGCGGCGCTGGCTGCACGAGCTCAAGTTCGACGGCTACCGCCTGCTCGCCCGGATCGAGGGCGATCACATCCGCCTGCTGACGCGCGGTGGGCTGGACTGGACCGAGCGCTTCGGCAACGCCGTGATCGCCGCGCTCGCCGGGTTGGGGGTGCAGGACGCTCTGGTCGACGGCGAACTGGTGGTCGAGGGCCAGACCGGGGCCTCGGACTTCTCGCTCCTCCAGGCTGACCTCAGCGCCGACCGCTCGGACCGGTTCGTCTACTACGCCTTCGATCTGCTGCACCTCGACGGCTACGACCTGCGCGGCGCCGCCCTGATCGCGCGCAAGGAGGCGCTGGAGAGCCTGCTCGGTGACGCGGATGGCGCTTTGCGCTTCTCCGGCCATTTCGAGGAGGAGGGCGAGATCATCCTGCGGCACGCCTGTCGCCTCAGCCTGGAAGGCGTGGTCTCCAAGCTGCGGCAGTCGCCCTATCGGTCGGGGCGCGGCAAGGACTGGATCAAGTCGAAATGCTCGCACCGGCAGGAGTTCGTGATCGGCGGCTACGTGCCCTCGACCACGACCCGCGATGCGATCGGCTCGCTCGTGCTCGGCTACTGGCGTGATGGTGCCCTGGTCCACGCCGGGCGGGTCGGCACCGGCTTCACGGCGGTGGTGGCGCGCGATCTGCATCGTCGG
>JBFWWD010000378.1:0-4198 GCA_050246385.1 Geminicoccaceae bacterium
GGCGGCGCATCGCCCGCCGTGGCCTCGGCCCCTGCCTCCTCCAGGTAGCCGATGAAGGCAGCCTCCAGCGTGCTCGCGCCGCGCTTCGCGACCAGGGCGGCCGGCGTGTCGCTGACCAGCACGCGGCCCGCATGCATCAGCGAGATGCGGTCGCAGCGCTCCGCCTCGTTCATGAAGTGGGTCGAGATGAAGATCGTGACCCCGTCGCGGCGTGCGAGGTCGATCATGATCTGCCAGAAGCCGTCGCGCGCGACCGGGTCGACACCCGAGGTCGGCTCGTCGAGGATCAGCATCTCCGGGCCGTGGATCATCGCCACCGCCAGGGACAGGCGCTGGCGCTGGCCGAGCGGCAAGGCGTTCGGCAGCGCATCGACGACCGGGGCCAGATCGAACCGCTGCACCATCTCGGCGACACGGCCGGGGATCTGCTCGGCCGGCAGCTGGAACAGCCGAGCGTGCAGCTCCAGGTTCTGCCGCACGGTCAGCTCGGCGTAGAGCGAGAAGGCCTGCGACATGTAGCCGACGCGCCGCCGGGTCTCGAGGTCGTCCGGGTTCACGGGCTGACCGAACAGCCAGGCCTGCCCCTCGCTGGCCGGCAGGAGGCCGGTCAGCATCTTCATCGTCGTCGTCTTGCCGCAGCCATTGGAGCCGAGGAAGCCGAAGATCTCGCCGCGGCCGATGCGGAAGCTCACATGGTCGACCGCGACGAAGTCGCCGAAGCGCATCGTCAGGCCCTGCGCCTCGATCGCGACCTCGGCGTCGTCCTCCACCTCGCGCGGCGAGATCTCGACCGCACGGTAGCCCCGGCGCTTCGCTTCCGGCAGCAGGGCGACGAACGCCGCCTCGAGCGAGGCGGTGCCGGTGCGTGCCAGCAGTTCCTGGCTGGAGCCGGTGGCGAGCACGCGGCCGGCGTCCATCGCCACCAGCCAGTCGAAGGCCGCGGCCTCCTCCATGTAGGCGGTCGCCACCAGCACGCTCATGCCGGGCCGGTCGGCGCGGATGCCGGCGATGAGATCCCAGAACTGGCGGCGCGAGAGCGGGTCGACGCCCGTGGTCGGCTCGTCGAGGATCAAGAGGTCCGGGTCGTGGATGAGCGAGCAGCACAGGCCGAGCTTCTGCTTCATGCCGCCTGAGAGCTTGCCCGCGGGGCGGCCCACGAAGGGCGCGAGACCGGTGCTCGCCACCAGCTCTGCGATGCGGCCCGCGCGCTCGGCGCGTCCCTGACCGAACAGGCGGCCGAAGAAGTCGATGTTCTCGGCCACCGACAGCGTCGGGTAGAGATTCTTGCCCAGGCCCTGCGGCATGTAGGCGATGCGCGGGACGACCGTCTCGCGGTGGCGCGCCTCGGCCATGTCGCCGCCCAGCACCTCGACCCGGCCCGCCTGCACCTCCCTGGCGCCCGCGATCAGTGAGAGCAGGCTCGACTTGCCGACGCCGTCCGGGCCGATCAACCCGACCATGCACCCCGCCGGGATGTCGAGACCGACCCCATCGAGGGCGATCGTCTTGCCGTAGCGCAGCCCGATGTCGCGCAGGCGCGCGACCGGCGCCGATCCGCCCGCCTCGGTCATTCCGGAACCCGGACCTGCAGCTCGGCTGGCCATTCGGCCTGCGGGTCGAGCCTTACATAGGCCATGCCCGGCAGGCCGGTCATGACCTGCTCGAGGTGTTTTTGGAGCAGTTGGGGGTCGATCCGCGCCTTGATCCGGAACATCAGTTTCTGGCGCTCTTCCGCCGTCTCGACGGTCTTCGGAGTGAACTGGGCGACGTCGGCGACGAATGTCGCCCGCGCCGGGACGACATATTCGGGCACGGCGTCGAGCACGAGATGCACCTCGGCCCCCGGCGCCACGCGGCCCGCTTCCGCCGTGGGGAGGAAGAAGGTCATGTAGACGTCGCCGAGATCGACCAAGTTCAGCACCCGGCCGCCGGCCGGCAGCACCTCGCCCAGCTGCGCCACGCGATACTGCACGCGACCGTCCCGCGGTGAGCGCAGCATGCTGTCGTCGATGTCCGCCTGAATGCGCTCGATAGTCGCCCGCGCCGCTTCAGTCGCAGCCTCGGCCCCGATCACCTCGGATCTGGCGGATCCGATGGCGGCATCTGCGGCGGCCAGCTCGGCCCGGGCAGCGCCGACGGCCGCCTGCGCGGCCCGGAACGTGGCGCGGTCGTCGTCGAGCGTCTGTATGGAGGCATTGCCCCTCGACGCCAGCTCCTCGGTGCGCGCGACGCGTCTCTGCGCTGCATCGAGCTCCGCCTCGCGCTGCGCCACCACGGCCTGCGCGGCCGTCTTCTCGGCCTCGCGCTGCGTGACCAGACTCTTGGCGGATTCGATACCGATCAGCGCCTGTCGCCGCTGCGCGTCGGCCTCCCGGCGTTGTGCCTCGAGTACGGCCGTGTCCATCCTGGCCAGGACCTGTCCGGCGCGGACGAAGTCACCCTCATCCACCATGATCTCGACGATCCGACCCGGGGTCTTGGCCGCGACGTCGATCTCCACCGCCTCGATGCGGCCGTTGCTGCTGGCGAAGCCCGCCGGCAGACCCGGGGGCTGGAGCCACCGCCACGCCAGGAACAGGACGCCGATCGCGACCGCAAGGGCCAGGCTCCGCAACAGCCAGCTTCTGCTCAATTCGCTCTCTCTTCCGTCTCGCTGGTTTGGAAGCGTGCGCCCCGCTTCGCGGATCCGCGACAGCGCATCGCCTGGGCAACGCAGCAGGGCCGTCCGGTGCGTCACCGCTTCCGGCGTAAGAGCACAGCAGATCGCCGCAGGGATGATCGGCAGGACACGATCACCCCTTCGCGTCTGCGAAGACATCGGGAGTCGCAGGCCGTCAGCAATGCGACCAATGACCCCACGATTCCGGCGAGCAGGCCACTCCCCGCACCGGCGGCCGCGGCCGCCGCCATGATCATCTTCGCCTTCACCTGGAACGAGTTCCTGTTCAGCTCCCCGCTCGGCGTCACCCAGACCGAGATGATGCCGGCGCACATGGCGGGGGCCGTCGACACGCGCGGCGCGCAGTTCTGGTTCATGGCGACCCGGGCCTTGATCGCCATGGCGTCGCCGGTACCTTTGGCGCTGCTCGCGCAGCGCCACATCGTGGGCGGCCTGACGCTGGGGGCGGTGAAGGGCTGAAGATCGGGGGAGGCCGGCCATGGCCATCGTGACGACCAGCGACGGGGTCGGTCTGAGCGTCGTGGAGAAGGGCGGCGGACGCCCGCTGGTGCTGGTGCCCGGCTGGTCGCAGACCGCACGGCAGTTCCAGGCCCAGATCGACGGTCTGGCCGATCGCTACCGCGTGATCGCGGTCGACATGCGCGGTCACGGCCAGTCGGCGAAGCCGGCGCACGGCTACAAGATCCAGCGGCTGGCCCAGGATCTGAAGGAGCTGCTCGACACGCTCGACCTGCGTGACGCCGCCGTCGCCGGCCACTCCATGGGCAGCTCGGTGCTGTGGTGCTACTGGGACCTGTTCGGTGCGCATCGCATTCAAGATGTCGTGTTCGTCGACCAGATGCCGGCGATCACGGCGCTGCCGTCCTGGAGCGCCGAGGAGCGGCTGGTGGCGGGTACCATCTTCGACCATGCGACGCTGCCGGCCACGATCGAGGCGCTGGCCGGGCCCGACGGCGTGGCCACGACCGAGCGGATGGTCGGCGGCATGTTCACCGCGGCCTACCCGCAGGACCGGCTGGCCGAGGTGATCCGGCTCAATCTGGAGATGCCCCGGGCCCACGCGGCGGCGCTGCTCTACAACCATTCCACCCAGGACTGGCGCGACGTCATCCCGACCGTGGGCTGGCGGGCGCTGGTGGTCGGCGGCAGGGCGAGCTTCGTCTCCTGGCAGTCGCAGGTGTGGATTCACGAGCGGATCAAAGGCTCGCGGCTCGAGCTGTTCGAGGCCGAGGAAGGTGGCCAGCACTTCATGTTCATGGAGAATCCCAGCCGGTTCAACGCGCTGGTCCGGGATTTCCTGGGCTGAGGCCCCGCAGCGGGACGAAAGTGCGCAGGTGGCCGAGGACGGCTTGACACCTACCCGAACGGGCTAGAAAAACGATTTCCGTATGGCTGCCTGCAGCCGCGCGACAAATGGGCCCGACAACGATCGGGGCCCCATCAGGGAGGTCGGTGATGTTTTACGTCCCTAGGAATGCGGTCTATCGCCGGGTGTGCCGGCGCCGCTGTCTGGAGCTC
>JBFWWD010000379.1:0-4167 GCA_050246385.1 Geminicoccaceae bacterium
ACCCGCTACGGCGTGCGCGGCATCCCCACCCTGATGCTGTTCAAGAACGGCGAGGTCGCGGCCACCAAGGTCGGAGCGGCCCCCAAGGGCAAGCTCCAGGAGTGGCTGAACGAGAACATCTGACACCTTCGGGCCGCCCACAGCGGCGGCCCGAGCGCCATGCCGGCCGAGCTCGACGCCTTCCTTCGCGAGCACCCGCTCACGGGCGCGATCGACATTCTCCTGCCGGACCTCGCCGGCGTGCTGCGCGGCAAACGGCTGCCGCCGGACGACATATACAAGGCGTTGGCCGGCGAGGCGTTCTTCACCACCACCGTCTACGCGATCGACACGCCCGGGGCGAACGTCGCCGAGAGTGGTCTGGTCTGGGAGCAGGGTGACGCCGACCGTCCGCTGCGTCTGGACTCCGCTACGCTCCGGCCCGTGCCGTGGCGGCCAGGTCGGGCGCAGATCCTGGGCGGCATGTCCGAGGCGGACGGCACCCCGTTCTTCGCCGACGTGCGCGCGCTGGTGCGTCGGCTGGCGGACGAGTTCACCGCACGCGGCCTGCGCCCCGTCGCGGCGCTGGAATTCGAGTTCTACCTGATCGATGCCGCGTCGGATGCGTTCGGCGCGCCGCAGGTGCCACATTCGGAGCGGCTCGGGCGACGGCCGGTCGAGACCGAGGTGTTCGCGCCCGAGCGCATGGACGACCAGGAGGCGTTCTTCAATCTGGTCGAGTCCTATGCCGAGACGCAGGGTCTGCCGCTCAAGGGCGCTTTGTGCGAGTTCGCCCCGGGCCAGTTCCAGGTCAATCTCGGCCATGTCGACGACATGGTGCTGGCGGCCGATCACGGCGCCATGCTCAAGCGCTGCGTCAAGGCGGCGGCCCGGGCGACCGGCCAGCGCGCCACCTTCATGGCCAAGCCGTTCGCCGAGCAGAGCGGCAGCGGCCTGCACGTCCATCTGAGCCTGCTCGACCGCGCCGGGCGCAACCTGTTCGGCGAGACCGAGGGCGGCGAGCGGCGGCTGCGCGAGGCGGTGCGTGGACTGCAGGAGCTGATGCCGGAGGCGATGCTGGTGTTCGCGCCGAACGCCAACAGCTATCGCCGGCTGCGTCCCCTCACCTACGCGCCGACAGCACCCACCTGGGGCTGGAACAACCGTACCGTGGCGCTGCGCATCCCCGCCGGCGGACCGTCGGCGCGGCGCATCGAGCATCGCGTCGCAGGCTCCGACGCCAATTCCTACCTAGTCCTGGCGGCGGTACTCGCCGGCGTGCTCGAAGGTTTGGAGCGAGGCGAGGCAGCCGGTGAGCCGGCGGTCGGCAACGCCTATGCCAGCACGGAGCCGAGCCTGCCGCTGAGCTGGGAAGATTCGCTTGCCGCCTTCCGTGGCGCGCAGAGGCTGCAGCGCTGGTTCGGCGAGCGCTTCTGCAAGCTGTTCGCGGCCGTGCGCCAGGGCGAGCGCGACCGTTTCCACGCCCGGATCACCCCCACCGAGTACGAGTGGTATCTCACCACGGTCTGAACCTGCGCCGGCAGCACGCGGCTGAGATCATCGTGCCCGCCATCACGGGCTTGCGGACGAGCTGATCCGCGCCAGGGCTCGACCGCTCGCGCGCCATTGACATCTCGGCACAGCTTGGCGAAGCGTCTCGGCAAGCGAGGTGCGGTCTGCGCCCAAGATGCTGGGAGGCGATGCGGATGAGGCGGACACGGTTGTGGACTGGTGCGGCGCTATGGGTGGCGATCGCGGCCAGCTCGGCTCCTGCGGGCGCATGGACACTCGAGGAGGCGGCCGCCCCCTACAAGGGCACCAAGATCAAGGCCCTGTTCCTCGATCGGCCCGGCTATGCCGCGGCGATCAAGATCCTGCCCGAGTTCGAGGCCAAGACCGGGATCGACGTCGAGTGGGAGACGCTGCCCTACGAGAACAGCCGCGAACGCCAGGTGCTCGACTTCACCGGCGGCACGCAGGAGTTCGACGTGGCGCTGATCGACGTGGTCTGGATCGGCGAATTCGCCGAATCGGGCTGGGTGGCGCCGATGGACCAGTTCATCGGCAATCCGGAGATCTCCGACCCTGACCTCAACCTTCAGGGTTTCTTCCCGATCCTGTTGGAGAGCTTCGGAACCTGGGACGAGAAGGTCTACGGCCTGCCGTTCGACAATTATTCCGGCCTCCTGTTCTACAACTCCTGCCAGCTCAAGGAGGCCGGCTTCGACCAGCCGCCGGGAACCTGGGAGGAGCTTCTCGAGACCTACGGCCCCAAGCTCACCGATGCGGCCAACAACCGCTATGCCTTCGCCCTGCAGTCGCGGCGCGGCGAGACGCAGTCGGCGGACAGCTTCATGCGCGTCCTGTGGCCCTTCGGGGGCTCGCTGCTGAACGCCGAGTTCAAGTCGAACCTGATGGCGCCGGAAAGCCAGGCCGGACTCAAGTTCCGCCAGGACCTCATGGAGTACATGCCCAAGGGCATCGTCGACTACGACCACAGTGAGGCGGTCAACGCCCTGGCGCAGGGCAACGTGTCGATGATCACCGAATGGTCGGCCTTCTACGGCACGCTCACCGATCCGGCCTCGTCCAGGATCGGCGACTGCCTGGCCGTCGCGCCGGAGCCGAAGGGCCCCGCAGGGCTGAAGCCGGCCCTGGGCGGCTTCTCGCTCGGCGTGGCGAACACCGGGGACGCCGACAAGATGGCGGCCTCGTGGCTGTTCATCCAGTGGCTGACCAGCGAGGCGCAAGCCAAGAACTACCTCCTGGCGGGCGGCGTGTCAGGCCGGACCAAGGTCTATGAGGACCCCGAGATCAAAGCCCAGTTCAAGTTCGTCGAGCCCATGGTGGCAAGCTGGCAGGACGGCGTGCCGGACTTCCGCCCGCGCTTCCCGGACTGGCCGGCGATCTCCGAGATCGTCGCCGAGTGGGGCACCAAGATGATGCTGGGCGAGGTCACCACCGAGCAGGGTGCGCAGGAGATCGGCGGCCGAATGGAGGAGATCCTGGCCAAGTCCGGCTATTACGACGGAACGAAGAAGCTGTTGAAGTAGCGCGCATCGGCGGCATCCGCCGCCGGTCGCTCTGGCATCGGGCGGGAGGCCCGGCTTGAACCGTTCCGAGCGCTGGGCTCCCTTCCTGTTCCTGGCACCGGCAGTGATCACCCTGCTGGCGGTCGGGTTCTATCCGACCATCATCGCCCTGGTGACCTCGTTCCGCACCTATCTGGTCAGCAAGCCGCAGGTGCCGAAGGACTTCGTGGGCTTCGCCAACTATCTGACGGTGCTGGGCGACCCGACCTACTGGCAGGCGCTCGGCCGGACCTTCGGCTTTCTCCTCCTGGTGCTGCCGATCGAGCTGGCGCTGGGCCTCGGCATCGCGCTGCTGCTGCACAAGCCGGGGCTCGGTCTGCTGGCCACGCTCTTGCGCGTGTCGCTGGTCATTCCGATGGCGACCACCTTCGCCGTGGTCGGCCTGGTCGGCCGGCTGCTGTTCAACGACCAGTTCGGCGTCGTCAACTACGGCCTGACCGCGCTGGGCCTGCCGGCGGTGCAGTGGCTGGGCCAGCCGACCACCGCATTCCTGGCGGTCGCGCTGATGGACGTGTGGCAGTGGACGCCTTTCGTGGCGCTGGTGCTGCTCGCCGGCCTCACCATGGTGCCGGCCGAGATCGAGGAGGCGGCGCGGCTGGACGCGGGCAGTCAGTGGGACATCCTGCGCTACGTCCAGCTGCCGTTCCTGCTGCCGGGGATCACGGCCGTGCTGATCCTGCGCACCGCCGACATCCTCAAGCTGTTCGACGTGATCTTCGTCATGACGCGCGGCGGCCCCGGCTCGGCCACCGAGCTGATCGCCGTCTACATCCAGCGGGTCGGCTTTCGCGTGTTCGACCAGGGCGTCGCCTCCGCGCAGGCGATCCTGCTCTTGGTCATCACCATCATCCTGTCGCGGCTGTACATCCGCCTGGTCTACCGGGAGATCGCCGGATGAGGCCGAGCCCGACCGCCACCGCCCTGCGCGCGGCGCTGATGATCCTCGCCATCGCCGCGGCGATCTTCCCGTTCTACTGGATGGTCCTGACCTCGCTGAAGACCACGGCCGAGACGCTGGCCTACCCGCCGACCTTCCTGCCGCACGAGGTGACGTTCGACCATTACCGGGTGGCGCTGCTCGAGAAGGGGGTCGGCG
>JBFWWD010000380.1:0-4122 GCA_050246385.1 Geminicoccaceae bacterium
ACGCTCCGAGCGAGTTGACCGGGCAGCTATCGCCCGTCACCGCGAATCAGACGAGACGGCCGAGCAGATCGGCGACCCCAAGCACCACCCCGCCTCCTACGCCGCCGCAGATCGCGGCGCCGCAAATCAGGACGAGCCGGAACAGCATCGGGGCCTGATTGAGGGCAACGCCCTCCATACTCTCGATTTCATCGATCAGCGCCCGCCGCTCGGGATCGGCGGCCTGAGCGGCGGGCGGCGGCACTGCGGAGATCTTCGGCCTGCGCGCCAAGACGATGTCCATTGGCGCTATCGCCATCGATGCGAGCATGGTCGAGGCTCCTACCCGTGGCGGCATCCCCGCCTCCAACGCAAGCATTGGAGGCCTCATAGTCTATCGAGTCAATAGGCATTTTGGTGTCAGATTGGACGGCCGAGGGTGCAAGCAAGATGCGATCAACCTGAAGTCACGAAGAACTCCCAGATAATTCAATTCGGTGTCAGGAGAAAAGGATCATATCGGGACGAGCGCAAGCGCACGACGAGCGTCAGTTGGAATGAAAGTTGATCCGCCCCGTCCTTGGTATGAACTGCGATCCAACATCAATCTGGAATGCCCTCGACGATGACGATTTACCGCCCAGCCCCAGCTTTCATCGCAGGATTGACCGGAATGGCCGTGGCCATGCTCGTCACCTTCGCGCAGCCCGCGGAGGCTGCCGGCTGGAGGTCCGGCGTGCGCAACAACAACACCACCAACTCCTTCGCCACCTGGCGCGGCTCCAGCCTTGGCGTGGTCTCCGGCTGGATCGACTGGAAGCACGGCTGGTCGGGCATGTACAGCTACGCGAGCGGCACCCAGCCGCGGGCGCTACGGGCAAAATCCTCGAACGTCAGCTTCGGCCATGGCCTGTTTCCCAAGGGAGGCAACCTCGCTGCCTGCGCCAAGGGCGACTATGACGACGAGCAGCGCGAGGTCGCTCGCCGACTCAGCAACAACGGCGCTGGCAGTGCCGAAATCCGGCTCGGGTGGGAAGCATCCGGCGACTGGTTCCCATGGAGCGCTGTAGGCAAGCCCGCCGAGCAGTGGAAGACCTGCTTCACCCGGGTCGCGAAAGCAATGAAGTCCGCGGCTCCCGGCCTGCGCATCGGCTGGTTCATGGCCAAGAAGGGGCGGATCGACGTCCGCGCCATCTACCCGGCCGGCGCGCCGATCACCAACATCGGCATCAGCCACTACGACGACCCACAGGCCCGCTTCGGCAACGAGACCTTCAAGGGCGGCCCCTGGGGCCTGCGTGCCTGGGTGCAGTTCGCCCGCAGCAAGGGCAAGAAGTTCGCGATCGGCGAATGGGGCGTCGGCCGGCGCGGCGACAACCCGAAATACATCGAGCAGATGCACGACTTCCTGCAGTGGGCCGGCGGCTCGATCGCGCACGAGGCCTACTTCAACACGGGCAAGTACCAGCTCTATCCGACCAACCGGCTGCGGAAATCGGCGGAGGCCTACCGGCGTCTGTTCTAGCCGGCAGCGCTCCGCGGGGTGCTGGCCCGAGCGGCCCGCACCCCGTCATGATGCAACGCTACAATATTCCATGAGAAATACCTCCCTTCCGATCAATTATCGACGAGATCGGAAGAGAGGCGAGCAAGAACACGCGATCACTTTTCACGCGCCACGCGCACTGAACCGTTGACCATCCACGCTCCCGCTGTAGACGATGCTTGCAGCGCCTGGACTCATCTTTGGTTGTCCGGCGCCATTGATCGTAGATAGCCGTCTCTCGCGGGGAGCTCATGGGTTTCATCCTGCTTCGGGTCGTGTTCCTGTCTTGCCTCTCGGCGCTGTCGTTTCTTCCCGTCGTGGCCCAGGCCGTCACTGCGGTGGATCTAGGGAAAAGCGCCGGCCTGCCGGCGCGGTTGCCGTCGATCGGCGAGAGCGCCATCCTTGATCACAACGACGACGGCCTGCCCGACATCCTGTTCAGCGCGCACGGCCAGGAATGGCCGCTGCTCCGGCAAGGGCCGGTCGGGAGATTTTCCCGCATCCTGCCCGGCACCTTCTCCGCCGGCCAGGACCGGCACGGCTGCGCCACGGCCGACTTCAACCGGGACGGGCGGCCGGACCTCTACTGCGTGCGCGGCGCCTGCAAGGGCGTCTGCAAGAAGAGCTACCCGAACGAGCTCTATCTCCAGCGCGCCAACCGCACCTTCGCCAAGATCGGCGGCGCCTGGGGCGCGGGCGATCCGCACGGGCGGGGTCGTGCCGCCGTCACGCTGGACTTCGACCGGGACGGCGACATGGACCTGCTGGTCGGCAACGAGCAGTCCACCGCCTTCCCCAAGGTCGGCAACCGCTTGTGGCGCAATGCCGGCGGAAAGTTCGTCGAGGTCACGAACACGCCGCTCGCGCACACACTCGGCACGTTCCGGATCTCCGTCGTGCGCAAACCGTCGGGCTATCCGGACGTGGTCATGCGCACGAACGCGGGTGTCTTCCATTACCGCAACAACAAGGGCACCTATCGGGCCGGCAGGCGCCTGGGCGGCACGAGCGCCATCGACGTGCAGGCCGCCGATCTCGACGGCGACGGCCTGCAAGACCTGGTGATCGTCCGCCAGAAGCAGCTCGAGGTCCGCCTCAACGACGGCAAGTTCGGCTTCGGCCGGATCCACTACAAGACCGCCCTCACCCAGGGCCGGAACGTCGCCGTCTGCCAGCTCGACGGCAAGCCCGGCCGCGACATCTACGTCGTCCAGGGCGCCCGCCCGACGCATCAGGACTTCATCCTGCTCAATAAGGGCGGCGGCAGGTCCTACACGCTCCTGAAGACGCCCAGGATGGCCAAAGGCCACGGCGACGTCGCGATCTGCCTCGGGGGCAGGTATCCCGGCTATCTCGGCGCGGCCGTGCTGGTCACCAACAACAAGTGGTTCAGTGCCGGTGACCCGCAGCTCGGGCCTGCGCGCCTGATGCTGCTCAAGCCGTGAGAGCGAGGCTTGCCAGGGGCCGCGGCCGTTCGGGGTCCGGTCCCTGGCGGAGTTGGTCATCTCACGGCGTGCTGGAATGTTATAACGTTGCATACTAGGTTCGCGCCGCACCAGTCCGGAGGTGCCCATGCGGACATGGATCACGGGCGGCCTGCTCGCCGCCCTCGCCTGGACGGCGCACGCGGAGGAACGGCGCGAGCTCGGCGCGCACGAGCACGGCCACGCCAGGCTGAACCTGGCGATCGAGGGCTCGGCGCTGGCGCTGGAGATCGAGGCGCCGGGCATGGACGTGCTCGGCTTCGAGCATCCGGCGCGATCGGAGCAGGACAAGGCGGCGGTGGAAGCCGCCAAGGCCACCCTCGCCGACCCGCTCGCCCTGTTCGTCCCGCCGACCGCGGCCGGCTGTCGGGCCGTCGAGGCCGCTGTGGACCTGCTGCAGGAGGCGCACGAGGGTGAGAGCCACACCGACCATTCCGACGAGCCTCCGCACAGCGAGTTCCGCGGCCGGTACGCGGTCGAGTGCGGCGATCCCGACGCCCTTTCCCAGCTCGCCTTCATCTGGTTCGACCGGTTCCCCAACGCCCGGGCGGTGACGGTGACCGTGCTCGACGTGCGTGGGCAGTCGAGCCGGGAGGTCGAGCGCGGCGACCCGCCGCTGGCGATCGGCGCGGGCTCCTGAGCGCTCCGAGCGCCGAGCGCTCGGCGGCCGTGTCCCTCGCGGCCGTGCGCTTTCGCTGGCCCGGCCGGCGCCCGTTCACCCTGGAGGTCGACGCGTTCCGGCTCGAGCGCGGCGAGCGGGTGCTGCTGCTCGGGCCGTCCGGCTCCGGCAAGTCGACCCTGCTCAGCCTGATCTGTGGCGTGCTGGCACCCGGCGAGGGCCGGATCGAGGTGCTGGGCACGGATCTCGGCAGCCTCGGCGGCCCGGCGCGCGACCGATTCCGTGCCACCCATTGCGGCATCCTGTTCCAGATGTACAACCTGCTGCCCTACCTGACGGCGCTGGATAATGTCCGGCTGCCGCTCGGATTCGCGCCCGAGCGGCGCGCCCGGGCCGAGCCCGGCGAGGCGGCGCGGCTGCTCGAGCGGCTGGGCGTGGGTGCCGTCGCCGACCTTCCGGCGGCGGAGCTGAGCGTCGGCCAGCAGCAGCGCGTC
>JBFWWD010000381.1:0-4084 GCA_050246385.1 Geminicoccaceae bacterium
CTCGGGCGGCAATCCGAGCGCCGCCCGGGCGCGCGGCGTGAACGTCGACCGGACCAAGATCGCGCTGTTCATGCTGACCTCGGTCATGTCGGCACTCGCCGGCATCATCAGCTCGATCCGGACCTCGGCCGCCAATCCCAACAGCGGCACGGGCTACGAGCTGGAAGTGATCGCGATGGTGGTGATCGGCGGCACCGCGCTCATGGGCGGGCGCGGCACGATCATCGGGACCGTGCTCGGCGTATTCATCCTGCGCGTCATGCGCAACGGCATCGTGCTGATCGGCGTGCCGGGCCTCGCCTACAACATCTTCATCGGGGCGATCATCCTGGCGATGATGGCGCTGCATTCCTGGCTCGATCGCCGGCATCAGGCAGGAGGATGAGCCGGTGAGCGAGCCCCTCGTCCGCATGGAGCGGATCAGCAAGTCCTACGGCAGTGTCCAGGCCCTGGATGACGTCAGCATGATGGTCCGTGAGCGCGAGATCGTGGGCCTGCTCGGCGACAATGGTGCCGGCAAATCGACTCTGATCAAGATTCTCTCCGGCGCGATCACCGCCACCAGCGGTGACATCTTCATCCGCGGCCGCCGGGTCGAGATCCGCGGCACGATGGATGCGATCGCCAACGGCATCGAGACGATCTACCAGGATTCGGCCCTGGTCACGCAGCTCTCGATTGCGCGCAACCTGTTCCTGGGGCGCGAGCCGGTGAAGGGCCCGCGCTTCCTCAACCGCCTCGACAAGGCGAGGATGAACCAGGTCGCCGGTGAGCTGCTGCGCCGGGTCGGCATCTCCAAGTACATCCCGCCGACCACGCCGATCGCGTCCCTGTCCGGTGGCGAGCGTCAGTCTGTCGCGATCGCCCGGGCGATGTTCTTCGACAGCGATCTCATCATCCTGGACGAGCCCACCAACAATCTGGGCGTCGCCGAGACCCAAGGCGTGCTCCAGTTCGTCCGCAACGCCCGCGACTCCGGCCACTCGTGCATCTTCATCGCCCACAACATCCACCACGTGTTCCAGGTGGTCGACCGGATCGTGGTGCTGCGGCGCGGAACCGTGGCGGCGGACGACATCGACCCGAAGAACACTACCATCGAGGAGGTCGAGCGAATCATCACCGGCATGTAGCGTGCGCGTAGTCTATACGGGCGGAGGCGAGTGGAGTTCCTCCGGCATGGCTTCGGTCAGCAGGCCGACGTTGCCTTCGGAATACTTGGCGAAACAGGCCTCGCGAAGGGCGGAATTGGTGCTGCCCTCCACGCTCTCCCAGAGGCTCAGCTCGATCGCCATGTCCTCCGTCACTCCCGCCGGCTCGGCTGGTGATTTGGACAGCGCCGCGATGCGCTCCCGCGCCAGAGCCGCAAACTCTCCGGGAAGCAGTCAACCCGCTCTCACCTCGCCGGTCGGCGAGGATTTCCGGCGTGCAGGCAGCTCACCCCCTGGTTGCCGATCTCGCTTTCGTGAAGCGCATTGACGGGCCATCATATGGGCCGAGGGATAACTCTCCAACCCAGACCAGCGCCTGGGAGGACAGGATGGCGAGCCTCAACGTCAACGGGCAGAGCGTCGAGGTCGAAGCCGACGAATCGACGCCACTGCTCTGGGTCATCCGCGAGCAGCTCGGTCTTACCGGCACCAAATATGGCTGCGGCGTAGCCCAGTGTGGCGCCTGCACGGTCCATATCGATGGCACCGCCACGCGCTCCTGCGTCCTGCCCCTAGCTGCCGTCGAGCCGGGGCAGAAGATCGTGACCATCGAGGGCCTCTCGCCGGACGGCTCGCATCCGGTGCAGCGCGCCTGGCTCGAGCTCGACGTGCCGCAATGCGGCTACTGCCAGACCGGGATGATCATGGCGGTCGCGGCGCTGCTCGAGCAGAACCCCGCCCCGACCGACGCCGACATCGACGGCGAGATCACCAACATCTGTCGCTGCGGCACCTACGGTCGTGTGCGGCGCGCCATCAAGCTGGCGGCCGGGAACGGCGACGCCATCCGTCAGGGCTGAGGGCGAAAGGAGCTGCCGTCATGATGACGTCCTTCGACGCATCGCGCCGTTCGTTCCTCGTCGGCACCGCCGCCGGTCTCGGCGGGCTGATGCTTGCTTTCCACCTGCCGCCGGCGGAGGCTGCGGACGCCGCCGCCCCCGAACTCAACGTCTGGGTCGTGGTTCAGCCGGACGACACGGTGGTGATCCGCATCGCCCGCTCCGAGATGGGCCAGGGCACGCTCACCGGCCTCGCCCAGCTCGTCGCCGAGGAGCTCGACTGCGACTGGGCCAAGGTCACGACCGAGTATCCCACGCCCAGCCAAAACCTCGCCCGCGACCGCGCCTGGGGCAATTTCTCGACCGGCGGCAGCCGCGGCATCCGCGAATCGCACGAATATGTCCGGCAGGGTGGTGCGATGGCGCGCGACATGCTGATCCGCGCCGCGGCCGAGGAGTGGGGCGTGCCCGCCACGGAATGCGTGACGGACGCTAGTGTCATCACGCACCCGCCTTCCGGGCGCAGCACCAGCTACGGCTCGGTCGCGGCCGAGGCGGCGACGCTGCCGCCGCCGCAGCAGGTCACGCTCAATGACCCGGCGGCATGGAAGATCGCCGGCAAGCCGCTCAAGCGTCTCGACACGGCCGACAAGCTGACCGGCAAGCAGGTCTACGGCATCGACCTGAAGCTGCCGGGAATGCTGAACGCGGCCATCCGCGACTGCCCGGTGTTCGGTGGCAGCCTGCGCGGCTACGACGAGGCCGCGGTCACCGGCATGCCGGGTGTGAAGAAGGTCGTGCGCGTCGGTGACACCGCCATCGCCGTTGTCGCCGACACCTGGTGGCAGGCCAAGACCGCGCTCGAGGCCTTACCGATCGAATGGGACGACGGCCCGAACACCGGCGTCTCGAGCGAGACAATTGCGGCCATGCTGGCGGAAGGCCTCGACGCCGAGGAGGCCTTCATCGGCAACCAGTCGGGCGACGCCAAGGCGGCGCTCGCTACCACCGGCAGGGTGGTCGAGGCGGTCTACGGCTATCCCTACCAGAACCACGCCACCATGGAGCCGATGAACGCGACGGCGCGGTGGACGCCCGAGCGCTGCGAGGTCTGGACCCCGACCCAGAACGGCGAGGCCGCCCTGGCGGCGGCGGCCGATGCGGCAGAGCTGCCCGCCACCAGCTGCGAGGTCTACAAGATCCATCTCGGCGGCGGCTTCGGGCGGCGGGGTGCCGTGCACGACTGGGTTCGCCAGGTCGTGGCAATCGCGCGCGAGCTGCCGGGGACCCCGGTCAAGCTGATCTGGTCGCGCGAGGAGGACATGCTGCATGGTCGATTCCATCCGGTCACCCAGTGCAAGCTGCGCGCAGCGCTCGATGCGGAGGGCAACCCGACCGCCTTGCACATGCGGATCTCCGGCCAGTCGATCCTGGCCGGCCTGATGCCGCAGCGGCTGCAGGGCGGAAAGGACGCGGTGGTGTTCCAGGGGCTCAACCCCGGCGGAGTCGAGGCCGCAATCGGCTATACCTTCCAGAGTGTGCTGATCGACCATGCGATGCGCAACCCGCCGGTGCCCCCGGGCTTCTGGCGCGGCGTCAACCTCAATCAGAACACCGTCTATCTGGAATGCTTCATCGACGAGTTGGCCCATGCGGCCGGCCAGGATCCGCTGGCGTTCCGGCGCAAGCTGATGGCCGACCATCCCAAGCATCTGGCCGTGCTCGAGGCGGTCGCCGAGCGGGCGGGCTGGGGCACGCCGGCGCCCGAGGGCGTGCATCGCGGGCTCGCCCAGACCATGGGCTTCGGCAGCTACGTCGCCGCCTGTGCCGAGGTCTCGGTGAGCCCCGCGGGCGAGCTGAAGGTCCACCGCATCGTCGCCGCCACCGACCCCGGCCACGCGGTCAACCCGCAGCAGATCGAGGCGCAGGTCGAGGGCTCGTTCGTCTACGGGCTTTCGGCTATGCTCTACGGCGAGTGCACGGTGGCAGGCGGCAGGATGGAGCAGGAGAACTTCGACACCTACCAGGTCATGCTGATCCACGAGATGCCCGAGGTCGAGACGATCGTGATCCCGTCCGGCGGGTTCTGGGGCG
>JBFWWD010000382.1:0-4051 GCA_050246385.1 Geminicoccaceae bacterium
GAGCGGCATGCGCCGAGCGGGCGCTACGAGCAGCCCGGCACCCACAGCAACTGGGCGCTGTGCGAGGCGGGGCGGATCAGCTCCTTCGCCACCTACATGACCGGCGAGCTGTTCGACGTCCTGCGCCACCACAGCATCCTCGGACGGCTGATGACGGGAGACGCGCCGGACGAGGCGGCCTTCGCCGGCGGGCTGGAGCGGGCGCGCGCCTCGGGGACCGCACCTCCCGGTCGACTGCTGCACGACCTGTTCAGCGCGCGGACGCTCGGGCTGACCGACGCGGTGTCGGGGGCCGCCCTGGCGAGCTATCTGAGCGGCCTGCTGATCGGCAGCGAGATCCTTGCCGCCCTGGATGGCGCCTCGGCCGAGGAGATCGTCGTGCTGGGCAGCGGTACCCTGACCGACCTCTATGCCCGAGCCATCGCTGCCATGCAGGTCCGCGTCGTGGCCGGCCCCTCCGACGCCGCGGCGCGCGGCCTTTACGCCGTCGCATGTGCGGCCGACCTGATCGGGGACCAAGGCGATGCATGAGGCCCTGTCCCGCGCCATGGCCGACCTGCCGCTGGTCGCGATCCTGCGCGGCGTCCGCCCAGAGGAGGTCGAGGCGATCGGGGCGGCCCTGATCGAAGCCGGCTTCCGGATCCTCGAGGTGCCGATGAACTCGCCCGACCCGTTCGCGAGCATCCGGCTGCTGGTCGAGCGGTTCGGCGCCCGGGCCCTGATCGGTGCCGGCACGGTCCTCGATCCGGCGCAGGTGCAGAGCTTGGCCGCGGCCGGCGGCAGTCTCGTCGTCATGCCGCATGGCGATGCCGCGGTGATCGGCGCCGCGAAATCGGCGGGCATGGCCTGCCTGCCGGGCGTCGCCACGCCGACCGAGGCGTTCGCCGCCCTGCGCGCCGGCGCGGACGCGCTCAAGCTGTTTCCGGCCGAGACCCTGGGCCCTGCGGCGGTGAAGGCCTGGCGCGCCGTGCTGCCAGTGGGGACGCTGCTGCTTCCGGTGGGCGGCATCATCCCGGAGAGCATCGCGGGCTGGCGCGCGGCCGGTGCGGCCGGCTTCGGCCTGGGCTCCGCCCTCTACCGGCCGGGAGCGACGGCTGAAGATGTCGGAGCGGCAGCCCACCGGTTCGCCACCGCCTGGCATCATGCTTCGGGCTAGGTTCGGTCGACGAGCGGAGCTCACCAGAGCCATGCGACCGGATAATGCTGCAACGTTCGGTCTGCCGTCACCAGAACGAGACCGTCCTCCATCGCCTGGGCAACCAGCAACCGGTCAAACGGATCGCGATGCACCGGTGGCAGGTGCTCAAGGCGATCAAGGTGTCGTAGTTCGATCGGCAGGAGGTCGAGCGCACCCTCGGCCACCATCACTGCGGGAGACACGTCCAGTCCGAGCCGCCCAAGGCTTCGCTTGATCGTCAGCTCCCAGACCGACGCCAGGCTGACGTAGACATCCTCCGCCTCGAGGATCGCCTCCTTGGCCGCATGCGAGAGCTTCGGCGTGCCGGCCATGAACCAAAGAAACGCGTGACTATCCAGGAGAAGGCGCATCATTCGGCTCAATGGGATTCTCGCCTTCCAGAGCGCGGCGTATGTCCTCGGGCCAGGGAGCATCGAAGTCGTCGGCGATGCGAATCCTCCCCGCGAACAACCCCGGGCGGCGACGCGCGCGTGATTGCCGCTCCAGCGGTACCAGCCTCGCACGCGGCTTGCCGCTCTTCGCGATGATGATCTCTTCTCCGGCTGCCGCATCCTCGACCAACGCGGAGAGCTTGGTCTTGGCATCGTAGAGACTGACGGTGCGGGTCAAGGCTCACCTCCCAAATCAAGAGGGTAGCAGCTTTGACCAGATTGGTCAAAGTCCACCCGTCAGATCTCGGCGTAGCTCAGCACCTCGGCCTTGCCGCCGGGGTGCGTCACGGCACCCTTCTCCGCCGGTCCCACGGTTTGGGCGTATTTCCACAGCGTACCCGAGGTGTACATGGACACTCTGGGCGCCCACCCGCCCTGCCGTGCCGCGAGCTCGGTGGTGCTGAGCTCCACATCCAGCCGGCCCGCCTCGGCGTCGATGTCGATGACATCGCCGTCCTTGAGCAGGCCGATCGGGCCGCCGACCGCCGCCTCCGGCCCGACATGGCCGATGCAGAAGCCGCGCGTGGCGCCGGAGAACCGTCCGTCGGTGATCAGGGCCACCTTGTCGCCCATCCCCTGGCCATAGATCGCCGAGGTGACGCCCAGCATCTCGCGCATGCCCGGTCCGCCCTTGGGCCCCTCGTAGCGGATCACGATCACCTCGCCTTCGCGATAGTCCCGGGCCTGGACCGCCGCCATCGCGTCCTCCTCGCACTCGAACACCCGCGCCGGCCCGCGGAACTTGAGGCTCTTCAGGCCCGCCACCTTCACGATGGCCCCCTCGGGCGCCAGCGTGCCCTTGAGCCCCACGACACCGCCCCAGCTGGTGATCGGCCGGCTGGTCGGCCGCACGACCTCCTGACCCTCGTCGAACGAGACGTCCGCGAGGTTCTCAGCGATCGTCCTGCCGGTCACGGTGATGCAGTCGCCGTGCAGGTAACCGCCGTCGAGCAGCGCCTTCATCAGCAGCGGCACGCCACCGGCCTCGGCCAGATCCTTCATGACGTACCGGCCGGCGGGCTTGAGGTCGGCGATGTAGGGCGTGTCGCGGAAGATCGCCGCGACATCGTGCAGGTCGAACTCGATGCCGCACTCGTGCGCGATCGCCGGCAGGTGCAGGCCGCCATTGGTCGACCCGCCCGAGGCGGCGACGACGCGCGCCGCGTTCTCCAGGCTCTGGCGGGTGACGATGTCGCGCGGGCGGACGCCCGAGGCGAGCAGGCGCATCACCGCCTCGCCCGATTCCTCGGCCCAGGCGTCGCGCGCCTCGTAGGGGGCGGGAGTTCCGGCCGAGCCGGGCAGGGCGAGGCCGATCGCCTCGGAGACGCACGCCATGGTGTTGGCCGTGAACTGCCCGCCGCACGAGCCGGCCGAGGGGCAGGCGTGCCGCTCGAGATCCTCGAGCTCGGCATCCGTGAGATCGCCCACGGCGTGCCTGCCGACCGCCTCGAACACGTCCTGGATGGTCACGTCGCGCCCCTGCCACTTCCCGGGCAGGATCGAGCCGCCATACATGAACACCGCGGGCACGTTCAGCCGGACCATCGCCATCATCAGCCCGGGCAGCGACTTGTCGCAGCCCGCGAGGCCGACCAGCGCGTCGTAGGCATGGCCCCGCACGGTCAGCTCGACCGAATCGGCGATCACCTCGCGGCTGACCAGCGAGGATTTCATCCCCTGGTGCCCCATGGCGATCCCGTCGGTGACGGTGATCGTGGTGAACTCGCGCGGCGTGCCGCCCGCTTTCGCCACGCCGCGCTTGACCGCCTGCGCCTGCCGCCCCAGCGCGATGTTGCAGGGGGCCGCCTCGTTCCAGGTGGTCACCACGCCCACGAACGGGCGTGCGATGTCGTCCGGCGACAGGCCCATGGCGTAGTAGTAGGACCGGTGCGGCGCCCGCTCCGGACCGACCGAGCTGTGCCGGCTCGGCAGCTTCGACTTGTCGAACACGGTGATCTTCGCCATGGCGTCACGCCCCTCCCCGGGCAGAACCGAGATTTCGACCATAGCCAGACCGCTCGAGCGGCGCCAACTCGCACGAGGCGATGCACACATGCATCGGGGCCTCGTCGTGTGGCGTCCGTCGGAGGATTTCCGCTGGAAGAAGCCCGCCGCTGAGGGCATGTGCGATGGGCCTGCATCCAACGGGGAACAAGACGTGATGATCGGTGCGGCTCGGCCGACGCCACCGCGTTTTTATGAGCTGTTCACGCCTAAGCTGCTCACAGTGCTGCGCGAAGGCTACGGCGCCGCCGATCTGCGCGCCGACCTCACGGCCGGCCTCACGGTGGCGATCGTCGCCCTGCCCTTGTCGATGGCGATCGGGATCGCCTCCGGCGTCACGCCGGATCGCGGCCTCTATGCCGCCATCATCGGCGGATTTCTCATCTCTGTGCTCGGCGGCAGCCGATTCCAGATCGGC
>JBFWWD010000383.1:0-4047 GCA_050246385.1 Geminicoccaceae bacterium
CCGCTGGCGCCGCCTGGTGCGTGACTACGAGGTGCGGCTCGATGTGTCCGAAGCCTTCATCCATGTCGCCATGGGCAGCCTGCTCCTACGACGCATCTGCCACTGAGATCATTCTCAAACGGGCTCTCAGTCGGCGGCTGTTCGTCACCAACTACGCCGACAACGCGCTCGACATACTCGACCTTCACCGTCTCGGTTCTCCGACCAGGCGAGAGCGGATCAAGCTCAGCGAGCTGCGGGGACTTGCCGACCCCAATCTGACACCGACCAGCGTGGCGGTCCGCTTCCCGCTGGTCGCCGTGGCGGCCGAGGCGATCGATCCCCTCACCGGCCCGGGCAAGCTGTTGATCCTTGGCGTCGACGGCAAGCTCCTGCGCAGCTTCGACGTGGGCTCCGGCCCTGACATGGTGACGTTCACGCCCGACGGCCGCCATGTCCTGGTCGCCGTCGAGGGCGAGCCCGACAAGAGCCCGCCAAGCCCGGGCAAGGTCGATCCGGAAGGCTCGGTAGCGATCCTCGACCTGTCCTTCGGGTTGGTCGGGGCCCAGCTGCGCGTGGCGGATTTCGCCGGGTTCGACGCCCGTGAGCTCGTCGGCGAGGGCGTGCGCATCGGCACCGACCTGACCGACACCGAGCCGAACCCTCTCAGGAAGCGCCTGAACGTCGCGGCCCGGGATCTGGAGCCGGAATACATCGCCGTCTCGCCGGACTCCCGCACGGCCTACGCGACCCTTCAGGAGAACAACGCTATCGCGGTCATCGACGTGGAAAAGGCGCGGGTGAGCCGCATCCTGCCGCTCGGTCTCAAGGACCACAGCCAGCCCGGCGCCGGCCTGGACACGAGCCGCAGGGACGGCGACCCTCCCTCGGCTTTCCCCTCGCCGACCCCGTCCGGAATCAACATCGAGCCCAGGCCCGTCTTCGGAGCCTATCAGCCCGACGGCATCGCGGCCTTCGCCGATCGTGACGGCACCTACCTCGTGACCGCCAACGAGGGCGATGCCCGCAACGGCGACTTCGATATCGCGCAGCTTGCCGATCTCGCGGCGGGCAAGGACAGCAACGGGGTCCAGTTCACGCCCATCCCGCTCGACCCGACCACGTTCCCGGATGCCGCGGTCCTGCTGGACAAGGCGGAGCTGGGCGAGCTCGAAATCTCCGATCTGCCCCAGGACCTCGATCCTGACCACGTCGGCGACGGTGCTGCCCACCGGCTCGTCGCCCTGGGCGGCCGGTCCTTCTCCATCTGGGACAGCCAGGGCAGACGGGTGTTCGACAGTGGCGACCGGTTCGAGCGGCTCACGGCACGTCTGACACCGGCTCTGTTCAACACGCAGGACGACGACAACCAGTTCGATCGCCGCAGCCCCAAGCGCGGTCCGGAGCCGGAAGGCGTCGCGGTCGGCGAGGCCTACGGGCGAACCTACGCCTTCGTCGGCCTCGAGCGGCATAGCGGCATCATGGTCTACGACGTGACCGATCCCCGCTCGGCGAGCTTCGCCGGCTACTTCAACACGCGGGATTTCGCCCAGGACCCGAATCAGGGTCCCTCGGGCGAGCTCGCCAACGATGCGATCAATTGCGCCGCCGGTGATCTGGGTCCGGAGGGGATGCTCTTCATCTCCGCCTGGTACAGCCCGAGCTTCCGGCCGCTTCTGGTCGTGAACTACGAGACCAGTGGCAGCACGCGGATCTGGGAGATCAGGCGGCGCCAGCCCTGAATGGCGCCGGCTCGCGGTGCCCGACGCGGCGTTGACAGCCCGCCGCCGCCCGACCAGTGTTCGGCCCGGCGCGACACGCCGGTCGGGAGGCGAGCTTGCTCAAGGGAATCGATCCGCTGCTCAATGCGGACGTGCTGCAGGCGCTGCGCGCCATGGGGCACGGCGACGACGTGGTCCTCTGCGACACCAACTTTCCCGCCGATTCGGTCGCCCGCTCGACGGTGCTCGGGCGCCTGCTGCGGATCGACAACGTCACCGGCCCGAGGGCGGCCCGGGCGGTGCTGTCGGTGATGCCGCTCGACAGCTTCGTCGATGAGCCGGCCTTGCGCATGGAGGTGGTCGGCAAGCCGAGCGAGTTGCCGGAGGTCCAGCAGGAGATGCAGGCCGAGATCGACCGGGCCGAGGGCCGCGCCTGGCCGATGGGCGGTATCGAGCGCTTCGCCTTCTACGAGCGGGCCAAGCAGGCCTATGCCGTGATCGTCACCGGCGAGCGTCGCTTCTATGGCTGCTTCATCTTCAAGAAGGGCGTGATCCCGCCGGAATGAGCATGGCCGGGATGGCACCTCGATGAGCGCCGACGCCGACTCGATCCGGGCGCGCGACCCGATCAAGCACGTCTTCATCTGGCCTGCCGTGCTGGTGGTGCTGGTGATCGCGATCTTTCCGCTGGTCTATTCGCTGACCACGAGCTTCTTGAGCTATCGCCTGATGCCGCCGACGCCGCCCCGCTTCGTCGGCGTCGACAACTATGCCAGCCTCCTGCAGCTCGCGCGCTTCTGGCACGTGATCGGCACGACCACCCTGATCGCCGTCCTCGCCGTAGGACTGCAGTACGTCATCGGCTTCGGCGTGGCCCTGGCGCTGCACGCCAACGTCCCCGGCGAGCGGCTGTTTCGGGTGGCGTTCCTGCTGCCGATGCTCTTGGCCCCGGTCGCGGTCGCCCTGATCGCGCGGATGCTGTTCAACCCGACCATGGGGCCGCTGAACGAGCTGATGACGCTCTTCGGCTTCCCCAACCTGCCCTTCCTGACCACGACCCGGTGGGCGCTGGGAGCGATCATCGCGGTCGAGGTCTGGCAGTGGACGCCGTTCGTCATCCTCCTGATGCTGGCCGGGCTGCAGACCCTGCCGGAGGACGTCTACGAGGCGGCCTCGCTCGAGGGGGCCACGGTCTGGCAGCAGTTCAAGGACATCACCTTCCCGATGCTCCTGCCGATCTCGGCGGCGGTGGTGTTCATCCGCCTGATCGAGAGCATGAAGATCATGGACACGGTGTTCGTGATGACCGGCGGCGGCCCGGGCATCTCGACCGAGACCCTGACCCTGTTCGCCTATCAGGAGGGGTTCAAGAAGTTCAATCTGGGCTACACTTCCGCCCTGAGCTTCCTGTTCCTGATCGTGATCGTGGTGCTCGGCACCGTCTATCTCGCCGTGCTGCGGCCGCATCTGGAGAAGCGGCGATGAGCGGGCTCGGGCCGCGCGGCCGCCTGGTCGTGACCATCCTGTGCTTCACCTGGGCCTTTTTGACCCTGTTCCCGCTCTACTGGGTGCTGATCACCGCCTTCAAGACGCCGCCGGCGGTCAATGGCGGTCCGACCTACTTCCCGTTCATCGACTTCGCGCCCACCCTCCAGGCCTGGGCCGACATTTGGGCCGGCATCCGCGGCAATTTCCGCGACACCTTCCTGAACTCGACCATCGTCGGCCTCTCGGCCGCCACCATCGCCACCTTGTTCGGCTCGATGGCCGCCTATGCGTTGGTGCGCTTCCCGTTCCGGGTCCGCCTCGCCTCGGGCCTCGCCTTCTTCCTGGTGGCGCTGGGCGGCTATCTGGCGCTGCATGTCGGCCTCGGGTTCGGACGTGCCGCAGCACTGCTGTGGGCGTTTCCCCTGGCCTTGGCGCTGTCACTGCTGGTCAACCGGCTGCCCGTGCCCGGCCCGGTCCTGGGCAACGAGGACATCATCTTCTGGTTCGTCAGCCAGCGCATGTTCCCGCCGATCGTCACGGCCTTCGCGCTCTACCTGATGTACACCGAGATCGGCCGGCTCGGCTTTCCCATGGTCGACACCTACTGGGGCCTGACGCTCTGCTACGTCGCCTTCTCGTTGCCGATCGTGGTCTGGCTGATGCGCGACTTCTTCCAGGCCCTGCCGCTCGAGGTCGAGGAGGCGGCCCTGGTCGACAATGTCCCGTCCTGGCGGATCTTCCTCGAGATCGTGGTGCCGATGTCGCTGCCGGGGCTGGTCGCCACTTTTCTGATCACGCTGAGCTCGCTCTGGAACGAGTTCCTGTTCGCGCTCTTTCTCACCACCTCGCGCTGGCAGAC
>JBFWWD010000384.1:0-4022 GCA_050246385.1 Geminicoccaceae bacterium
CGCCCGTCACATGGTCACCCACTGGGGCATGAGCGACGAGCTCGGCCCGATCGGCTACGGCGAGAACCAGCAGGAGATCTTCCTGGGTCATTCGGTGACCCAGTCGAAGAACGTTTCCGAGGCGACCGCGCAGACCATCGACCGCGAGATCAAGCGGATCGTCGAGGAGGGCTACTCGCTGGCGCGCACGGTGCTGGCGGACAACCGGCACCATCTCGACCGCATCGCGCAGGCCCTGCTCGAGCACGAGACGCTGACCGGCGAGGAGATCGGCGCGATCATGCGCGGCGAGCCGCTCGCCACCGTGCGTCGCGACGAGCACACCGCCTCGACCCCCTCCTCCGGCAAGCGCAGCTCGGTGCCGACCACCTCGCGCCCGAGCGGCGGCGAGCCCCCAGCCGGGATCGAGCCGAGCCCACAGCCCGGCGCCTGAGCGACGCCTCTCAGGACGACGGCGGCAGCGCGAGCCGCCGCCGGTAGACGTCGAACAGGGCGGAAGCGAACAGCACCACCAACCCGAGCCGCACGATGTGGTTGGTGGCGACAAAGGCCGGATCGTCGGTCAGCGACAGGGCGATCAGGCTCATCTCCGCAAGCCCGCCGGGCACCAGCGCCAGGACCAGAAGCGGAAGCGGCATGCCGGTGACCAGCTGCAGGAGCAGGCCGAACAGCACGGTCACGCTCAGCATCAGGATGGTCAGGCCGAGCCCCACCAGCATCGTCCAGACCACCCTGACCACCGGGTAGCCCTCGAAGCGCACGCCGACGGTCGAGCCGATCACGATCTGCGCGGCCGCGACGAGGGCCGCTGGCGGCGAGCCCTCGACCAGACCCAGCAGGTGTGCGGCGGCGCTCAGCAGCATGGGCCCGAGCAGTCCGGGTGCCGGCAGGCGCAGCAGCACGCCCGCGAGAAGCCCGGCCGCACCGCAGGCGACGAGCACCGCGAGGTCCAGGAGCTCGATCTCGAGCGCCAATGCGGGCGCCCCGCCCGGCGGCAGATAGCCGAGCAGCCGAAAGGCCATGGGCACCGTCAGCACGACGAGCAGGATGCGCGTGGCCTGGACCAGCGAGATGGTCCGCAGGTCGCCGCCCGCGCGGTCGCCGAGGATGACCATCTCGCCCAGCCCGCCGGGCGTGGCGCAGAAGAACGCCGTCAGCGGATCGATCCGGCCGACCTTGCGGAGATAGGCCAGGGCGAGCAGGCCGATCACCAGGATGTAGACTGGCAGGGAGAGCAGGCTCGGCAGCCACTCGAGCATTCCGCCGACCATCTCGCGGGTGAAGCTGCTGCCGAGCAGCACGCCCAGCACGGCGATGGTTGGCGGCCGTGCCCAGGCCGGCATGGTTTGCGGCACGCCGGCCATGCTGGCGACCGTCGTGGCCACCATCGCCCCCATCATCCAGGGCAGCGGCAGATGCACGGCGTGGAACAGGATCCCGCCGGCCGCGCCGATGACCACTGCCGCAAGGACGCGCCGGGCCGCCTCCCACCGGGAGGCGAGGCTCACTTCAGGCCGGCCATGCCGCAGAGAATCCGCCAATGCGCGTCGCCGACCGGCAGCACCGACAGGCGGGACTGCCGCACCAGGGCGAGGTCGGCGAGCCGTGGCTCGGCCTTGATCGCCTTCAGCGTCACCTCTTTCGGCAGCGGACGGTCGGGCTTGACCTTCACCCGCACAAACTTGCCGGCGGGATCGCTCGGGTCGGGGTACCACTCGGCCGAGACCGTCATGATCCCGACGATCGCCGGCTCCACGACCGACCGATAGAAGAACACGGGATCGCCCAGCTTCATCGCCCGCATGTTCGCCGCGGCCTGATGGTTGCGGACACCGCTCCACTCGGTCTCGCCGTCGACGAGCAGACGGTCCCAGCTATAGTCCTCGGGCTCGGTTTTCATCAGCCACTGGGCCATCGCGGTGCTTTCCTCCATGCCGAGCCTGCGCTAGCTCGCTATCACGCTCGAACCAGCGAGGAAATGCGCGGCGATGCTGATCCGGTCTGCGGCGGACGCCGACAACGGGGCGATCTGGCGCGTGCTGGAGCCCACCATACGCGCCGGCGAGACGCTCATGCTGCCCTCGGAGATGGACCAGCCGGCTGCCCTCTCCTATTGGCGGCAACCGAGCCATCTTGCGTTCGTGGCGGAAGACGGTGCGGAGATCGTCGGGACCTACTATCTGCGCGCCAATCAGCAGGGGCACGGCAGCCACGTGGCGAACTGCGGCTACGCCACGGCGACCCGGGCCACCGGCCGCGGCGTCGCACGCGCCATGTGCCTCCATTCCCTGGAGGAGGCTCGGGCGCGAGGGTTCACGGCAATGCAGTTCAACTGCGTCGTGGCGAGTAATGAGCGGGCCGTCGGATTGTGGCGAAGCTGCGGGTTCGAGATCGTCGGGCGCGTCCCCGACACGTTCCGCCACCCGAGACTGGGCCCGGTCGACACGCTGGTCATGTATCGCCGGCTCTAGCACGCAGACCCTAGGGCAGCACTTGGCCGCCTGACCTCGCGCGCTTGTGGCACGCCCGAGGCGACCAGATCGCAATCCTCCCGCGCGCCCTGCCCTAGCCCATGCTATGCTCCTTCCTCAGCGGCAGAGCGTCGGCCCGGTGGTCGGCGCGATCCCGGACAGGGGAGGATCGGCATGGCCACGCACGATCACATCCGCAACCCGGTCGAATGGAGCGTGGATCAGGTCCGCGCGGCCGGCGCGGCGGTGGGCCATACCACGCACGCGGTCGTCGGGCCTCCGCTGGCCCGCGAGGACAGCGTGCCGGAGGTCCGGCGCATCGAGCTCAGCGATCTGCGTGACGCGCTCGATCGAGGCTGGGCCGACTTCATGGCCTGCCGCAGTGACGTGATCTTCATCGCGATCATCTACCCGCTGGCCGGCCTGATGCTGGCCTGGTCGGCGTTCAACTACAACTTCGTGCCCTTGCTGTTCCCGCTGATCTCCGGCTTCGCCCTGCTCGGCCCGGTCGCCGCGATCGGACTGTACGAGATGAGCCGGCGCCGTGAGCAGGGCAGATCAGTCGGTTGGGGCGACGCCTTCGGCGTGGTCGCCACGCCGGCGTTCGGCGCCGTCGTCGTGCTCGGCCTGGTGCTGGTGGGGATCTTCCTGCTCTGGCTGGTCACCGCCTACACGATCTATCAGGCGACGATGGGCCAGGAAGGGATCGTCGCGCTGGGCTCGTTCCTCCACAACGTGGTTGGCAGCCCAGAGGGCCGGACGCTGATGGTGGTGGGCATCGGTGTCGGCTTCCTGTTCGCGCTCGTGGTCCTGGCGATCAGCGTCGTCTCCTTTCCGATGCTGCTCGATCGCGATTGCGGCGTGCCGACGGCGGTGCGGACCTCGATTCGGGCGAGCCTCGTCAATCCCGTGCCGATCGCCGTCTGGGGCCTGATCGTCGCCGGCGGGCTGGCGATCGGCTCGTTGCCCTTCCTGCTCGGCCTGATCGTGGTCGTGCCGGTCCTGGGGCATGCGACCTGGCATCTCTATAGACGGCTGGTGCCGCGCTAGAAACGGCCGGCCTGGTTCGCTAGCGGAGGCGGAACACCTCGACCGTCGCGTCACGGCCGCGCAACGCGCGTGCCCCGAGCGGCTCGACCTTGCACAGGCCCTCGGCGTGGCGGGCCGTCTCCGCGCTCGCCAGGATCACGATCGGGCTTTCCGGCGCGACGTCCTTGCCGAGCTGCTCCAGGCGCTGGGTGACGTTCACCGTGTCGCCGACCAGCGTGTAGTTCAGACGGTCCCGAGCGCCGATGTTGCCGACCAGGGCCAACCCGGTATGCAGGCCGATACGCAGGCGAAGACCGGATTCGTCCTCGGCGAGGCGATCGCGGATGAGAAGCGCCGCGCGGACGGCGCGCTCCGCGTGATCGGGCTGCGGCATGGGCGCGCCCCAGAAAGCCATCATGCCGTCGCCCAGGAACTTGTCGACCGTGCCGTCGGTCTCGCCGACGCATCCCGCCAGCAGCTCGAAATGCCGGTTCAGCAGCTCGGCGGCCGAGGCGGCGTCCA
>JBFWWD010000385.1:0-4002 GCA_050246385.1 Geminicoccaceae bacterium
CTGTCGAGACCCGCCGTCTACTTGCCTGTAGTACTGGGGCTCGCCGCCTGCGCCGGTGAGAACGTGCCCGAAGCGCAGCTCGCCCGAGCGCAGCTCGCCGTCGACCGGGCCGTTGCCGCGCAGGCCGGAACCCATGCGCCGACCGAGCTGTCGCGCGCTCGGTCCGAGCTCGGTGATGCTCGCAAAGCGGTCGATGACGAGAACTATACCGAGGCTCGCCGGCTCGCGGATCAGGCGGAAGCCGATGCGACCCTGGCCGAGACCCGGGCGCAGGCGGCCGTCGAGTCCGAGAACCTCGAGGAGATGAAGGGCACGGTGGGCGACCTGCAGGAATCGACGGAGCCCGCGCCGTCGCTGGTGCCGAACTGAGCGGGAGGAGCGTCATGTTGAGAGTCGGTCTCGGAGTGTCGATTGCAGCGCTCCTCGCGGTTGCAGGATGTGCCCAACGCCCCGCGTCCCTCGATCAGGCCCAGGCGGCCCTGCAGAGCGCGCGCAGCGACCCGGACGTCTCCACCTATGCCGCCGCCGAGCTGGATGCGGCGCAGACGCAGCTCAAGAGTGCCAACGATACCTGGGAGCAAGGTGAAGGCCAGGCCGAGGCGGCCCACCGCGCGGATCTCGCCCTCAGCCAGGTGCAGATCGCCCAGGCGGCAGCCGAGTCGCGCAAGAGCCAGGCCCAGATCGCCGAGTTGGGCGGCCAGCGCGACGAGGTGATGCGCGCGAAAGCGGAAGCCGAAGTCGCAACCCTGCGGCAGCAGCTGGCCGACATGCAGGCGAGGCAGACCAGCCGCGGCATCGTGCTGACGGTCGGGGACGTCCTGTTCGATACGGGTCAGGCGACGCTGAAGCCCGGTGCCGTCACCGAGATCATCCGGCTGGCCGAGTTCCTGAAGCAGAACCCGAGCCGTCGCGTGCAGATCGAGGGCCACACCGACAGCACGGGCTCGATGCGGACCAACGCCATCCTCTCGCAGCGGCGTGCCGACGCGGTCGCCGACACTCTGGTGGCGGCCGGCGTCCCGCGCGACCGGATGGTCGCGTCCGGTCTTGGCCCGGACTATCCCGTCGCCAGCAACGCCACCGCCGCCGGCCGGCAGCAGAATCGCCGGGTCGAGGTGGTGATCGAGAACGCATCGGCGCCGACGACGCCGACCGCCGGTCTGTAGCCTGCCGTCAGCCGCGCTGGGCCGCCAGATAGGCCCCGTAAAGCCAAGCCGACCCCAGCGCGAGCAGGAGCACGACGACGAAAACGATCACGATCACCAGCGCCGCTTTCCACAGCTCGCGGGCCGGTCGGCCGGGCTGGCAGAACGGAATCAGGTTGAAGGCCAGGCCGCCCAACACGACCAGTCCGCAACCGACCGAGAACAGGCCGAGAGAGAAGGGCTGGAAGATCGCGAACAGCGCGAACAGGCAGAGCGCGATGATCAGGCCCTCTGCCGTCCGGGCCTGCACCTGACTCATGCCGACCACCCTGCCTTGGCTCATGAGCGGACCGCCTTACCGGTGGAGTCGAACACATGGGTCTGGCCCGCCTGCCAGCGGACATGGACGCGCTCACCTTCCCTGATCGGTGTACGCCAGCCCGTCACCACGCGGAGGTCGTGGGTGCCGTCGTTGAGGTGGGCCAGCGTCTCGGCACCCATGGGCTCGATCAGGTCGACGGTCGACGACAGCCCGTCATCGACCGCTTGGTGCACGATCTCCAGGTTCCGCGGGCGGATGCCCAGCGTCACCTTCGAGCCGGGTGCGAGTTCTCGAACCGCCGGATCGGCCGCGAGAGCGAGCCGCTGGCCACTCGACACCGCGAAACGCACGCGCCCGTCATCGCCGAACCCCTCCAGCTCCGCCGCGATCAGGTTCATCTGCGGCGTGCCGATGAAGCCGGCGACGAACAGGTTGGCGGGCTTGGCGAAGATGCCGTGCGGGGTCGCGACCTGCTCGATGACGCCGGCGCGCATCACCGCGATGCGGTCCGCCATCGTCAACGCCTCGAGCTGATCGTGCGTCACGATGATGGTCGGCCGGCGTAGATCCTGGAGCACGAGCTTGATCTCGCCGCGCATCTCCTCGCGCAGCTGCACGTCGAGACGCGACAGCGGTTCGTCGAACAGAAAGCAGCTCGGATCGCGGATGATGCAGCGGCCGACCGCGACCCGCTGCTTCTCGCCTTCGGCAAGCTGGCTCGGCCGCCGGTCGAGCACCGGCTCGAGCTGCAGCACCTTCGCGGTCTCGGCGATCTTGTCCCTGATCCGCGCGGCGCCGAGGCGTTCCGCATGGAGCGGGTAGGCCAGGTTCTCGGCCACGGTCAGGTTCGGATAGAGGGCGTAGAACTGGAACGCCATGGCGACGTTGCGCTCGCGGGTCGCGAGATCGTTCACCCGCTGCCCGCCCAGCATGATGTCGCCGCTGGTCGCCCATTCCAGGCCTGCGATCATGCGCAGCGTCGTGGTCTTGCCGCAACCCGATGGCCCGAGCAGGCACAGGACCTCGCCGTCGGCGATGTCCAGGTCGGCACTGTCCACCGCTTTCAGCGGGCCGAACTGCTTGGTGACCTGACGGAGCTCGACCTTGGCCATGAAACTCTCAGCGCCGCACGGTGCCGAAGGTCACGCCGCGGAGCAGCTGGTTCTGCAGCATGAAGGTCACCACGATGATGGGGATCAGGAACAGGGTCACGATCGCGGCGAGCAGACCATAGTCGACGCCGATCTCGCCACCCAGGGTGCGCGCCATCGCGACCGGGACGGTGCGCGTCTCCACGCCGGTGAGCAGGAGCGCGAAGAGGAACTCGTTCCAGGTCAGGATCAGGCCGAAGACGAAGGTGGCGGCGAGCCCCGCAGTGACCTGCGGCAGGCAGATCTTGAAGAAGACCCTTGCCTCCGACGAGCCGTCCATGCGCGCCGCGTCCTCGACCTCGCGGTTCAGCTCGTCGAAGAAGCTTTTGATCATCCAGACCGAGAACGGGATGTTGAAGGCGGTATAGAGCAGGATGATGCCGGCATAGGTGCCGGCCAGCCCGGTCAGCCGGAACATCAGGAAGATCGGGATGATCACGACGATGGCCGGCATCATCCGCGTGGTCAGGATGATGAACAGGTAGGTGTCGTTGCCCTTGAGCGGATAGCGCGAGAAGCCGTAGGCGGCGAGGCAGCCGATCACCAGCGCGAGCAGCACGCTCGTGCCCGAGATGAACATCGAGTTGAAGAAGTAGCGCAGGAACTCGGTTTCCTGGGACGCCTGGGCCGTGATGCTGGCGCGGTAGAAGACGCTGACGAAGTTGTCCCAGATCGGCTGGAAGAACAGCACCGGCGGCACCGCCAGCGTGTCGGCGCGCGACTTGAACGCGGTCAGGATGATCCAGAACACGGGGAAGAAATAGATCAGGCTGATCACCGCGGCGAACGCGGTCCAACCCCAGCCGGCCTTGCCGATCTCGCGCCGCATCACGCGACCTCCCGGTTGCGCCGGTTGACGGCATAGAGATAGAGGCTGGTCAGCACGATCACGACGAACAGCACGATGTAGGCGAGCGCGGTCGACTGGCTGGTGCGGAAGTTCTGGAACGCCACCCGATAGACGTAGACGCCGATCGTCTCGGTGGCCGCGCCCGGCCCGCCCTGGGTGATGATGTAGACGATGTCGAACAGCTTGAAGGTCTCGATCGTGCGGAACAGGATCGCCAGCAGGAGCAGGCTGCGGATGTAGGGGAAGGTGATGGTGCGAAAACGGCGCCACCACGAGGCGCGGTCGACCTCCGCGGCCTCGTAGAGATATTTCGGCACGCTCACCAGCCCGGCGAGCACCAGCAGCATGACGAAGGGCGACCACATCCAGGCATCGGCCACGACGATGCCGACGATGGCGCCGATGGGCGTGGCCAGGAGCACGTAGGGCTCGCCCGTGAAAAACGCGTTGATGAACTGGCTGACCAGGCCAAAGGTCGGCTCAAAGTAGAGCTTGAAGAACACGCCGACCGCGACCGGCGCGAGCATCATCGGC
>JBFWWD010000386.1:0-4002 GCA_050246385.1 Geminicoccaceae bacterium
GATCATGGCGATGGCGAGCACGGTGTCGTTGGCATGGCGCGCATAGTTCTCACCGGCATAGAGCGACGCCCGAATCGGTCCCATGCTGCGGTTCCCGAGCGGCGGATAGCGGCACGCGCGCACGAAGGCCGCGGCCTGGTGCTGGTCGTCGATCATCGGGCAGATGACGCCGTAACTGCCGGCGTCGAGCACCTTCATGATGATGCCCGGGTCGAGCCAGGGCACGCGCACCATGGGCACGACCTTCGTGGTGGAGATCGCCTGCAGCATGCCGACCGCGGTCTGATAGTCGACGAGGCCGTGCTGGAGGTCGATCGTCAGGCTGTCCCAGGGCGCGTGCGCCATGACCTCGGCGGCGAATGGTGAAGGAATCGAGAGCCAGCCGTTGGTCGTGCGGTGGCCTTCGGCCCAGGCCGACCTGAGAGCGTTCGCGCGCATGTCCGGATCTCCGAAGGATCACTGCGAGAACGGGCAGGCTAGGCAGGCCAACCAGAATTGTCCATCGAGCGACAACTTTTCTTGAATGTGTTGGAACTGCCACTCTCTATGGCATTTTGGTTGAGTTGCATGGGGCCGAGATCCTGGTTATATTCTTTCCATGGAACACATGAATGTCAGGGCGGCTGCACATCATCCTTCCCGGTTGCCCGCGGCTGGACGTTGTGTGGCGATACCTCTCGACACTGTATCGCGCTCCGCCAATTGGACGCTGGGTCCGATAAGCGACCGCGAGGCAGGCAATGCCTGTGTCGGCATCGCCATCGGGTGCCTGCTCAGTCTGCCGATCTGGCTGGCCGTCCTGACCTGCTACGCCCTGCTCAACTGAGCCTGATTTCCCGAGCTCTTGGCCTCCCGCTAGTCTCTCCATGCAGGCGGTTTGGAGATCTCGGCCATGCGGGACGACCAGCTCTTCGCGTTCATCGCCAGTCTGGCTCTGCTCATCTGGCTCGGCGGGCGGCGGTTCCTACCCACCGCCCACGCCCGTCGGCGCGCCGAGATGTTCGCGCTGGTTCTGGTCGGGGCCGGAATTGCCTATGCGCTATTCCGCACCGTGCTGTGGTTCGGCACCTGAGGCCGGCCGGGATCAACGACCCGGAGCGCGCGGGAACAGTAGCATCAGGCCGACCGCCGCCACCCCGAGCACCACACCCACATATTGCGGCCCGCTCAGCCGCTCGCGAAAGATCAGCACCGCGAGCGCGTTGACCACGATGAGCTGCACGACCGCGCTCAGCGACATGGCCAGAGCCAGACCGACCTCGCGCAGCACGCGAAGCACCGCCAGATTGCCCGCCGAGTAGAGCGCCAGCGTGCCGCCCAGCCGCCACCAGCCCGGCTCCAGCGCGTAGAACTTGGCGCAGGCCGCGGCGGCGACGAAGATCGCGGCCGCCAGCACCATCCACAGGAGGTTGGCGGCCGACACCGCGCCCGTGCCCTACTCGGCCGCCGCAGCCGGCGCCTGCCGCGCCGACTGCTTGCGCCGCCAAGCTCGCCAGGTCATCGCCCAGCGCTCGGGGTCGTCGAGCCCGCTGCCGTCGATCTGGGCGATCGGCTGGCGGTGCGGGGCGCTCTTGACCAGCTCCGGGTCACGCCGCGCCTCCTCGGCGATCGCGGCCACCACCGCGACCCAATAGTCGAGGTCTTCCTTGCCGTACATCTCGCCCGCCTCCGGCGTGAACGGCTCGGGCACCACCCAGGGCTCGTGGCTCATCCACCAGGGATCGACGCCATAGTCGGCCATGCGGTTGGCGACCTCGACCGTGCCGATGCCGGTCTCCGCCTTGAGCGGCCCCAGCCCCCAGCGGGTCATCTCCATCCGCCGGCCGCGGTTGTCCGGATGAGACTTCGCCAGGCCCGGAATACGGGCGAGCTTGTGGTCCGTGTAGTTGTTGGCGAGCACCGACAGGTCGGCGGCCTCGGCGATCCCGTCGCCGCCCATGCCGACTGTCCAGGCATAGGCCTTCACCAACTGCGGGACGTTGCCCCAGAACTCGCGCACCTTGCCGGCGCTGTGGGGCCGATCGTTGTCCAGGCGGTACCGGCCCGCCTCCTCCAACACGATTGGGCCGGGCAGGAAGGGCGCCAGCTCGGCCGAGCAGCCATAGGCGCCGACAGCCGGGCCACCGCCTCCCTTGGGCGCCCCGAAGGTCTTGTGCAGCATGTACATGCAGGCATCGAAGCCGAGCTCGCGCGCGCGCAGCCTGCCCATCACGCCGTTGAAATTGGCGTGGTCGTAGAAGGCGAGCCCGCCCGCCTCATGGACGATCCGCACCCACTCGGCGATGTGCGGGTTGTAGATCCCCATGTCGTCCGGATTGCCGATCAGCAGCGCCGCAGTGCGGTTCGAGACCGCCGCGCGCAGGGCGTCGAGGGAGGGGTAGCCGTCCTCCTCCAGCATCAGAGTCACCACCTTGAACCCGGCCGCCGCCGCGGTCGCCGCGTTGCAGGGGTGGGCCTGGATCGAGGTGACGATCTCGTTGCGCTGTTCCAGCTCGCCGCGGGCCCGGAAATAGGCGCGGGTGACCACCGAATGGGTGTAGGCGGCGTCGGCGCCGCCGCCCGCCTGGAACACGAACTGGTCCATGCCCGACAGCTCGCGCAGGATCAGGTCGAAGCGGTGGATCGCCGCGAGCACGCCCTGCAAGGTGTCCTCGGGCTGCAACGGGTGCAGCTCGGCGAGCCAGCGCCGCGCCGCCTGCTCGGCCACCGGCGGGTGGTACTTCATGGTGCAGGTGCCGAAGAGGCTGATGTGCATCATTCCCTGCGTCTCCTGGCTGAGACGCAGATAGTGCCGCTGCACCTCGGGCTCCGACAGCTCGGGCAGCTCGGGCGGAGCTGCCCGGCGCATCGCCGCCGGCACGAGTGCCGCGGCGTCGCCCACCTTCGCCGCGATCTCGGGTTCGGTGCCGAACATGACGCCGCGACGGCCCCGCTGGCCCATCTCCATGACCAGCGGCTCGTCCCAGGAAGCGGCATGGAACTCGCGCAGCTTGGTCATCGCAGGGCCTCCTGCACCACCTCGGCCAGCCGGTCGAGGTCGGACTTCCCGTGGATCTCGGTCACGCAGTAGAGGGCGCTCCGGCCGAGCTCAGGAACCTCGGCGGACAGGTCCTTGCCGCCGAAGATGCCTTCCGCGCGCAGGGCACGGTTGATCTCGGCGACGGTCCGGCCGGTGGCGGAGAAGTCGACCACGAACTCCTTGAAGCAGGCGGCGAACGGAACCTTCACGCCCGCGATCGCCGCCAGCCGCTGTGCTGCGTAGGCGCGCCGCTGCAGGATCGTCTCGCCGACCTCACGCATCCCCTGCGGCCCGAGCAGCGCCAGATAGACCGCATTCGCGATCGCCCAGAGATAGACCGAGTTGCCGGTCCAGTCCTTGCCCAGCTCACGCATGCCATAGGAGGTCTGGTGCGCCGAGGCGAGGCCGAAACCGAACTGGCCGGGTTTGCGCGTGCCCGTGATCGAGATCAGAAAACCGTTGTACTCGCGCACGAAGCGCGCCTCGTCGCGCGAGGCGATGTACCCGCCGACACCGCCGCCACAGTTCATGTGCACGCCGAGCGGCTGGGTCGGGCCGACCACGATGTCCGCCCCCCAGTCGGCGGGTGCGGCCAGCACGCCGAGCGAGATCGGATCGGCACCCACGATCAGCAGCGCGCCGGCGCGATGGGCCAGCTCCGCCATCCGTGCCCCCTCCGCCTCGATGACGCCGAGATAGGACGGGCTCTCGACATAGACCGCCGCCGTGCGCCGCGAGAGGCGGCGCTCCAGGTCGGCGAGGTCGAGGCCACCCGTGGCCGGATCGTGCGCCACCTCGACCATGTCGATGTGCCGGCTCATCTCGCGCGGCTCGCAATAGCTGCGGATCACCGACAGGCGCTCGGGATCGGACCAGCGCGCCAGCAGCACCTCGTGGCGGCCGGTCAGGCGCGCGGCCATGCGGATGGCGTGGCCGGCCGCACAGCCCCAGGAATAGACCGGCAGCGAGACCACCTCCATGCC
>JBFWWD010000387.1:0-3996 GCA_050246385.1 Geminicoccaceae bacterium
CAGAGAGCCCGCCGGCCAGGACCGATCACCTCGAGACCCCTCGAGGCCAACGCGGGGTGGAGCAGCCCGGTAGCTCGTCAGGCTCATAACCTGAAGGTCGCAGGTTCAAATCCTGCCCCCGCAACCAACTTTACTCGACGCTCCAGAACGTTCGGGCCGTCAGTACCTCGATGGCAGTGGCAGCATCGGCACGAGCCGGTCAGCGATCGGTTGTTTCACGGCAATGCGGCACCCGGGACAGGGTATCGTGCTGCCGATTGCCATTGGCGAAATCCACCGAAACAGTGCACTGGCCACGGACACCCTGCGCCCGGCCGAGCCGCACCCTGAGCGCAGGGGCCTCGTCACCGACGCGACGCCGCCGCCCCGCGCCCAACCCGATCCGCCGTGAAGAAAACGATTCCACATGGCACGACAGCGTGTATGTTGCCCCGGCGACGGAGATCGCGCACGGCCTTGCGGCCGGTAAAGGTGATGTAGGGAAGCCCTCGAGCGAGCGCCCAACGCGAAGACATCACGCGGGGCATCGGCGACCGTCGGATTCCTGTCACGAAAATCGCCAACAGCCTCAACCGGAACCCCTCGGCATGGTTCGTGTGCTGCAGATATCCGACAGCCATCTGAGCAGGACCAAGTCGCATTTCGCGGCCAACTGGCCGCCGCTCCAGACCTGGATCGAGGGCCAGGACGTGGCTCTGGTCGTCCACACGGGCGATGTCACGGTCGACGGCGCCGACTCCGAGGAGGACATGGGTTACTGCGCGGCCATGCTGCGCACACTCAGCGCTCCGGTGCTCGCCGTGCCGGGCAACCATGATGTCGGCGAGGCGGGACACCGCCACCAGCCGCTCGACGGCAACCGGCTCGCCCGGTGGCGGAGGCATTTCGGTCAGGACTACTGGTCACGCGATGTCGCGGACTGGCGGCTGATCGGCCTGAACAGCATGCTGCTGGGCGAGGGCGGGCCGGAAGAGGCGGCGCAACGCGCTTGGCTCGAGGCAGCGATGCGATCGGCCCAGGGACGGCCGATCGCCTGGTTCCTGCATCAGCCGCTGTTCATCGATCGTCCGGACGAGCCCGACACGGGCTACTGGTCGGTCAAGCCAGGACCACGCGCCGATCTGCTGACGCTCGCGCGCAGGCTCAACGTCAGGCTGGTCGCCAGCGGCCATCTCCACAAGGCGCATGAGCGCGAGCTCGACGGAGTGCGTCATGTCTGGTGCCCGGCCTCGGGCTTCCTCGTCGGGGCAGGGCTGCAGCCGGATCTGGCGGGCCAGGCCAGGCTCGGCGCGGTCAGCCTGGAATTCCAGGGCCCTGATTTTCTGGTCACGGTGAGCGACGTTCCGGGGTTGCAGGAGCTGTGGATCGACGATCTCGTCCACGAGGTCTATCCGCCGCGGCCGGCGACCTGATCCGGCCGGTCGCGTCGAGGCACGGGATTCCATCGTCGCATGGCACGAGTCGAGCTGCAGAGCATCAGCAAGTCGTTCGGGCCTGTCCGTGTCCTGTCGGATGTCAGCCTGTCGGTCGCCGATGGGGAATTCCTGACGCTGGTCGGCGCGTCCGGCTGCGGCAAGACGACCCTGATCCGCATCATTGCCGGCCTCGAGCCGCAGAGCAGCGGCAATATCCTGGTCGACGGTGCTGCGATCGACCATCTCCGTCCGCACGAAAGGCGGGTGGCGATGGTGTTCCAGTCCTATGCGCTCTACCCGCACATGACCGCGTTCGCCAACATCGCCCTGCCGCTGACCATGGCGCGGCTGCACCTCTACGAGCGCATCCCCCTCGTCCGCCTCCTCTCGCGGCGGCGGCGGGCGGTGACGACGCAGATCGCGGGGGAGGTTCACGCCGTCGCCGCTCAGCTCCAGATCGAGCCGCTGCTGGATCGCCGGCCGGTTCAGCTCTCGGGCGGCCAGCGCCAGCGGGTGGCGCTCGGACGCGCCATGGTGCGCCGCCCGGATGCCTTCCTGATGGACGAGCCGCTGTCCAACCTCGACGCCAAGCTGCGCGTCCACATGCGCACCGAGCTGGCGGAGCTGCACCAGCGCATGGGCGCCACCTTCATCTACGTCACCCACGACCAGGTCGAGGCGATGACGATGTCGGATCGTGTCGCCATGATGGACCATGGCCGCGTGGCGCAGTTGGGCACGCCGGCGGAGCTCTACGAGCGGCCGGCGAGCGTTCGTGTCGCGCAGTTCATCGGCAGCCCGGCGATCAACATTCTGCCGGCGACGATCGGCGCGGACGGCGGCGTCGAGCTGCTCGGCCGCAAGCTGCCGCTGGCGACACGGCTGCCGGCGGGATCGGCGGTCGCCATCGGCATCCGGCCGGAAGCGATCCGGCCCAGGGCGGGGCTGCGGCACGATGCGGGCAGGCCATCGCTCCATGCCAATCTGCGCCGCCGCGAGCTGCTGGGGCCGGAACAGATCCTGCACTTCAACCTACGCGACATCGAGGGCAGCGTCGTCCTGTCGCGCGTCGCCGCGGCGGAAGCGGTCGCCCTGGCTGACGGGCAGGCCGAGCTCGTCTTCGACCCCTCCGCCTGCCACGTGTTCGATGCCGAGGGCGACCGCGTCGAGCTGCTGAGGGTGGCCGGTCCGAGGAGGGCGCCGGACGCCCAGCTTCTCCAGCCGGGAGGGCGATAGATGGGCGTGGCCATCGCCGCGCCCGCGCGCGCGCGATCGGCGCATCGCGGCCGGCAGGCCTTCATCGAGAGGCTGATGGGCTTCGGCTTCGCCTTTCCCGCCTTCGTGCTCCTGCTGCTGATGGACCTCGTGCCGCTCGCCGTGCTGGCTCTGCTGAGCCTCACCGACTACCAGCTGGGCGCGGTGAGCATGCGGTTCGTCGGGCTCGACAATTTCGCGGCAGCGTTCGGCGATGCGGTCTTTCGCCGCTCGCTGGTCAACACGCTGCTCTATGTGGCGATCGTCCTGCCGGGATCGGTCGGGCTCGGGCTGCTGGTCGCCATCCTCGTCCACGGGCGCCTGCGCACGCGCTCGTTCTACGAGATCATCTTTTTCCTGCCGATCACCGCGACCATCGTCGCCATGGCGGCGGTATGGCAGATCGTGCTGCACCCGGGCCTGGGGCCGGTGAACGCGGTCCTGCGGCAGCTCGGCTTCGAGCCGGTACTGTTCCTCAGCGACCCGTCGCTCGCCTTGCCGACGCTCGCCATGATCGGGATCTGGCAGCTCGTCGGCTTCAACATGATCCTCTTTCTCGCCGGCCTGTCCGCGATACCGAAGGACCTGTACGAGGCGGCTGAGATCGACGGCTGCGGCGGCGCCATCGACCGCTTTCTGACCGTCACCTGGCCGCTGCTCGGCCCCACGACCATGTTCGTCCTGGTGACCAGCTCGATCACCGCGTTCAAGGTGTTCGACACCGTCGTGACCCTGACGAAGGGCGGCCCAATGGGCTCCACCGAGGTCCTTCTCTATGCCGTCTATCTCGAGGGCTTCCATTACTACAACTCGGCCTACGCTTCCGCCCTGACCCTGATCTTCCTGGCGTTCATCCTGGTGTTCTCGGTCATCCAGACCTTCGTTCTCGATCGCAGGGTGCATTACTGATGGCCTCCCCGGCCTCGCCCGGCGGCGCGGTGGCCAAGCCGCAGCGCAGGTCGCCCGCGGGTGCCCTCGTGTGGCGCTTCGCCATGCTCTTCCTCGTGCACGGCGTCCTCCTGCTCGGCGCGGCATTCATCCTGCTGCCGTTCGTCTGGATGATGGTCACCTCGATCAAGCCGCCGGCCGAGCTGTTCACCGCGCAGCTCCGGCTCCTGCCTGACCAGTTCTACGGGGTCGAGAACTACAGCTTTGCCATCGAGAACGCCCCCCTGTTCCGGTTCGGGCTCAATGGGCTGATCGTCTGCCTCGGCATACTGATCGTGCAGCTCCTGACCTCGATCCCCTGCGCCTATGCCCTGGCGAACCTGCGCTTCCCCGGCCGCAACCTGCTCTTCACGCTCGTCCTTCTCGGCCTGTGCATACC
>JBFWWD010000388.1:0-3935 GCA_050246385.1 Geminicoccaceae bacterium
GGGAGGGGCCGTTAACACGCTCTACTGGAGTGCAGACAGCGGCGCCTTCGCCATCCAGGTCCTGCTCGAGGAGCTGGCCGCCCCCTAACGGCGCGAGATCTTCGACACCGCGCGCGGCGAGCAGCGTGCGCCGGAATATCTCGCCATCAACCCGATGGCGCAGGTGCCGGCGCTGCGCCTGCCCGACGGCACGGTGATCACCGAGACCGGCGCCATGCTCATGCATCTGTGCGACACGCACCCTGGGCACGGCCTGCTGCCGGTACCGGGAACCGCGCAGCGGGCGGTCGCGAACCGCTGGCTGTTCTGGCTCGCCACCGGCCTCTACGAGAGCGACCTGCGCTACTACTATGCCGAGCGCTACACCGCCGATGCCGCGGGTGCCGCGGGCGTCAAGGCGGCGGCCCTGGCGCGGATGGACCGTCTGCTCGCCATGGCCGAGGATCTGCTGGGGGAGGGGCCGTTCGCGCTCGGTGCTGAGTTCTCGGCGGTCGATCTCTACCTGTTCATGCTCAGCCTGTGGCATCCGGCGCGGTTCGAGGTGCTCGACCGGCATCCGAAGCTGGCGGCCCTGCTCCGGGCCGTGCGGCGGCGGCCGGCGGTGGACCGGATCTGGGCGGACAATCACCCGCCGGCGGAGAGCGCATGGTCGACCTGGACCGGCTAGAGCGCGTCCTGATCCGGGCCGCGCTGGAGGAGCGGCCGGTGACCTACGGTCAGGTCCTCGCCTTCTTCGGCTGGAAGGTGACCCAGATCACCGTCGGCGCCCTGTGCCGCGATCTCGGTCGCATCGACGAGCGCCATGCCGGGGAGGGCTGGCCCGATCTCGCCTGCCTGGTCGTGCGCAAGAGCGACGGCCTGCCCGGCGAGGGCTACTTCACCAGCGTCCGTGCCGCCGGCGACTATGCCGGCCCCAGCATCGGCCCGCCGGCGGTGTCGTTCATCCGCGCGCGCCAGTCCGGGGCGACGCGCTGGGCGCGGGAGCGGGCCGGCCCGGCCCGCTCCCCGCTACCGGATCAACGCGACGCGGCCATGTCCGCGGCTTCGCGCTGCAGGTAGGCGCGCGTGGTCGGCTCAACCAGCTGCTCGAGCTTCCGGCCGGCGGCCTCCTCCTGCTGCAGGATCCGGCGGCAGACCTCGGCGACCTGGCCCTCGCCACAATCCTCCGCCATCGCGATCAGCGAACGGTAGGACGCGATCTCGAAATGCTCGAAGGCATAGAGCGCAAACAGGTTCTTGAGCACCTCGTCGCTCGCCATGCCATGGACCATGGCCTGCATGTTGCCCATGAGCTTCATGGCGGCCTCCTTGAGCGTCGACGGCTCCTCGCCGAAGCGGCCGAGGCACTCCTCGATCATCCTCTGCTGGCCGCGCGTCTCCTCGATATGCTGACCGATGACGGCCTTGAGCTCCGGATAGCCGTCGAGCCGCCCATGCGCATTCTCCATCGTGGAGAGTACCTGTCCCTCCAGGCCGTAGGCGTTGCGCAGCCCGACGATCAGAGAGTCTCTCTTGCTGGTTGCCATGTTACTCTTCCTGTGTCGCGCGGGGAGCAGACCGGTCATGGGCGCCGGCGGACGACCCGCGACCTCAACCGGATCGGGTGCGGCGGGTTCCGGCCCCAGGAGCAAGCTCATGAGGACGTCGGCTGCCTTGGCCACGCTGGCGTTGATGTCGATCCAGACGGCAGCGGCACGGCCGATCACGCTCGCCGGGCTGACCTTCAGCGACGAGCTCGGCGGCGTGGTGCTTCACGACGGCTGGGGCAACGGCACCGCGGCCGAACCGTTCGTGCTGGTCGAGGAGATCCGCGACGACGGGCCGGAGATCCTGGTGGTGCGCGGCATGCGCTCGCGGCTCGGGGACGCGCCAGACGCCCGCTTCCAGCTCGGCTTCGTCCTGCGCAAGATCGTGACCAACGCGACCGGCCGCCCATGGCACGTCTTCGAGCTCGAGCTGCGCGAGCAGCTCGAGCACACCAGCAGCTATGAGGACGGCCTGTCCTTCGGGCAGGCGACGCACCAGCTGCGGCCGTTCACCGCCGACCGTTTCGCCAGCGTGCGCATGCAGGACGAGCCCTACGACGCGGTGGTGTTCTCGGACGGCCTGGTCGAGCCCGGTGACCAGGTCTCCGTGACCGCGGCGATCACGGACTACACGCCGCTGGACGCGTTCTTCCTGCTGCAGCGACGCGAGAGCCCGATCGCGGCGCTGGTCCGGCAGCCGCCGGGCTAGAGCGTGTCCGGCGTGACCGAGCATGCTCCAGCTCCCTTGGGGCCTGTCGGCCTTCGATCGCAGCGCGATCGATCCAATCCCCGCAGGGGAGGCGATCCCGAGAGGGTCGACAGGGGCCTGGTCGAGGCCGAGCTTTTCCGCTCAGCGCGAACAAGCTCTAGAGGAACCTCGCGACGATGTCGGTCGACGATTCCCGTCCGATCTTGTCGCGGTGCTGCTCGAGGAAGAGCTGCGCCCGCTCGCGGCCGAGCTTGAACAGCCAGTCGAGGAACGTCGCGTCGGCGTTGAGCTTGGACGAGTAGCCGAGCTGCCGCATCGCGGCCTCGGCCTCGATCGTGTGGATGTGCAGGTCCTTGTACCGCCCGTGCGGGACGCGCTCCTCGGCCAGGAGCTTCTTGACGAAGGCGATCGCGCGCATCTCGCGCATCAGCGAGCTGTTGAACGACAGCTCGTTCATCCGGTCGACGATCTCCGGCGCCGAGGTCGGCACCTCCTCGACCTCGATGGGATTGATCTGGACGATCAGCACGTCCTCGCAGTCGGCATGGTAGATCAGCGGGTAGATGGGCGGATTGCCCATGAACCCGCCGTCCCAGTAATATTCGCCGTCGATCTCGATCGCCTGGTAGAGGAAGGGCAGGCAGGCCGAGGCCAGGACCGCCTTGGCCGAGATCTCGCCGCAGTCGAACACCCTGATCTTGCCGCTCTTGACGTTGGTGGCACAGACGAAGAGGGGGGTTCGATGATGCCCACGGAGCCAGCTGAAATCGATCACCTCGTCCAGCACCTCGGCCAGCGGATTGTAGTTGGTCGGGTTGGCCAAATAGGGCGAGACCGCGCGCGACACGGCATCCCACATCAACCAGCCGGGCGAGAAGTTCATGTCGCCCACCGAGATCGCGCGATCGAGCGGGGTCGGCTGGAGCGGGCTGAACTTGGCGCGCTCGGAAACCGTGGTCCAGAATTTCGCCAGCGTCCGGCGTGCCTCCTGCGGGCCGCCGCGCGCCAGCCCGTAGGTAAGGGCCACGCCGTTCATCGCCCCGGCACTCGTGCCGCAGGTCGCCACCACCTCGATCCCGTCATCCTCGAGCAGCCGGTCGAGCACGCCCCAGGTGAAGGCGCCATGTGCTCCGCCGCCCTGCAGGGCCAGGCTGACACGGGGGCGAGCAGTGTGGTCCGCCATGTTCGAGGCTCCGTTCCAGATTGGCGAGGCAGGGACAGCCGTTAGGCGGATGCGCTGCGGCTCTCAAGAGAAGACGGTGTCCGCGGGATGAAGCTTGCCACGTCCGGGGTGCGATGCGATGAGGCGACACCCAACGGGCCGACATGCATGGGAGCGAGCTGATGGCCGATCTGATCTGCGTCGCGTTCGACGCGCCCGATACCGCGGACAGGGTGCTGCACGCGCTGACCGCGATGAAGAAGGAGCAGCTGATCGATCTGGAGGACGCCTGCGTGGTCGTCCGCCCGGCCGAGGGCGAGCCGCAGATCAAGCAGACGATGCCGCTGACCAGGATCGGCGCGCTCAGCGGCGGCTCCTCCGGCGCGCTCTGGGGTGCTCTGGTCGGCCTGCTGTTCCTCAACCCGCTCGCCGGTCTGGCGATCGGCGCCGGCGTCGGCGCCGCCACCGGCGCTCTCGCCGGCAGCCTGTCCGACTACGGCATCAACGACGATTTCATCAAGGACCTCGGCAGCAAGAT
>JBFWWD010000389.1:0-3884 GCA_050246385.1 Geminicoccaceae bacterium
CCTCGCGCTGGCAGACGCTGCCGATCCTGGTCGCCGGCCAGAACAGCCAGCGCGGCGACGAATGGTGGGCGGTCTCGGCCGCCGTCCTGATCGCGATCCTGCCGATGATGGTGCTCGCAGCCGCCTTGAGCCGCTTGATGCGGTCGGGCCTCGTGCTGGGCGCCATCAAATGACCAAGTTTGAGCGACACCGACAGGGAGAGCAGGCAATGAAGCGGTTCCTACTGGCCACGGCATGCGCCGCGGCATTCGGCGCGAGCGCAGCCTTCGCGTGCAGCCCGGACTATTCGAATGTCACCCTCACCATCGGTACCCAGACCGGCCCCTACATCGCCTCGGCGCTGACCATGGCCGGCGAGGAGTGGAAGAAGCAGACCTGCGGCACGGTCAAGGTGGTCGAGTTCCCCTGGTCGGAACTCTATCCCAAGATCGCGACCACGCTCGCCGGTGGCGAATCGACCTTCGACGCAGTCACCTTCGCGCCGGCCTGGACGCCGGACTTCACGCCCTACCTGACCGAGATGCCGGCGGCGATGCAGCAGGGCAAGGACTGGGAGGACATCTTCCCGGCCTATCGCGAGCGGCTGATGGTCTGGGACGGCAAGGTGCTGTCGCAGAGCATGGACGGCGATCTGCACGCCACCACCTACCGCATCGACCTGTTCGAGGATCCGAAGGAGCAGGAGGCGTTCAAGGCCAAGTACGGCTACGATCTGACGCCGCCCAAGACCTGGAAGGAATACCTCGACATCGCCGAGTTCTTCACCCGGCCCGACCAGGGTCTGTGGGGCACAGCCGAGGCGTTCCGGCGCGGCGGGCAGCAGTTCTGGTTCTTCTTCAGCCATGCCGCCGCCTACACCAACCATCCCGACCTGCCGGGCTCGATGTTCTTCGATCCCGACACGATGGATGCGCAGATCAACAATCCGGGCTGGGTGCGCGGGCTCGAGGAGTACATCAAGGCCTCCAAGCTCGCTCCGCCGAATGCGCTCAACTTCTCGTTCGGCGAGGTCAACGCGGCGATGGCCGGCGGGCAGGTGGCCGAATCGATCGGCTGGGGCGACACCGGGGTGATCGCGGCCGACCCCAAGCAGTCTAAGATCGCGGGCAAGGTCGGCTCCGCGATCCTGCCGGGCTCGGACGAGATCTACAACTACAAGACCAAGCAGTGGGACAAGTATCCCGAGGTGATCTACTCGCCGTTCCTGGCCTTCGGCGGCTGGCAGATCGCCGTGCCGCAGGCATCGCAGAATCAGGAGGCAGCCTGGAGCTTCGTCCAGACGCTCAGCGACCCGGCGGTCTCGCTCACGGCCGCCACCACGGGCGGCACGGGCGTCCAGCCCTACCGCTTCAGCCATACCCAGAACCTCGAGCCGTGGAAGGCGTTCTTCTCCGAGCGTGAGGCCAAAGAGTATCTCGGCGCGCAGCTCGACAGCCAGAACGCCAAGAACGTGGCGCTCGACATGCGCCTGCCGGCCTATTTCAGCTACACCGAGGCGCTCGAGATCGAGCTGTCCAAGGCGCTGGCCGGCGAGACCACGCCGCAGGCGGCCCTCGATGCCGTGGCGGCCGAGTGGAACCGGCTCACCGACGAGCTCGGCCGCGACGCCCAGCTCGCCGCCTACCGCGCCTCGATGGGTCTGCCGCCGAAGTCGTGAGACCAAGCGCCGGGGGAGCCTCGCATCTCCTCCGGCGCCGCTTGGAGCCCCGCAAGGCCCGGAGGGAAGGAACGCATGGCGCGTGTGGCGCTGGAACAGGTGGAGAAGCGCTTCGGCGACGTGACCGTCATCCCCTCGCTCGACCTCGACGTCGCGGACGGCGAGTTCGTGGTGCTGGTCGGCCCCTCGGGCTGCGGCAAGACCACCTCGCTGCGGATGATCGCCGGCCTGGAGACCACCAGCGCCGGCCGGATCCGGATCGGCGAGCGCGATGTGACCGCGCTGCGCCCAGGCGTGCGCAACTGTGCGATGGTGTTCCAGAGCTACGCCCTCTATCCGCACATGACCGTGCGCCAGAACATCGGCTACGGCATGAAGGTGCGTGGCGTGCCCGAGGCCGAGCGCAGCCGCGCGATCGACGAGGCGGCGCGGGTCCTGGGCCTGCAGGCGCTGCTCGAGCGGCGGCCCAAGCAGCTCTCTGGCGGCCAGCGGCAGCGGGTGGCGATCGGCCGGGCGATCGTGCGCCAGCCCGACGTGTTCCTGTTCGACGAGCCGCTGTCGAACCTCGATGCCAAGCTGCGGATCGAGATGCGTAGCGAGATCAAGCAGCTGCACCGCAGGCTCGAGAACACCGTGGTCTACGTCACCCACGACCAGGTCGAGGCGATGACCCTCGCCGATCGGGTGGTGGTCATGCATCAGGGCCGGATCGAGCAGGCGGCACCGCCGATCGAGCTCTACGAGCGGCCGGCCAATACCTTCGTCGCCGCCTTCATCGGCGCACCGTCGATGAACTTCGTGCCTGGCCGGGTCGCCGCGGACGGCGGCGCGGTCGAGCTGGACGGCGGCGGACGGGTGAGGCTCGCGGACGGGCGGCTGGGCAACCAGGGCGGCCGGCCGGTGACGCTCGGTATCCGCCCCGAGCATGTGCTGCCGGGTGATGCCGCCACGGCGCTCGACCTGCAGGTGCGCGAGATCGAGCCGCTCGGACCGCACCAGCTCGCGATCGGCGAGCTCGCCGGCGCCCGCTTCGTCGCCCAGCTGCCGCCGCGCCACCCGCTGGTGATCGGCGAGGCCTGCCCGATCGTGGCCGATCCGGCGCGGGTGCACCTGTTCGACCCGGCCGACGGGCGCGCGCTCTGATCCGGCCGAGCGCAGCGACGATTGCCGCTTCGCCTCGTTCTGGCGGTCTGCCATACTGGCGTCGGCTCTCCGCGCTTCAGGTCGAATGATGAAGAACGGTCCGCGTGTGCTCATCTACAGCCACGACAGCTTCGGGCTCGGGCATCTGCGTCGCTGCCGGACGATCGCGCACCATCTGGTCGAGCGGTTCCCGCACCTTTCGGTCCTGATCCTGTCGGGCTCGCCGATCATCGGCAGCTTCGACTTCAAGGCGCGGGTCGATTTCGTGCGCGTGCCGGGCGTGATCAAGCTGCGCAACGGCGAGTACACGGCTCTCGGCCTGCATCTCGATCTCGACAAGACGCTGGAGATCCGCCGCTCGATCATTCACCACACGGCCGAGATCTTCGAGCCCGACCTGTTTCTGGTCGACAAGGAGCCATTGGGCCTGCGCGGCGAGGTCGGCTCCACCCTCGATCTGCTCAAGCGCCGCAGCACCCATTGCGTGCTCGGGCTGCGCGACGTCATGGACGAGCCCACCCTCCTGGTCGACGAGTGGGAGCGCAAATGCGTCTTCCCGGCTCTCGAGGAGCTCTACGACGAGATCTGGGTCTACGGCCTGCCGGAGATCTTCGATCCCCTGCGGGAGATTCCCGGCATGTCCGCCTTCGCGGCCAAGACCCATTTCACGGGCTATCTGCGCCGCACCGTCGGGAAGCGGGCGGCCCTGCTGCCCGAGCACGGGCTGCCACCCGAGCCGTCGATCCTGGTCACGCCGGGCGGCGGCGGCGACGGTGCGGAGCTGATCGACTGGGTGATCGCCGCCTACGAGCATGATCCGAGCCTGCCTCACCCCGCGCTGATCGTGTTCGGGCCGTTCCTGCCGCCCGACCTCCGGCAGGCGTTCCAGGAACGGGTGGCGCGCCATCCGCGCCTCAGTGCGATCACCTTCGATCCGCATGTCGAGCCTCTGTTCGAGCAGGCGGTCGGGGTCGTCGCGATGGGCGGCTACAACACCTTCTGCGAGATCCTGTCCTTCGGCAAGCCGGCGCTCCTCGTGCCGCGCTCGACGCCGCGCCTCGAGCAGTATCTGCGGGCCGAGAGG
>JBFWWD010000390.1:0-3878 GCA_050246385.1 Geminicoccaceae bacterium
CGCTCGAGGCGGGGGCCGGCACGCTCGCCGGCCCCACCCTGACCGACGTCCGGCCGGCGGGCGCGCTGACGCCGCCGGCCGACGCCCCGCACGCGCGATTCCAGACCTTCGACGGCTTGGTAGTCGAGGGCACGCTCGTGCGCGAGGGGGAGGGCGACGTGGCCAAGAACTGGCTGCTCCTGCAGGCCGGCGCCGAAGCCGCTCCCGCGGCCAGCGCGCCGGCCGAGCCCGCCAAGTCGGAGGATGCGGCCGCGGCCGAGACGAAGCAGCCGGCGGATCGTGCCGCCGAGATCTCCGCACGCGTCGACGGCTGGGCCTACCAGATCCCGCCCTATCTGGCCGAGCGGTTCGACGACGATCTCGAGAAGCTGCTCGCGGAGCCGACGCCGGCCTCGTGACCGGTGTCCTGGCTAGCCCGGCGTCGGCCTGCGCGAGATCGGCTCGGGACCCATCGTCCGCAGCTGATGCTCGACCGTGAACACGTTGGCGTAGAGGTGCGCGATCCAGTCCTTGCCGGCCATCGTCCGGCGCAGGCAGCGCAGCGCCGGCCCGATATAGGGCTCGATCCGGTTCCAGTAGAAGGCGGGGTATTTCTCGACCAGGTCGGCCGGCGTCTGATAGCCGAGCTTCGCTGCGACGCCCGTCTCGTTGAGCTCGCAGAACAGCGCGCCCGCCCGGCGCAGATAGAGCGGGTCCGCGAGCTGGCCGACCAGGTCCGCCGCGCGGACGAGGCCGGCCTCGTCGTCGGTGCCGGCATGGTCGGCGTCCTCCGGCACCGGGAAGCGGGTCCGCTCGATCGCCCGGGCGATGCGCTCCACGTCGAGGTTGGCGTAGCGGCTGAGGCGGGCGCGCACCGTGATCTTGCCGCGCTCGATATGGTAGGGTGCGAGCCAGGCGTCGCTGGCACCACGCGGGATCGCCACCGTGGTGCCCGCCTCGTCGACGACGCAGTGCCCCGGCCGGTCGCCCGGGCAGACACCCCGGACATAGCCGATGTCGTGCAGCAGCATCGCCAGCGTCAGGTGGGTCCAGTCGTCGGGGTCGAGGTTCCGGTGCAGCATCCGGCCGCGCAGGATGTCCTGCCCGACCAGCGTGACCAGCGCCGTATGCTGCGCATCGTGATAGAGCGCGTCGCTGTCGCCGATCAGCTGCATGGCCAGCCGGGCCGTGGTGGCGACGAAGTCGGCCCGCTCGGCCTGATGGCAGCCGAACATTTCCCGGTAGCCGCTGACCAGGCGGTCGGCGAGGGCATCCGCCAGCATCAGGGTCGGATAGAGCATGGCATGCTCCGCAAGGGCGCTCCAGCTGCGCTACCCGCCGCCCGAGGCCACATCCAGTCCCGAGCTCGAGCGTGGCGCATGCGGGTGAGACTAACGCGCCGAGGCGCGGAAGATAGCCCCGACGAAGCGGAGCATCGGTCCGAGCTCGCGGCGCCAGAGCGCCCCGCTGAGGCTCGCCGCGGCGACGAACCGGCCCGGCTCAAGCATGGCGAAGCGAAGCGCACCCCAGCCGCCCATCGACAGGCCGGCGACGGCCCGGCCTTCGCGCCGCCGCGTGACGGGCCAGACACGCTCGATGCCCGGGACGAAGTCCTGCAGGAAGGCGCTCTGCAGCGCGCCGGGCCCGGGCGGGCTCGCAGCGTCCACGTACCAGCCGTCGCCCATGCTCGGCATCGCCACCACCAGCGGCGGGACCGCGGCCTGCCGGATCAGCGCGTCGAGCGTCGGCTCGAGCCCTCCGGCGTCGATCCAGTCCGACCCGCGGCCGCCATGTCCGTGCAGGAGGTAGAGGATCGGGAAGCGCCGGCCCGGCTCGTCGTGGCCGTCGGGCAGGTAGATCGCATAGGGAATGTCACGCCCGAGGAGGGGGCTGGCCAGCGCGAGATCGCGGCGCACCTCGCCGCAGCCCGCCCGCGACCAGGCGAGGAGCAGGAGAACGGCGGTCAGCAGCGACCGCGCAGTCATTCGTCGCAGGTGTGGCCGAACTCGGCGAGACCGTCGGCCAGATAGTCGCCGAGCAGCGGCATGCCCATCAGATACTCCGCCGTGCGCCGGCCATGCGCCTGCCGCGCCTCGCGCACCGCCTCCTGCCACTCGTCCCGGGTGAAGCTGCCGCGGCCGATCCAGGCCAGCGCGACCAGCTCGATCTGCTCGTCGATGTTGAGGCTTTCGATGAACTCCGTCAGCTCCTGGTCGGTCGCATCCTCGACCCCGGCCTCCAGAACCTCGAGCATCCCGTCATCGACCATGTTCGAGGCCTCGTCGTCGATGCCCACATCCGTCTTGGCGCTCAGCGCGCGCGCCTTCACGATCACATGACAGACCTTGTCGGGATCGATCGTCGGCATGAATGCGCTCCGCGGCGATGTGGCAGACCCAAGGACAGTGTAGCTTGAGAGGCTGCGACGACAAGGACGGGTAATGCGGCCACAAATCAATCGTTTGGCAAGGCTTCGGCCATTATGCCATGGCATCGGCTGCAACGCGCAGTAGACTCGCGCGCGTCCCCGCTCGATGTTGATACCGTGGAATTGGCGATGATCCCGCAGCGCTTCATCTACCGATCGCTCCTGTTTCTGGTGTTCGTCGCCGCCGTCGTCGGTGCCCTGCACCAGGTGATCTGGACCGCCTTCCAGCACAATCCGTGGCTCAACGGGGTCATTCTTGCCATCCTGCTCCTCGGGATATTCCTCAATATTCGCCGCATCCTGCGCTTGCGGCCGGAAGCCAGCTGGATCGAGGCGTTCCGTACCAACGCCCCGGGCTTCTCGTTGCAGAACGCCCCCCGGCTCCTGGCGCCGATCGCGGCCGTGCTGGGCGAGCGGCAGCGGCGCAGCCGGACCGCGCTTTCCGCCGTCTCCCTGCGGCATCTGCTCGACAGTATCAGCAGCCGGCTCGACGAGAACCGCGACATCGGCGGCTATCTGCGCAACCTGCTGATTTTTCTGGGTCTGCTCGGCACCTTCTGGGGGCTGATCCAGGCGATCGGCTCGATCAGCGGGGTGATCTCCGGCCTCACCGTCGGCGAGGGCGACTTCGCCGCCGTGTTCAACGAGTTCAAGGCCGGGCTGATGCAGCCGCTCACCGGCATGGGCACGGCGTTCAGCGCGTCGCTGTTCGGCCTCGCCGGCTCGCTCATCCTGGGCTTTCTCGATCTGCAGGCGAGTCAGGCCGAGCACCACTTCTACAACGAGCTGGAGGAATGGCTGTCTGGGATCACGCGCCTGGCGGTGCCCGACGGCGGCATGCCCGAGCTCGGCGGCGGCCCGGCGCTGCCGGCCTATCTCTCCGCGCTCCTGCAGCAGACCGCGGACAATATCGACCGGCTGCAGCAGGTGGTGGGGCGCGGCGAGGCCGAGCGCGGGGCGCTGCAGGGCACCATCGCCCAGCTCAACCAGAACCTCGCCTCGCTCGCCGACCGGCTCGGCCGCGACCAGGATCTGCTGGAGCGCGTGGTCGGCAGCCAGCAGGCGCTGGTGCAGCACATGGCGCAGCGCGCCGAGGCCGGCGGCCTGGACCAGGTCACGCGCGACCATATCCGCAATACCGACATCCAGCTCGGCCGCCTGATCGAGGAGATGGCGCGCGGCCGCGCCGAGCTGAGCCGCGAGCTGCGCAACGAGATCAAGCTGGTCGCGCGCACCATCGCCATCGTCGCCGGCGAGCCGCAGGCGGTCGGGGAGTAGCATGGCGAGGCTGCGGCGCGAGGACCGTCAGAGGGTCGACATCTGGCCGGGATTCGTCGACGCGCTGTCGACGCTGATCCTGTCGATCATCTTCCTTCTGGTCGTGTTCGTGCTGGCCCAGTTCTTCATGGGCCAGGTGCTGCAGGGGCGCACGGAGGCGGTGTCGCAGCTGGAGCACCAGGTACAGGATCTC
>JBFWWD010000391.1:0-3835 GCA_050246385.1 Geminicoccaceae bacterium
ACCTCAACATGGTCCCCCTGCTCGCGCTCGGGACGGGCGTCGCCTGGCTCTACAGCCTGGTCGCGGTGCTGGCGCCGGGCCTGTTCCCGCCCGGCTTCCGCCGGCCCGCTGGCGGTGTCGCGGTCTATTTCGAGGCCGCGGCGGTGATCACCACGCTCGTCCTCCTGGGCCAGGTCCTGGAGCTGCGGGCGCGCGAGCGGACCGGCGGCGCCATCAAGGCCCTGCTCGACCTCGCGCCGAAGACGGCCCGCCGGGTGCGCCCGGACGGGAGCGACGAGGAGATCGGCCTGGATGCCGTGCATCCTGGGGATCTCCTGCGCGTCCGGCCGGGCGACCGCGTGCCGGTCGACGGCGGGGTCGTCGAGGGCGCGAGCGCCGTCGACGAGAGCATGGTCACCGGCGAATCCCTGCCGGTCGAGAAGTCGGTCGGGACGGCCGTGATCGGTGGCACGCTCAACGGCCGCGGCAGCTTCGTGATGCGGGCGGACCGGATCGGGGCGGAGTCCATGCTCGCGCGGATCGTGCAGATGGTCGCGCAGGCGCAGCGCTCGCGTGCGCCGATCCAGCGGCTGGCCGACCGGGTGGCCGGCTGGTTCGTGCCGGCCGTGGTGGCGGTGGCGGTGATCGCCTTTCTGGCCTGGTGGCTGGTGGGTCCGGCCCCGGCATTGACGCATGCCATGATCGCCGCGGTCTCCGTCCTGATCATCGCCTGCCCCTGCGCGCTCGGCCTCGCCACGCCGATGTCGATCATGGTCGGCGTCGGCCGGGGCGCCGGCCTCGGCGTGCTGATCCGCGACGCCGAGGCCCTGGAGCGGCTGGAGAAGGTCGACACCCTCGTCGTCGACAAGACCGGCACGCTCACCGAGGGCAAGCCTGCGGTGACGGCGGTCGTGCCGCTCGGCTCGCGGAGCGAGACCGAAGTGCTGGCGCTGGCCGCGGCGCTCGAGCGCGGCAGCGAGCACCCGCTCGCGGAAGCCATCCTCAGGGCGGCCGAGCAGCGCAACCTCCAGATCCCGCCGGCGGCGGAATTCGAATCGATCACCGGCAAGGGCGTGCGCGGCCGCATCGATGGCCGGGCGGTGGCTCTCGGCAACGACGCGCTGATGCGCGAGCTGGGTATCTCGGCATCGCCGGCAGGAGCGCAAGAGCTGCGGCGCCAGGGCACCGTGATGCTGCTCGCCGTGGATGGCGAGCTCGTCGGGCTGATCGCGGTGGCCGATCCGGTGAAGGCCTCCACACCCGCAGCTCTGTCCGCGTTGCGCGATGCGGGCGTGCGGATCGTCATGCTCACCGGCGACAATCGCGCCACGGCCGAGGCGGTCGCCCGAAGTCTCGGTATCGAGGAGGTCGAGGCGGAGGTCCTGCCCGAGCAGAAGCAGGCGGCGGTCGAGCGGCTGCGCCGCGAAGGCCGTATCGTCGCGATGGCCGGCGACGGGGTGAACGACGCCCCGGCCCTGGCTGCGGCCGACGTCGGCATCGCCATGGGCACCGGCACCGAGGTGGCGATGGAGAGCGCCGGGGTCACCCTGGTCCGCGGCGACCTCGCCGCGATCGCCCGCGCCCGGGCGCTCAGCACGGCAACCATGCGCAACATCCGCCAGAACCTGTTCTTCGCCTTCGTCTACAACGGGCTCGGCGTGCCGGTGGCCGCCGGCATCCTCTACCCCGCCCTCGGCATCCTGCTGAACCCGATGCTCGCCGCCGCCGCCATGGCGCTGAGCTCGGTCTCGGTCATCGCGAACGCCGCTCGCCTGCGCACCGTGGAGGTCTGACCGTGCGCGTCCCGTGGCTCGTCCTGGCTATCGGCCTGCTCGCCGCCCCGGTGGCGGCCCAGGACACGATGCATCAGCATGGCGGCGGCGAGGCGATGCAGGACGCCATGCAGCGGATGCAGCACGGCATGGACATGCCGGCGACCGGGGATGTCGACGTCGACTTCGCCCGAATGATGATCCCGCACCACCAGGGAGCGATCGAGATGGCCAGGGCGGAGCTCGCGAGCGGCAAGGACCCGGAGCTGCGTTGGCTCGCCGAGGAGATCATCGCGGCCCAGGAGAACGAGATCGCGTTCCTGCAGGCATGGCTCGCCAAGCAAGGTGCGCGGCCATGACCCGGCTTGCGCGCCGTACCCTGGTGGCGGCGGGAGCGATCGCGCTCGCCGGCCCCGGTCTCGCCGCTCGCCAGCTCATGGAGGTCTGGAAAAACCGCGGCTGCACCTGCTGCACCGCCTGGGCCGAGTCGTTCCGAGCCGCCGGTTTCCTGGTCACGATGCACGAGCTCGACGATCTCACCGCCGCCCGGGCTGCGGCTGGCGTGCCGTCGGATCTGGCCGGCTGCCACACGGCCAGGATCGCCGGCTACACAGTCGAGGGCCATGTGCCGCTCGAGGATGTGGAGAGACTGCTGGCCACGCGCCCGCCGCTCCTCGGCCTCGCCGTCCCGGGAATGCCGATGGGCTCGCCCGGAATGGAGATGCCCGGCATGGCCGGGGAGGCCTTCCAGGTCATCGGCTTCGCGTCGAACGGCAAGCGGCACGTTTTCCGCGACATCCCCGCCGGGTAGACTGCCCGGCCGGGGCTGGGAAGGCTTGTCATGGACATTCAACCGCTAGCCATTCTACGCTTGACTCCAAGTTAGCCTCGACTAACTTTTTTCATGGTCCGATCATTCGCCTGGGTGGGATTCTGCGAGTCATGGCCTCCGATGCCGTCCCGACGCACCGCGACGAGCTGCCGAGCCTGCCCGAGGTTCACGCCTCGATGCCCGTCTCCACCGCACGCAACCCGCTGCGACGGCTGCTCTCCTTCATCGGGCCGGGCTATCTCGTCGCGGTCGGCTACATGGACCCGGGCAACTGGGCGACCGACCTCGCCGGCGGATCCGCCTTCGGCTACACGCTGCTGTCGGTCATCCTGATCTCGAACCTCATGGCGATCCTGCTCCAGTCGCTGTCAGCTCGACTGGGGATCGCGACGGGGCGCGACCTGGCCCAAGCATGTCGAGCGCACTATTCGCCCGCGATCAACCTGGCCCTCTGGGTCTTGTGCGAATTGGCGATCATCGCCTGCGATCTGGCCGAGGTGATCGGTACCGCCATTGCGCTCCAGTTGCTCTTCGGCATTCCGCTCGCGCTGGGGGCGGCCGTCACGGCGCTCGACGTCATGCTGATCCTGATGCTGCAGCAGCGGGGCTTCCGTTGGCTGGAGGCCTTCATCATCAGCCTGATCACGGTCATCGCCGCCTGTTTCGCGATCGAGATCTTCCTCGCACAGCCGGACTGGGGCGGCGTCGCGCTCGGCTTCGTGCCGAGTGCCGAGATCGTCAGCAATCCGGCCATGCTCTACATCGCGATCGGCATCCTCGGCGCCACCGTGATGCCGCACAACCTCTACCTCCATTCCTCGATCGTGCAGACCCGGCGCTGGCAGCCGACCCTGGCCGGGCGCCGCGAGGCGCTGCGCTTCGCCACCATCGACAGCACCATTGCCCTGAGCTTCGCGCTCTTCGTCAATGCGGCGATCCTCATCCTGGCCGCGGCCGCCTTCCACCATACCGGCCAGACCGAGGTGGCGGAGATCCAGGACGCGTATCGCCTCCTGGCGCGCACCTTGGGGGTCGCCGCGGCCAGCACCCTGTTCGCGCTGGCGCTGCTGGCTTCCGGCCAGAACTCGACGATCACCGCCACCCTGGCCGGTCAGATCGTCATGGAGGGCTTCCTGCGCCTGCGGATGGCGCCGTGGCTGCGCCGGATCATCACCCGACTGATCGCCGTGGTCCCAGTGGTGATCGTGGCGTGGCTCTATGCCGAGAGCGGCACCGCGCAGATGCTGATCCT
>JBFWWD010000392.1:0-3832 GCA_050246385.1 Geminicoccaceae bacterium
CCGACATGTCACGCTGCTCGGCGTCCAACCTGGTCTTCTCGAGCAGCGTGCTCATGCCGATGATGGCGTTGAGCGGCGTGCGCAGCTCATGGCTCATCGTCGCGAGGAAATGGCTCTTGGCGCGGTTCGCCTCCTCGGCGCGACTGATCGCGGCCGTCAGCTTGCCGAGCAGGACGGCGAAATAGGCCGGCAGAATCAGCAGGGACGCGACCAGCGCCCAGGACAGGAGAGGAATGGCGCGCCATTCTTCGTTGAGAGTCACCACGCCGCCGAACATGACGGCGGAAACCACCGCCGCAGCCCAAAGATGCACACGGCCATAGCGGAAGCCGTGACCCAGGACCGTCCACAGCAGGAACGGGTAGAAGGCGGAGGCGGCCATTCCAAGGATCAGGAGTGCGGCGTTCGCGCCCGCGGTATCAATCAACAGGGCGGCGAGCCGGCGCGTCCGGTTGACCGCCGGGAAGCGCACGATATGGGCCAGGACGGCGATCGAGCCGGCCAGGCCGATCAGGAAGATGAGCGTGCTGGCGAAGACGATCGTCTGCCGCTCGGCCGGACCCTGCGGCGACAGCAGCATGAACGCGTACATGCCGCAGATCACAGCGAGGCGGACCAGCGCCTGCTCGTGCTCGGTGTCCTCGCGGGCCTGGAGCTCCCGCCAGATCTCTCGCAGGCGACCAAGCACACCGGGCGGGGTCATCGCCCCGGACCGCCTCAGCGGCGAGCTTGTGCCCGCACGCGCTCCCGGTCGGCGGCGGCGGGCACCACCGGCTCGGCCCGGAGCAGGTGCTGCTCCAGGTAGGTGGCGCTGACGGGCGGGCTGATCAGATTGCCTTGCACCTGATCGCAGCCGAAGGCCCGCAGGCGCATGAGCTGGCCTTGGGTCTCGACCCCCTCGGCGATCACGCTGAGGCCGAGACTGTGGCCGAGGTTGACGATGGCCCGGACGATCACCTCGTCATTGATGCTCTGCTCGAGATTCTGGACGAACGACTGATCGATCTTCAGCCGCTGCACCGGCAGGCGCTTGATGTAGGAGAGCGATGAGTAGCCGGTGCCGAAATCGTCGATCGACAGGCTCACCCCGAGCTGATTGAGGTAGCGCAGGCTCTGGATCGCGGTCTGGCTGTTCTCGATCACCGCGTTCTCGGTCAGCTCGAGGTCGAGCGAGGATGCCTCGAGCGAGCTCTCGGTCAGAACGCGCTCGATCAGCAACTCGATGCCACGCTCGCGAAACTGCACCGGTGAGAGATTGACCGACATCTGCAGACCGTCGATTCCACGCTGCTGCCACTCCCGCTGCTGACGGCAGGCATTGCGCAAAACCCATGCCGTCAATGGGCCGATCAGGCCCAGATCCTCGGCGAGCCCGATGAACTCCCCGGGTCGGACCAGTCCCCGATAGGGGTGGTTCCAGCGGACCAGCGCCTCGACCCCGACCACCCGGTCCGTGGCGAGCTCGACCTGCGGCTGGTAGTGGACGACGAACTGCTCGGCCGCCAGCGCCTGGCGCAGTTCGCGCTCGAGGGTCACTGCCCGTCGCGCGGCCACGTTCATCTCGGCGGCGAAGAAGCGATAGGCGTCGCGGCCCGACTTCTTCGCCCGATACATGGCGAGCTCGGCGTTCTTGAGCAGCGTCTCGATCGCGCGCCCGTCGGCCGGTGCCACGGTGATGCCGACGCTGACGCTGATATGCACCTCGCGGGTGCGGATCACGAACGGGGTGGCGAACGCTTCGCTGAGGCGTCGGGTAAGCTCCGCGGCGTCGTCGGGCCGCTTGATCCCGGTCTGGAGGATCAGGAACTCGTCGCTCTCGGCGCGCGCCAGCAGGCTCTCGTTGTCCAGCCGTGCGCGGAGACGAAGCGCCACCTCCCGCAGCAGCTCCGATCCGAACTCCTTGCCGAACGCATCGTTGATGCCCTTGAAGCGGTCGAGATCAAGATGCAGGAGCGCCAGCATCTCGTGCTGCTGACGGGCACGCGCGAGCTCATGCTCGAACCGCGCCCGGAACTGCTCCGCCGTCGGCAGGCCGGTCAGGGGATCCTCGAGGCGGGATGCGTTCGCGGCAGCCTCGTCCGCGCGCAGCTGGGTGACATCCATCGCCACGGTCAATACGCAGCCCGCGCGTCCGCCGGACGGGTCCAACGGCGCTTTGGTGGCCAGCAGCCAACGCGCACCCTCCGGACCGCTCACGGTGTCGTAGTAGGGAATGGCGATGGCCGAACCAGTCTGGAGCACCTTCTCGTCGAGCAGCCCACTCTGAAGGGCATATTCCTCGCTGTGGCTCTCCAAAATCGGCACGCCCAACGCCGTGTCCCGGTCGAGCCCGAAGAGCTGCCAATATGCCGCGTTGGCAAGCTCCAGCCGACCTCGCGCGTCGACGACCGAAACGGCCGTCGGCATCGCATCCAACACCCGCTGCAAAATCTCCTGATCACCGCCGTCGTGGCGGGTATGGAGCTCGCGCTCCAGATCGGCCGCACGCTCGGTCAGGAGCAGCTGCTGGCGACGCAAGGTCAGCAGATTGCGCGCTCGGGCCTTGAACTCGAGATGATCGACCGGGCTCAAGAGAAAGTCCGTGGCGCCGGCCTCCAGTGCCCGGTAGCAGAACTCGCGATCCTGATAGACGGTGATGACGATGACGGGAACGTCGACCAGCGCCGGCCGGCTGCGCAGGGCGCGCACGAAGCTTGCACCGTCCATGTCGGGCATGTTGAAGTCGGTGATGATGAGGTCGGGGACGATACCACCGTCAAAGGCGGCAAGCGCCTCCATCGGGCCGGCATGCGCACCAACCACGAGCCCCTCCTCGACCGACGCGGCCAAGCGTGTCAGGATGTTGCGGTTGGTGACGCGATCATCGACGACGGCGATCCTCGCCATCCGGCCTCTCGATGCTGGACCCGCCCAATTAAAATCGGATGCCCGCAACCATATGACACGTCAAGCTAGTAAACAATCAGGCGCGACGCAAGCATCAGTCGCATCCAGGATGGCGTGCATCAACCAGAAGTTGCAGAATGTCGGACGATACGAAGAGGGGCTGCCCTCGCGGACAGCCCCTCAGCGGGTCCCATCTCGTCAGTCGAGCGCGCCAGCCGCATGGCGGCCAAACGCAACAGCATATTTCAACTTTTGGGTGACAAAGTCAAGAAGCAAACGCACGGAGATTGCTGCCGGTCGATGAGTGTCCTCGCTTCCGATCGGGCCAGAGCGGTCGCAGCCGCCGGGCGAAGCTGGCATGGAGTGCTCCGCGCCTGTCTGGACCAGCTCGATCCGCTGCCCGCCGGTGCATCTCTCGGCGTGGTCTATCTCAGCGAGGCGCTGGCTCCGGTCGCCGACGATGTGGTGCATGCTCTCCGCCTCCGCACCGGCATTGCAAGCTGGCTCGGTGCCTGCGGTCCCGCCGTGCTGGGCGGCGTCCGCGGTGAAGGTCTGGCCGTTCTCGTCCTGGCGCTGCCGACCGGCGGTTTCCGGGTGCGCTCGGGGCTTGCTGTCGGTGGCAGGACCGGCCTCCTGGTCGCCCACGGCGAGCTCGAGGCGGGCGGGCCGGAGGCCCTGCTTGCCGAACTCGATTCGTCCGGGTCGATGAGCATGGCCGGCGGGCTTACCGCCGCTGGCCGGCAGCTGGTGCAGATCGCGGACGGAGTCGTCGCCGGCAGCGCCGCCTGCCTCGAGCTCGCCGTCGAGCAGACGGCCGTGGCCGGCATCGCGACCGCGGGCTCGCCGATCGGGCCGGCGCACCTCGTCACGAGCGCCGTCGACGGGGAGATTCTGGCACTGGACGGGCGGCCTGCCCTCGCGGTGATGACCGACGAGCTGGGCGACC
>JBFWWD010000393.1:0-3759 GCA_050246385.1 Geminicoccaceae bacterium
ACCGCGCCGCGCTGATGCCGACCCGCGACCAGCTCGAGGCGGCGACGGCGATCGTCGAGCGCTCACGCCGCGAGCTGCGCGGACGGCTCGCCATCGACTATGTCATTCCCGACTACTGGGCGAAGCGGCCCAAACCCTGCATGGGCGGCTGGGGCAGCACGATCTTGAATGTGACCCCGCTGGGCAAGGTGATGCCCTGCCACGCCGCGGCCTCTATCCCGGGGCTGGACTTCGCCTCGGTCCGTGAGCATCCGCTGCGCTGGATCTGGGAGGAAAGTCCCGCGTTCCAGCGCTTCCGCGGCACCGACTGGCTGCCCGAGCCCTGCCGCTCCTGCGCGCTGAAGGAAGTGGACTTCGGCGGCTGTCGCTGTCAGGCGCTGGCCCTGGCGGGCGATGCGTCGGCCACCGATCCGGCCTGCGAGCTTTCGCCGCTGCACGCGCAGATGTTCACGGTGGCGCAGCAGGAATCCGCGGCCGAGCCGCCGCCGTTCGTGTATCGGCGCCCCCGGCGGGAGGCGCCGCCCGCGCGCACGACGATCCTGGATACCGTCTCGAGCCGCGCCTGATCGCCATCCTGCGCGCTCCCGGCTGGATGCCGGCGCCGGCCACGTGCTAGGCGTCCCGACCACCTCGTCCTGCCCATCAGGTGCGCTCGATGCGGGTCACGCGATCCCGGCTCCGGCCGTTCGACGTCAACGGCAAAGCCCGCGCTCATGCGAAGGAGCTGGCTGATCGCTGGCGCCGTGCGGGGCTCACGGTCGATCTGGTCGAGTATCTCGGGACGGCCAAGGAGCCCGGCGGCTACACGATCACGGCTCGCAGCAGCACCTCGGTGATGAGCTGCCGCTGTCAGATCTGGCGGGTCCGGTCCTGGCTGCTGCGGCGTCGGAGCCTCTGGACGATCACCGTCGGGGTCCGTTCCGCGGTGCAGGATCTGACCGCCCAGCCCCCCCAGCAGACTTACGTCGCCGCGGCCTGGGAGCACGATCGGGCCTGGGAGAAGGTCCAAGCATGGATCGACGACGGCAACGAGCTGCCCAAAACCCTCGAACAGGCCCTCGCCTCGATTGACTAGTGTTCACTCTCGCACATACCTGAGTGTCACCCGCTTGCTCTTGCGAGCATCTCGGTCGGTCCGCTACTAGCCGGCGGACCTTGCGACCAAGGGGCATCCCTCCACGTGAACGTCTTGACCAAGCTGGCCGCAGGGCCGCGCCGGGTTTGGCGCTACCTTCTCGGCCCCGTCCCGGCTGTGCTCACTTCACTGGCCGTCCTCGGCATCTTCTCGACACCGCCGGCGAACGCGCCGGCCAATGCGCAGGCGCCGACCGGCGGCAGAACCATCGTGGTCGGCTTCGACGGCATGGACCCGGGCCTTACCGAGGCCTGGATGAGCGAGGGTTTCCTGCCCAACTTCGCGAAGCTTCGCCAGCAGGGGCACTACCAGCCCCTGCCGACGACGAACCCCGCGCAATCGCCGGTCGCCTGGTCCTCGTTCGCGACCGGGCTCAATCCCGGCGCGCACGGCATCTTCGACTTCCTCAGCCGCAACCCCCAGACCTACGGGCCCGACTACTCCATCGCGTCGGTGACCCCGGCCAAGCAGCTGGAGATGTTCGGCCTGCAGATCCCGCTCGACTCGGGCTCGATCACCAACAAGCGCGTGGGCACGCCGTTCTGGGTCAGCGCAGAGCGCGAGGGTCATCCGGCCTCCGTGCTGCGTGTGCCGGTGACCTACCCGCCCGATCCGATCAGCCGGATGCTCTCGGGCATGGGCGTTCCCGACCTGCTCGGGACACAGGGCACCTTCACGGTCTACACCACCAATGAGGTCGCCCCGGAGACCACGGGTGGCCGTCAGATCCAGGTCAAGCCGGCGAATGGCCGGGTGGAGACCGAGTTCGACGGTCCGGCCGATCCGTTCTGGGCCGAGCCGACGCCGATGTCGGTTCCGATCGTCATCGAGCAGGGCGATGGCGACAAGGTGAAGGTCGATCTCGACGGCACGCCGGTCGAGCTCGACCGCGGTGCCTGGAGCGACTGGGTGACGGTGAAGTTCACCTTCGGTGGCTTCATGAACGTGCGCGGGATCGTCCGCCTCTACCTCGTCGAGGGATTCCCGAATCTCAAGCTCTACGTCTCGCCGATTCAGATCGATCCGCGCGCCCCGGTCGTGCCGATCTCCTCACCGGCGGACTATTCCGCCGACCTCGCGTCGCGCATCGGCCTGTTCCACACCATCGGCATGCCGGAGGAGACCTGGGCCCTCAACGAGGGCCAGATGACCGACGACGGCTGGCTCGACATGGAGGCCACCATCCTCCAGGAGCGTGAGAAGATGTTCTTCGACACGCTCGCGAAGGACGACAGCAAGCTCATCGTGCAGGTCTTCGTTCAGACCGATCGCACCAGCCACATGTTCTGGCGCGGCATGGACGAGCAGCACCCGCTCCACGACCAGACCAGCGAGCGCGGCAAGGGTGCGATCCGCTGGATCTACGGCGAGGCCGACCGGATTCTCGGCAAGACCATGGCCGAGATGCGGCCGGACGACCGGCTCATCGTGCTCAGCGACCACGGATTCGCGCCGTGGCGCTGGGGCATCAACCTGAACCGCTGGCTGGTCGACAACGGATTCATGGCGACCAAGCCCGGACAGCCCAGCTCCGAGCAGCTGTTCGCCAACGTCAACTGGCCCAAGACCCAGGCCTACGCGATCGGCCTCAACGGCATCTACCTCAACCGGCGCGGCCGCGAGGCGCTGGGCGTGGTCCGCGAGGACGAGATCGAGCAGGTCAAGCAGGACATCATCGCCAAGCTCGCCGGCGCCAAGGACCCGGCGACGGGCGAGCCGTTTATGCTGACGGTCTACGACGCCGACGAGATCTATGCCGGCAAGATGATGGGCGATGCACCCGACCTGGTGGTCGGCTACGCCCCAGGCTACCGCGCATCCTGGCAGACGGCGCTCGGCGGCGTGCCCGAGAAGCTCATCGTGCCCAACGACCGCCGCTGGAGCGGCGATCACTGCATCGAGCCGAGCAAGGTGCCGGGCATCCTGTTCACCTCCTTCGCCCTGGATCAGCCGGTTGCGTCGATCGAGACGCTGCCCAAGCTGATCCGGACTTCGATGGGCGGGGTCGAGCCCGGCGTCGCGGCCGAGCTGGCGCCGAGCGGGGGCTGGCTGGACTTCGCGGCACCGGTGCTGTCGGCGGTGGACAACAGCGTCCTCGGCTGGCTCCCGGCTTGGGTGCGCATCCTGCTCTGGGCGGCCATCGCCTCGTTCCTCTCCATGGGGATCTACCGCCTGACCTCGGGTCAGCAGGCGATCGCCGAGATCAAGGAGAAGGTTGCTGCGACCCGAACCGAGCTCCAGGGCTTCGACGGCGAGTTCTCCGAGCTGTGGCCGATCCTCAAGCGCAATCTCGGCCTGGCCGGCAGGCAGCTCTGGCTGACGTTCGTCCCGGCGATGATCGCCTCGCTGCCGGTGCTGTTCATCCTGGCCTGGATGTCCAATGCCTTCGACGCGCGCTTTCCCGCACCCGGCACGGTCGTTCCGGTCACCGTGACTGCGAGCTCGGGTCACGTCACGCCGCCGGTGAGCTGGCAGGGCGACGCCAAGGCTCACGAGGTCGCACCGGGTACCTGGGATGTGACCTGGCCGGCCGAGGGGCAGTCGCTGCGGCTGGTCGACTCGGACGGCAGCACGCTGCTGACCCTGCCGACCGCGGCCCCGGTCGGGGTGGTGCACCAGCGGGA
>JBFWWD010000394.1:0-3640 GCA_050246385.1 Geminicoccaceae bacterium
CGACCTCACGGCCGGCCTCACGGTGGCGATCGTCGCCCTGCCCTTGTCGATGGCGATCGGGATCGCCTCCGGCGTCACGCCGGATCGCGGCCTCTATGCCGCCATCATCGGCGGATTTCTCATCTCCGTGCTCGGCGGCAGCCGATTCCAGATCGGCGGCCCCGCTGGTGCGTTCATCGTTCTGGTCGCGGCCACGGCGGCCCAGCACGGCGTGGACGGCCTCCTGCTGGCCACCTTTCTTTCCGGGTTCATCCTGCTCGCGATCGGGCTGCTGCAGCTCGGCGGCTATATCAAATACGTGCCCTATCCGGTCACCATCGGCTTCACCGCCGGCATCGCGGTGGTGATCCTCGCGAGCCAGCTCAAGGAGTTGCTCGGCCTCACGCTCGCAGGTCCGGAGCCGGGGCCGATTGTGCCGAAGCTGGAAGCGCTCACGGCGGCGCTGCCGACCGTCAGCCTTCCCGCCGTTCTCGTCGCCGCGGGAACGATCGCGGTGATCGTGGCGGTCCGACGCTGGCGTCCGCTCTGGCCCTCGTTCCTGATCGCGGTCGCGCTGGCTTCCGCGGCTGCCTGGCTGCTCGGGCTCGAGGTCGAGACCATCGGCACCCGCTTCGGCGGCATCCCCAGCGCCCTGCCCGCGCCGCGCCTGCCCGACCTGTCGCCCGAACGCATCCTCGAGATGCTGCCGGCGGCCGTCTCCTTCGCCCTTCTCGGCGGCATCGAGAGCCTGCTCTCCGCGGTCGTCGCCGACAGCATGACCGGCCGGCGGCACCGCTCGAACTGCGAGCTCGTCGCTCAGGGCATCGCCAACATCGGCTCGGCGACGTTCGGCGGCATCTGCGTCACCGGGACCATCGCCCGCACCGCCACCAACGTGCGGGCCGGCGCGCGCGGCCCGGTCGCCGGCATGTCGCACTCGATCTTCCTGCTGCTGTTCATGCTCGCGGCGGCGCCGCTGGCCGCCTTCATCCCGCTGCCGGCGCTCGCGGCACTGCTGGCGGTCGTGGCCTGGAACATGGTCGAGAAGCACGAGATCGCGGTTCTCGCGCGGGCGTCGCGCGGCGATGCCGTGGTCCTGCTGGTCACGTTCCTGCTGGTGGTCTTTCGCGATCTCACGGAGGGCATTCTGGTCGGCTTCGCGCTCGGCGCGCTGCTGTTCCTGCATCGCATGGCGCAGGCGATCGAGATCGAGCAGCCGGCGATCATGGCCGAGCCCGACCGCCCCGACGCCGTCGGCAGCCCCGAGCGCACGCCCTACGATGCCGCGCTCGCCAGTGACCCGGACGTGATCGTCTATCGGATCTCAGGGGCGTTCTTCTTCGGCGCGGCCGCCGCGGTGGGCGCGGCGCTGGACCGGATCGGCCAGCATCCCAAAGCCTATGTGATCGACTTCTCCGCGGTTCCCGTCGTCGATTCGACCGCAGCGGCGACGATCGAGGGTTTCGCGCGCAAAGCCAAGCGCCACGGGGCGAGGCTCTACCTTTCGGGCGCGCGGCCGTCGATCCGGCGCGCTCTCCGTGCGCACGGCCTCCGCCCGCCGCTCGTGCGGTTTCGCTCCCAGCTGGCCGAAGCCGTGGCGGTCGCCCGCAGCGAAGCGCGATCGGACGTTCCCGGCCCAACCGAATCCCGCTAGGAGACAGCCCGTCAGAGCGAAGGGCGAGCCTTGTCGGAACCTGCGATTGCGCTTCGTCCCGAGGAGCCCGGCGACATCGCGTCGATCACCGCGGTGGTCGCGGCCGCATTCGAGACGACCGCCGAGGCGCGGCTCGTCGAGGCGCTGCGCGAGGCGGGCGCGCTCACCGTCTCTCTGGTCGCTCTCGCCGGGGATCGGATCGTCGGCCACGTCGCCCTCAGCCCGGTCGCCGTCGGCGGCGCGTCGGGCGGCAACCGCTGGCTCGGTCTGGCCCCGCTCGCGGTGCTGCCCGGATGGCAACGACAGGGCATCGGCGGCGAGCTCGTCCGAGCCGCGCTCGCGATGGCGGCGGCACGCCAGGCGGCGCTGGTGTTCGTTCTCGGCCGGCCGACCTACTATGAGCGCCTCGGTTTCGAGGAGGCCGCGCCGCTCGGCTGGCGCTGCGTGTACGAGGTGCCGTCGCCCGCGTTCCGGGTTCACCGCCTCGGCGAAGGACGCCGCCAGCCGCCGCCGGGGACCGTCACCTATCATGCGGCGTTCGACGCGCTATGACCGTCACTGTGGCTCCGCCCGACTAGGCGGGCAGCGACCGGCACTGGTAGGTAGCGCGCAACGGGGTTGGGCGAGGCAGTGGCAGGTCGGAGACGCGGGCGGGAACCAGGCAGGCGGGCCGAAGGGATCTTCCGCCTCGGCCGGCGGCTTCTCTGGCAGAGCTACTACAATTTCGACAAGGACAATGGCTGGATGATGGCCGGCCATATCGCCTATATGGGCCTGTTCGCCCTGTTCCCGTTCGTCATCTTCGTGGTCGCGCTCGCCGGCTTCCTGGGCCAGGGCGCGGCGGCGGACAATTCCGTCGAGCTCGGGCTCGAGCTGCTGCCGGACGATGTCGCCTCCGCGCTCAAGCCGGCGATCAACGAGGTGCGCAACGCGCCGCATGCCGGCCTGATCACCTTCAGCATCCTCTTGACCCTGTGGACCGCCTCCTCCGGCCTCGAGGCGCTGCGGCATGCGCTCAATCGCGCCTACGCCGTCGCCGACCAGCCCTCCTTCTGGCGCACGCGGCTGGAGAGTGTCCTCCTGACGATCCTCGCCGCGATCGTCCTTCTGACCGTCACGGTCCTGATCGTGGTCGTGCCGCTGGTCCTGGACACGATCCAGATCCTCTTTCAGCGCCAGGCGGGCGAGCCGATCGCCCAGGACTATTACGCCGGCTCACGCGACGCCCTGGGCTTTCTGCTCCTGCTCGGCCTCCTGATGCTGCTCTATCGGGTGTTGCCGAACGTCCGGCTCCGCGCCACCGAGGTGATCCCGGGCGCGGTGCTGGCCTGGCTGCTCTGGCTCGCCGCCGTGTGGGGCTACACGGTCTATCTGCGCGCCGTGCCGAGCTTCAGCGTCACCTATGGCAGCCTGGGCGGAATCGTGGTGACCCTGTTCTTCTTCTACATCTCCGCCCTGCTGTTCGTGTTCGGGGCGGAGTTCAACAGCGTGCTGCGGCGGCGTCACGAGCACCGCCTTCAGGCACAGAGCCAATCCCTGAGTCTCTCGACGCAACGGCGGCGCGCCTAGGGTGCGCCACCCCGACTCGCGGCAGTCGAAGTCGACCGCGAAGAATTGAGTCATCATCGCTGATACACGACAGAAGTCACGCGGCTTTACCGCGACTACTCGACCTTGACCTGACTTTCTTCTTGTACGAACATTAATCCTACAGAACTGTAAGGATCTCATCCCTCCAGTCTTGTCGCATCATCAATTTTGGAGCAGACACATGCAGCTGAGCATTTCAGTCGGCGTCGCAACCGTGATGGCAATGGCGGGAGCGGCGGCAACAGTCGACGCTGCGACGCTGTCCTGGACGCCGGGCACGCCAGGAATCGCTGTCGAGGCCAAGGCGCTCCGTCAGACCGTTGCCGGCGTGGCCGTTCGGGTTCGGGGCTATGTCGCCGAGGACCAGGGATCGACCGTCCGGGTGTTCGGTCCGTTCCCCACCAGTCGGGGAGAGAG
>JBFWWD010000395.1:0-3584 GCA_050246385.1 Geminicoccaceae bacterium
GGCCGTCCGGCGTCGGCAAGACCGAGACGGCGTTGGCGCTGGCCGAGCAGCTCTTCGGCGGTGCCGACCACGTCATCGCCATCAACATGTCGGAGTTCCAGGAGGCGCACACCGTCTCGACGCTCAAGGGCGCGCCCCCGGGATATGTCGGCTACGGCGAGGGCGGCCGGCTGACCGAGGCGGTCCGGCGCAAGCCCTACAGCGTGGTGCTGCTCGACGAGATCGAGAAGGCGCACCCGGACGTGCACGAGCTGTTCTTCCAGGTGTTCGACAAGGGCGTCATGGAGGACGGCGAGGGCCGGCGCATCGACTTCCGCAACACCCTGATCCTGCTCACCTCGAACGTCGGCTCGGAGCTGATCGCCAAGCTCTGCGCCGACCCCGACCTGATGCCGTCGGCCGACGGGCTCGCCGAGGCGCTGCGGCCAAGCCTGCTCAAAGCCTTCCCCGCCGCGTTCCTCGGCCGACTGGTCACGATTGCCTATTACCCCTTGAGCGACGCCATGCTCGGCGAGATCATCCGTCTGCAGCTCGGCCGCATTGCCCATCGCGTCGAGGAGAGCCGCAACGTGCCGTTCACCTACGAGGATGCGGTCGTGGATCTCGTCCGCCGGCGCTGCGTCGAGCTGGAGAGCGGAGGGCGGATGATCGACGCCATCCTCACCGGCACCCTGCTGCCGCGGATCAGCCGCGAGATCCTCGGCCGCCTGCGGGCCGAGCGGCCGCTGGCGCGCGTGCATGTCGGCGTGTCCGCCGACGGCGACTTCGCCTATGACTTCGATTGAGGGACCGAGCGAGAATGCCGGCGGTTCTGGCGATCGAAGCGGAAGCGAGTGGGGAGCGCCGCCGCCATGCCGGCGGCAGACTTCGGATCGGGCGAGGTGCGGATAACGACTGGCGCCTCATGGACTCGAGCCCGCAGCCGACGCTCTCGCGCCACCACTGCGTGATCGAGGCCGGCAACGGTGGCTTTACAGTCGTGGATCTCGGCAGCACCAACGGCACTCGCCTGAACGGTCGGGTCGTGCCCCCTCACCTGCCTACGCCGCTCTCGGCCGGGGACCGGCTCGAGCTCGGCGCCCACGTGCTCCACCTGACGATCGACGAAGGCGAGGGTCGGCCCATGGCCCCGCTCGACCCGATCTTCGAGCCACCATCCGTCAGCCGGCCGGCCGGCAATGCTGCTGGTCCGCGCTCGCTGGACACGCTGCTTGGCGGCCTGGGCGTCGAGCGGCCGGTTCAGCCTGCGCCGGTGTCGGTGGCCCTGACGGCGGATGATGATCCGCTCGGCGGCCTGTTCGACGAAGCGCCGCGACCGCTCTCACGCACGCCGCCCGCTCCGCCGCCGCGCGACATGGGACCGACCGCGGGCGATCACTCGCCGCCTCAGCTCGAGGTGTTCGAGCTGCCTCAGGCGCGGCAGCCGATGCCACCGCCTCCACCTCCCCCTCAGGTCAACCGCGATGCCGACCTGCTGAAGGCATTCCTGGAAGGCGCCGGGCTGGACCCCAAGACACTCCCCGATGCCGGGCCTGAGATGATGCAGGCAGCGGGTTCCGCCTTTGCAGCGATGGCGGCGGGATTGCGCGACCTGCTCGCCACTCGCGCTCTGATCAAGGACCATGCGGGCGTGGCGCGGACCGTGATCGGTGCGATGGACAACAACCCGCTGAAATATTCGGTGGGCAAGGCCGAGGCCGTGCGTTCCCTGCTGACGCGGCGCGAGGCCGGTTACCTTGAGCCGCTCACAGCGGTGGAGGCGAGCTTAGATGATCTCAAGGCGCACGAGCTCGCCCTGCTCGAAGGCGTGCAGGCTGCCGTGAACGCGTTGCTGGCGCAATTCGATCCGGCGCGGCTCGAGGAGCGGCTCGGCGAATCGTCGGCGCTCGGCATCCTGCTCCAGGGCGGCCGACGCGCGAAGCTCTGGGATCTCTACACCGAGAAGTTCTCCGACATCGCCGAGGCCGCCCGCGTCCGCTTCATGGGCGATGTCGACCGCGCGTTCGCGGCCGCCTACGACCGCAAAGTGCGCGAGCTGCGGGCTCGGCGCCGAACCGAGGTGGCGCCATGATCCGCCGCACGCTCATCATCGCTTCCCTTGTCGGCCTGTCGGCCTGCGGCGGCGACGACGAGCCGCCGCCCCCCGCAGCACCGCCGCCACCCCCGCCGCCCACGATCGTGAGCCTGACGATCACCGCATCGCCGGGCGTCAACCCCGATGCGGCTGGCCAAGCCAAACCCGTTCACGTGCGCGTGCTACGGCTCGCCAACGGCGCCGCCTTCGCCGAAGCCGATTTCTTCGCGCTCGATCAGGATCTCGCCGGCCTGCTCGGCAGCGATCTCAAAGGTATGGACGAGTTCGTGCTCGCTCCGGGCGCCGTCCAGATCTGGCAGAAGAAGCTGGACGACGAGACCCGCGTCATCGGCGTCATGGCCGCCTATCAGGCCGTCGACACGGCGCAGTGGCGGGCCTGGAAGGAGGTCCCCCGCAACGAGACCTCGCTGCTCGCGGCCGAGCTCGGCCCGACCGGCGTCGTGCTGCGCGAGGTGGCTCCGTGAGCGAGCGCGCCCGCGTCGTCTGGTCCGAAGGCATGTTCCTGCGGACCCAGCATTTCCAGCAGCAGGACCGCTGGGCCGAGGGGCTGACGCGCGAGATGCTGCTCGCATCGCGCGGCCATGCCTGGGGCGTGCGCGAGCTGGAGCTCGACACCGGCCTGCTGGCGCAGGGGAAGGTCGGCCTGCGCCATTGCCGTGGCGTCATGCCCGATGGCACGCCGTTCGCGATCCCCGACGACGTGCCCCAGCCGGAACCGCTGCAGCTCGGTGCCGCCACCGAGGCGCTGGTCCGGCTGGAGCTGCCGATCGTGCAGGCGGGTGCGATCGAGGTCGACCCGTCCGGGCGCCCGCCCACCGGCGTGCGGTTCACGGCGCGGGAGATCGAGGTGCGCGACGCGATCGCCGGCGCGGAGACGCGTGCGCCGATCGAGATCGCCGAGCCGCGCTTCCGCCTCGACGCGAGTGCCACACCGTCCGCCGCGTGGAGCGGGCTGGCCATCGCCCGGGTGATCGGTGCCCAGACCGATGGCGGGCTCGTCCTGGATCCCGAGTTCATCCCGCCCGGCCTGGTGGTCGGCGCCAGCCCGGTGCTGATCAGCTTCCTCGAGGAGCTGACCGGCAAGCTGGCCAGCGTGGCCGACGAGCGCGCCGCGTTCGCCAGCGGCAAGCGCCTGCAGGGCGCCGGGGACATCGCCGATTTCCTGATCCTGATGCTCTGCAACCGCGCCGAGGTCACGGCGCGTCATTTTGCCGATCAACGTACCGCGCACCCCGAGGACCTGTTCTGCTGGCTGCTCGGTCTCGTCGGTGAGGCCTCCGCCTTTGCCGGCTCTGGCCTGCGCCCGCCGGAGCTGCCTCCCTACCGGCACGATCGTCCGGACCTGAGCTTCCGGCCGCTGTTCCAGGAGCTGCGCCGGCTGCTCGTCGAGCTGGCGCGGCCCGACCGTCGCGCGACCCAGATCCCGCTCAAGACCTATCCCAGCGGCGTTCGCGCGGCCGACGTGCAGGACCGTTCGCTGTACGCGTCC
>JBFWWD010000396.1:0-3562 GCA_050246385.1 Geminicoccaceae bacterium
CTGCCCGGCGCCCTATCTGCAGCGACCCGCCACCACGCTGGGCCTCGGCGACACCTTCACGGCCGGCTGCCTGCTCGTCCTGGGCAGCACGAGCCCGGGCCAAGCGGCGGCGACGCCGCCGTCGGCGGCCGCCGAGGACGACCGAGCTCCGCTCTGCTGACCCGCCATCCGAGGGTGGCCAATCGAGGAGGTGACCATGCGAACGAGCATTCTTGCGGCGGGGCTGCTCGCCTGCGCCGTCGGGGGTCCCGCGTGGGCCGAGACGACGCTGACGATCGCGACCGTGAACAACAACGACATGATCGTCATGCAGCGCCTGTCGGGCGAGTTCGCGAGCGCGCATCCGGACGTCAAGCTGAACTGGGTGGTGCTCGAGGAGAACGTGCTGCGCGAGCGGCTGACCACCGACATCGCCACCAACAGCGGCCAGTACGACATCCTGACCATCGGCCTGTTCGAGGCGCCGATGTGGGGCGAGCGGGGATGGCTGGTGCCGTTCGACGACACGCCGGCCGACTATGAGCTGGACGACGTCATCAAGTCGATGCGCGACGGCCTCTCGTACGACGGCAAGCTGTTCGCCCTGCCGTTCTACGGCGAAAGCCAGATGACCCTCTACCGCACGGATCTGGTGGAAAAGGCCGGCGCTGTGATGCCCGACCAGCCGACCTGGAAGGACATCGGCGAGATCGCGGCCAAGATCCATGATCCGGCCAATGGCGTCTACGGCGTCTGCCTGCGCGGCAAGCCCGGCTGGGGCGAGAACATCGGCCAGATCACACCCGTGGCCAACAGCTACGGCGCGCGCTGGTTCGACATGGACTGGAAGCCGCAGCTGACCTCGCCGGAATGGCACGAGGCGCTGACGACCTATGTCGACCTGCTGAGGAACTACGGTCCGCCCGGCGCCGCCGCCAACGGCTACAACGAGACCCTGGCCCTGTTCTCCACCGGCCATTGCGGCATCTGGGTCGACGCCACGGTCTCCGCCGGCTTCCTCGCCGCCCCGCAGCAGAGCCAGGTGGTCGGCAAGGTCGGCTACGCGCACCCGCCCGTCGGCAAGTACAACAAAGGCAACCACTATCTCTGGGCCTGGGCGCTCGCCGTTCCCGCCTCGTCGAAGTCGCCGGACGCGGCCAAGGCGTTCATCTACTGGGCGACCTCGAAGGACTATATCGAGCGCGTCGCCAAGGAATCGGGCTGGGCCACGGTGCCCCCGGGCACCCGCTATTCGACCTACGAGAACGCCAAATATCTCGAGGCCGCACCCTTCGCCAAGCTGACGCTCGACACCATCAACAGCGCGGACCCGACCGACGCCACCCAGGAGCCGGTGCCCTATCGCGGCATCTCGTTCGTCGGCATTCCCGAGTTCCAGGCGCTCGGCACCACGGTCGGCCAGCATTTCGCCGCCGTGATCTCGGGGCAGGAGACGGTCGACGGCGCGCTCGAGACCGCACAGGGCATCGCCGAGCGCACGATGGTCCAGTCCGGCCGGCTGAAGAACTGAGGCCTCGCCCGGGCGCTGCGGCGGGCGGGGAAGTCATCCCTGCCCGCTCCCGGCGTCGGGCGACGACGCCGCACGCCAACCGCTCCTGCAAGGATGGCCGATGTATCTCGAGAAGTACGACCTCGCCGGCCGCACGGCCTTCATCACCGGGGGCGGTCGCGGCATCGGGCTGAGCACTGCCGAGGCGCTGCTGCAGAGCGGTGCCACGGTCGTGATCTCCGATCACGACCCGGACGTGCTCGAGGCCGGGCGCGCCGAGCTCGCCGGCAAGGGCTGGACGGTGGATGCCGTCCGCCTCGACGTCACCGACGCCGACGCGGTCGGACGCGCGGCGAAGGAGGCCAACCTGCACGGTGGCGGGGTGGACATCCTGATCGCCAACGCCGGGATCGCGTGGCCCGACACGCCGCGCGAGGCGATGCCGGACGAGGTCTGGCACAAGGTCGTCGACGTGAATCTCAACGGTGTCTACTGGTGCTGCCGCGAGTTCGGGCGCGCCATGCTGGAACGCGGGCGGGGCTCGATCGTGACGGTCGGCTCGATGTCGGGGCTGATCTCGAACAAGCCCCAGCGCCAGGCGCACTACAATGCCGCCAAGGCCGGGGTCCATCACCTGACGCGTTCCCTCGCCGGCGAGTGGGCGGAACGGGGCGTGCGCGTCAATGCGGTGGCGCCGACCTATGTCGACACCGCGATGTCGCGCGGCGGCTTCTCCGACCCTGTCCTCTTCCCGGTCTGGATGGAGAGCACGCCGATGCGCCGCGTCGCACGCGCCGACGAGATCGCCTCGGCGATCCTGTTCCTCGCCAGCGACGCATCGAGCGCCATGACCGGTTCGACGCTGGTCGTGGATTGCGGCTACACGATCTGGTAAGGCCGTTCCGCGGACGATTGCTCCCGAACGTACAGCAAGCACGCTCGATGGACATTTCACCCAGGCGGGTCGAGCTCATCCCGGCCAAGCGCCGGGCGATGATCCTGGAGTACCTCCAGGCCAACGGGGTTTCCTCCGTGCAGGAGCTGGTCGAGGCGACCGGCGGGTCCCATTCGACCATCCGCCGCGACCTCGACCATCTGACCGAGGGCGGATATCTCGAGCGCACCCACGGCGGCGCGTTTCTGGCTCCGCCGCCGCGGGCGAGCTTCGAGCGCGAGCCCGCGGTGAACGCCCATCTGCAGCAGGCACAGAAAGCCGCGATCGGGCGCGCCGCCGCCGAGCGCCTGAGCGCCCACGACAGCGTGATCTTCGATTCCAGCACGACGGTCCTGGAGGCGGCGAAGGCCGCCGCCCTGCGCGAGCTGCCGCTGACCGTGGTGACGAACGATCTCGGGATCGCGCAGATCGGCGCCCACATCCCGCGCTGGCGCGTGATCGTCGCCGGCGGCACGGTGCGCCCGGGGTCCAACACCATGGTGGGCGATCCGGGCGAGGGTTTCTTCGGCACGATCCACGCCGACCTCTGCTTCATCGGCACCTATGCCGTGAGCGGGGGTCTCCTCACCGATGCGACCATGGACGTCGCCGCCACCAAGCGGACCATGATCCGCTCCGCGCGCCGCACGATCGTGCTGGTCGACAGCTCGAAGTTCAGGGCACCGGCGTTCACGACCTTCACCACCCTGGCGGAGATCGAGGAGCTGATCACCGACGACGGCATCAGTGCGGAGACGAGATCATCCCTCGCCGCCCTGGGCGTCAGGGTGACCGCCGTGCCGCCCGGCCTCGGCCCGAGGACCCCGCACTCCGGCGAGAGCGGCTCGACACCGGAGCCGGACGAAGCGTCCTCCTGCAATGACATGGTGCCGTGACTGCTCGCCAGGCTGATTCTGCACGCCAGGCCGGCGCGGCCGGTTATCCGATCCGTCAGCTCTTGACCGATCCCGCCGTCATCCCCGCCAGGAAGTAACGCTGGGCGATGAGATAGAGAACCAGGAGCGGCAGGGCGCCGAGAACGCTCATGGCCATCATCTCGTTCCACTCGAAGGCATGCTGGCCCATCAGCAGCGAGATCCCGATCGGCACCGTGCGCATGTCCATCGACTTGGTCAGCG
>JBFWWD010000397.1:0-3466 GCA_050246385.1 Geminicoccaceae bacterium
GTACTGGAAGGCTTCCGCTGCGCCATAGCGGTCGCCAAGGGCCTGGTCGATCTCGGCGTCGACGCCAGCGGCCTCGCCTACCCGCCCGAGCATCCGGCAAAATGGCGGCGGAAGAAGGTGTTTTAGGGTCAGGATCCGTTGGACCACGGGCGTCCCACCCGTCATGATCATGAGCGGACGGAACGCCTACGATCATGCCCGGTAAGGGCGGGTGCGGCGGTGCGGGGTGTCACGCAGGTCATCGAGGCCAGCCCGCAATGCGATCAAGCAGGGGATCGCAGCTGGCGTCCTCCCGGCGGAGAAGATGCTTCTTCCCGTCAAGGCGAAGCGAGCCGAAATATTCCCAGGGGATCGTGGGCGCGCGCCACCGAGACGATGAACAGGTAGACGGCGAGGGCGGCCAGCCAACAGAGGATGCGTACGCCTCGCTTCCGGCCCGACCAGAATGCCGCCATGCCGAGCCCGATATAGACCACGAGCAGAAGCACCTTCACGGTGAGCCATGCTTGCACGAAGGGATACTGCTGAATGATGGTGATGAGCATCAGCGCCGTCGTGAGCAGCACCGTGTCGATCGTATAGGCGAGCCAGCGTAGCGGCACCGCCATGCCCCAGTTCTGGCCCCCGACCAGGGCCAGGCCGCGGACGAAGAACAGACTTCCGCTCGCGATCACGGCCGCGATATGGACCAGCCGGATCTCGGCGTAGAACTCGTTCATGCACGCGCGGTGGCGACCTATCGGCTCGGCCGCGGCTCACCATGCCGCACCGGCTCTGCGACGTCGCGTGGACGCTCGCCAAGCCGCCGCGGAAACACCCACAGGCCGATCACGAACAGCGCCAGTGCGAGTGCGCCGATGCTGAAGATCGTGTCGCCCGGCACGCGCAGCCACACCAGCAGATCCACCAGAGGCTGCTGCATGAAGTCTGCCGAGCGCGCATACCAGTATCCCTCGTCGATGGCTGCCAGGAGCTGCATGGTTCCAAGTGGCAGCAACGTCAGGAGTCCCATCAGCGCCAACCCGATGTTGAAGCACCAGAAGCTGACCTTGAGGACGGCATTGTTCCACACCAGGTCGGGCTTCATGCCGCGCAGGCAGAACAGCACCAGCCCGATACCGAGCATGCCGTAGACCCCGAACAGCGCGGTGTGTCCGTGCAGAGGCGTCAGGTTCAACCCCTGCATGTAGTAAAGCGACAATGGCGGGTTGATCAGGAAGCCGAACAGCCCCGCGCCCACCAGATTCCAGAAGGCGACGGCGATGAAGAACATCACGGGCCAGCGATAGCGCTCCATCCAGTCGGTGGCGCCGCCCAGCCGCCACGTATGATAGGCCTCGAAGCCGATATAGGCGAGCGGCACGACCTCGAGCGCGGAGAAGCTTGCGCCCAGCGCCAGCACCGCGGTCGGCGTGCCGGCGAAATAGAGATGGTGCAAGGTGCCCAGCACGCCGCCCGCCATGAAGACGATCGTGGCGAACAGCACCGCGACCGTCGCCGTGCGGATCGGCAGGAGCCCCAGCCGCGTGAACAGGAAGGCGATCACCGCGGTGGCGAATACCTCGAAGAAGCCTTCGACCCACAGATGCACCAGCCACCAACGCCAGTACTCGACGATGGAAAGGTGCGTGTGCTGGCCCCACAGCAGCGCCGCGCCGAAGAACAGGCCGATCGCGACCGTCGACAGGAAGAGCAGGGCCACGATCGAGCGGCCTTCATGACGGACGCTTAAGGAAGGCCACAAGGCCCGCCCGACCAGGAACAGCCAGAGCAGCAGGCCGGCAAACAGCAGCCACTGCCAGAGGCGGCCCATGTCCGCATACTCCCAACCCTGGTGGCCGAACCAGAAATTGCTGTCGAGACCCAGGCGCTGCATGACGCCGAGCCACTGGCCGGAGAAGGAACCTACCACGATCACCAGCAGGCCGAGCCACAACACATTGACCAGAAGCCGTTGCCAGGGCGGCTCGTAGCCGGAGATCGCGGGAGCGATGTAGAGCCCGGTACCGAGCCATGCCACCGCGATCCACAGTACGGCGAGCTGGGTGTGCCAGGTGCGGCTCAGCGAATAGGGCAGCACTTCCGAAAGCGGAAAGCCGTAGGCTTCCTGACCTTCCACCTGGTAGTGGGCGGTGATGGCGCCAAGCGCGATCTGCACCAGGAACAGGGCAAGCAGAACCCAGAAGTACTTGGCCGTGGCCAGCATCGAAGGCGTAGGACGGATTGCCCGCATCGGATCGAACGCCGGCAGCCGGTGCGGCTCCTCGACCCGGCCATGGGTGACGGCGTAATGCCAGCCCAGCAGGCCGATGCCCGCCAGCAGGAAGGTGACGCTGAAAGCGGACCAGATGAAGGTATTGGCGGGCGGCCGGTTGCCGACCAGCGGCTCGCTCGGCCAGTTGTTGGTATAGGTGATCGTGTCGCCCGGCCGCTCCGTGACAGCCGCCCAGGCGGTCCACCAGAAGAACGCGGCGAGTGCGCGCCGGCGCGTGCCGTCCGGCACCGTGTCGTTCTTCATCGCGTAGGCTTCGCGCAGGTCGGCCGTAGCCGGGTCGTCGCCGAACAGGCTTTCGTAGTGCGCCGCCACCTTCGCGATCGCCGCGGCGCGCTCGGCATCGACGGTAACGGTTCCGCTCGCGGCATCGTACGTGTTGTGGCGGATGCGCGCGCGCAGCCGACCCGCCAGTGCCGCCTGTCGTTCCTCCGGCAACTTGTCATAGGCAGCCGCGCCTTCCCGGGCCGCCCACTGGTCGAGGATGGCGAGAGCTTCGCGGTGCAGCCAGTCGGCGCTCCAGTCGGGAGCGACATAGGCTCCGTGACCCCAGATCGAGCCGAGCTGCATGCCGCCCGTTGACTGCCAGACCTGGCGGCCGGTCTCGATGTCCTGCAATGTGAAGATCGAGGTGCCGTCCGCGGCAACCACCTGCTGAGGCATCGGCGGCGCCTTCTGGTAGATCTCGGCGCCAGTCCACAGCAGAACGCCGAACGACGCGACCAGCAGGATGCACAGGGCCGTCCAGAGCTTCCTCGTGCTGTTCATGGCCTACCCCCCGAGGCGAATGGACGATCGAAAACGAACGCCCTGCCCTGTGACGGGTTGCATACCGTGCGTGTGTTACCGCCCCGGCTTTCGCCATGCGGGCAGGACCTGCCGGGCAGTGCTGCACGGAAGCAAGCGAACTTCAGCCGCGCGGCTCGACGATCAGAGGCTTCACCTCGGTGTCCTGGGCGCGGAACCACAAGCGGACCTGGCGGCGATCGGAGCGGCGGCCGTCGTCGGTCACCGCCTCGAGCTGGCCGACATGGACAGCCAAGCCGGTGAAGCGGAAGTCGCCCCTAGCGTCGGTCGTGGTGCGCACCTTCTCCTCGTAGTAGATGAAATTGCGCTCGAAGAAGATCACGGTGGCGCCAGGCACGGGGGCGCCTGACCGGTCGCGCACCTGGCCTTCGAGAATGCCGTTGTCGT
>JBFWWD010000398.1:0-3421 GCA_050246385.1 Geminicoccaceae bacterium
CGTCCATCGGGACCGCGACGCGCTCGGTCTCGTTGACATGCGTGTCGCAGATCTGCCAGTCGCGCCGCTTGAAGTGGGGCCGCGCGCCTGTCCTGTGGCCACCGCGCAGCATGTGCATGCAGCCGTTCTCGGGCGTCACGCGGCCCATGGGGATCCATACCCCCACGATCGGCGTGCCCATGGCGACGTTGAAGTAGGCATGGTCCTGATGCCATGGCTTCTCGCGCCCGCGCGCCGGCTTGACCAGCGCCATGTCCTGGAACAGCTCGGGCTCGCCGCCGACGGCCTGTCGAACGAAGGCCAGCACCTGCGGATGCCGGGCGAGCGCCGTCAATGCAGGGGCGAGGTCGACGAAGGACATGAACTTGCGCACGTAGCGCGCCCGCAGCGCGGGATCGAGCGCCGGCAGGCCGCCTTCCTGCCCCTGGACGAAGCCCGACTTGGTCGTGCCGCCGTCCAGCTCCCGGTCGGCCTTGGCGTCGAGCGCGATGTGGTCGCGCAACGCGCCCTCGAACCAGATCATGCTGCAGGCCGGCCGATCCGAGCGCGCCATCTGCTCGAGCTCGACGCGTGCGGCTTCGAGCTCCGCCAGCGGCAGCGCGCCTTTCACCATGAGATAGCCGTCGTCCCGGTACCGCCGCAGCGCATCCTCGCTTCGGGATGCAGCGGCATCGATCCCGTCCTCGAGGCCGTCGAAGCGATACAGCTCGGGAGGATGCGCCGCGATCTTGGGCTCGTAGAACACGCGCAAGGATGCGGCGGCGCTCATCATCATGCTCTCCCTCAGTGGACAGGCTCGGGTGGTCCCTCGGCGACGCCGGCCAGGGCCAGCTCCTCGGCGCGATGGCAGCTGGCGCGATGGCCGGGCGCCAGCTCGCGCAAGGCGGGCGGCTCGACGCGGCAACGCTCGACGGCATAGGCGCAGCGCGGGTGGAACGGGCAGCCGGGCGGCACGTTCGCCGGGTCCGCGACGTCGCCGGCCAGCACGATCCGCTGGCTGCGCCGGCGCGGATCGGGCACCGGCACCGCCGACAGCAGCGCCTCGGTGTAGGGATGCCGCGGCCGCGCGAACAAGGAACGGGTCGGGGCGATCTCGACGATCTTGCCGACATACATGACCGCCACCCGGTGGCTGACATGCTTCACGACCGAGAGATCGTGCGCCACGAACAGATAGGAGAGCCCCAGCCGGTCCTGCAGGTCGAGCAGGAGATTGACGATCTGCGCCTGCACCGAGACGTCGAGTGCCGAGACCGGCTCGTCGGCCACGATCAGGGCCGGGTTGAGCGCCAGGGCGCGGGCGATGCCAATGCGCTGGCGCTGCCCGCCCGAGAAGGCGTGCGGAAAGCGGTTGAGGTACTGAGCGGGGAGCTGCACCACCTCGAGCAGCTCGCGCACGCGCTTCCGGCGCGCGGCAAGGTCGGTCATCCCGTTCACGAGCAGCGGCTCGCCGACGATGTCCATGATCGTCATGCGCGGGTTGAGCGAGGAGAACGGGTCCTGGAAGATCATCTGCATCTGCCGCCGCAGCGGCCGGAGCTCGGTCTTCGGCACCTTGGCGACGTCCACCTGCCGCCCGTCCTGGGTGCGGAAGCGGATCGCACCGCCGGTCGGCGTCAGCGCGCGCAGGATGCAGCGCGAGGTCGTGGTCTTGCCGCAGCCGGATTCGCCGACCAGCGACAGGGTCTCGCCCTGCCGGATCTCGAAACCGACCCCGTCCACCGCCCGGACGTGGCCGACCACCTTGCGCAGCACGCCACGGCGGATCGGGAACCACTTCTGCAGCCCCTCGACCTCGAGGATGGTCGGAGCGCCGCTCATGCGACCTCCGCCACGGCCGGCTGGTCGGCGGGATAGAGGAAGCAGCTCACCTCCTGGCGGGCGCCGAGGGTGGCAGCACTCGGGAACGCACGGTCGCAGGTGCCCGGCATGAAATCGGGGCAGCGTGGATGGAAGGGACAGCCCTTCGGCCGGTTGTAGGGGTGCGGGATGCTGCCGGAGATGGTCAGCAGCCGCGAGCCGGGCTCGGCCATGATGCTCGGGATCGAGCGCAGCAAAGCACGGGTGTAGGGATGTTTCGGGGCATGGAAGATCTCGTCCACCGGCCCCTTCTCGACCTCGCGGCCGAGATACATGACGACCACGTCGTCGGCCATCTCGGCGATCACGCCCATGTCGTGGGTGATCAGGATCACCGCCAGCCCCTGCTCATCCTGCAGCCGCCGCACCAGCTCCAGGATCTGGGCCTGGGTGGTGACGTCCAGCGCGGTGGTCGGCTCGTCGGCGATCAGGATGCGCGGCTCGGCCGAGAGCGCCATCGCGATCATCACCCGCTGACGCAGGCCGCCCGACAGCTCGAAGGCGTACTCGTCGATCCGGCGCTGCGGCTGCGGCACCCCGACCATGCGCAGAAGCTCGATCGCACGGTCGCGCGCGGCCGCCTTGGACAGGTCCGAGTGCAGGCGGATCGCCTCGATCAGCTGGTTGCCGACCGTGTGGTAGGCGCTGAACGAGGTCATCGGCTCCTGGAACACGAGCCCGATCTCGCCGCCGCGGATCTGTCGGATCAGCCGGCTCTGGGAATCGAGCTTGGTCAGGTCGATCCGTTCGCCGTTCGGGCGCCTGAGCCAGATCTCCCCGCCCTCGATCCGGCCCGGGCGCTCGACGATGCGCAGGATCGAGCGGGCGGTGACGCTCTTGCCGCAGCCCGACTCGCCGACGATCCCCAGCGTCCGCCCGGCCTCCAGCGTGAAGCTGGCGCCGTCGACCGCGCGCACCACGCCCTCGTCCTGCGGGAAGTAGGTCTTGAGGTTGCGGACCTCGAGGATCGGCTCAGCCATAGGGGTCCGCCGCATCGCGCAGTCCGTCGCCGAGGAAATTGAAGGCCAGGATCACGATGATCACCGGGATCGCCGTGACCAGGAGCCAGGGCGCCACCGCCAGCGCCTGGAGGTTCTGCGCGTCCTGCAGGAGGACACCCCAGGAGATCGCCGGCGGGCGCAGGCCGAGGCCGAGGAAGGAGAGCGTGGTCTCGCTGATGATCATCGCCGGCAGCGCCAGGCTGACCGCGGCGATGATGTGGCTGAGGAAGGACGGCACCATGTGGCGGAAGATGATCCGCATCTGGCTGGCGCCGGCGAGCTCGGCGGCGGTGATGAAATCCTCCTCGCGCATCGCCAGGAAGCGGCCGCGGACGACGCGCGCGAGCTCGGTCCAGCCGATCAGCGAGATGATGACGGTGATCGCCAGATAGACCTGGGTCACGCTCCAGGTCGACGGCAGGGCCGCGGCGAGGCCCATCCACAAGGGGATGGTCGGGATCGAGCGCAGGATCTCGATCACCCGCTGGATGACCACGTCGATCCAGCCGCCATAAAGGCCCGAGACGCCGCCCAGCAGCACGCCCAGGAACAGGGACAGG
>JBFWWD010000399.1:0-3417 GCA_050246385.1 Geminicoccaceae bacterium
TCGCCTTCGGCGAGTGGGGCGTCGGCCGCGCCGGCGACAATCCCGAGTTCATCCGCCAGATGCACGACTTCCTGGCCTCGGCCGGGGCGAGCATCGCGCACGAGGCCTACTTCAACACCGGCGACTACCAGCTCTATCCGGTCAGGAAGATGCCCAAGGCCAGCGAGGCCTATCGCCAGCTATTCTAGTGGCCCGATGCAGACGGAGGATACTCTCCGGCCGGCCGCACCGGCCGGAGGGCAAGAGCACCCGAACGACGCGAGGGCGGTTCAGGCCGGCAGGCCGGCCAGCCGCAGGCCCTCGCGCAGGTGCGCCGCGTCCTCCGCGCGGCGCAGGAGGGACCGCTCGACCAGCCAGTCCACGTACTCGGCCGGCCCGGCCGCGGGATCGCCGCGCCACGCTTCCCGCATCGCTTCGACGAACCACCCGGCGCAGCGCCGCGCCTCCTCCTCCCGGCCCAGATGGCCGCAGGCCGCCGCCCACCAGCCGAGGTCGCGCGGGTGCCGCAGCGGGTCCCCGATCGTGATCCGCTCCAGAAGGGCCCGGGCATCATCGTGGCGCCGGGCGAGGAACAGCACCCGAGAGTACCAGTACAGGTAATAGCGGGCGTGGCGGGGGTTGAGCCGCAGGGCTAGCTCGGCGGCCGGCAGCCCGCGCTCGGCGTCCCCCAGGCAGGCCTGCGCGTAGGCCCAGGCCATCTGGATCTGCGCATCGTTCGGGTTCATTACGCGCGCCAGGTCGAGGTGGCGTCGAGCGCGGTCGAAGTCACGCCAGACCAGGCACAGATAGCCCAGCGCGTAGTGGGTGCGCGCGTCGTTGGGGTCGAGCGCCACCGCCTGCTCGGCGAGTTTGAGGGCTTCCCGCCGGTCGGGGTCCTTGCCGCTCGGTCTGCCGATCCGGCCTTTGTCTTGATTTAGATTCGAACGAGATAGACTGGTGGGACGACCAGTGTCGAATGTGCGGATGAGGTTGTTGAACGCCAGTCCCGTGTAGGCACGGGCGAAGGTCGGGTCGACTGCGCGGGCGCGTTCGAACAACGTGCGCGCTCGGTCCTGGGCCTCGGGTGTGTCGACGTCCGACAGGCGGTAGCCCTGGAGGAACAGGTCGTAGGCGCGCATGTCGCGTGGCGGCCGGCGGCGCGCGGCCAGCTCGCTCTCCTCCAGCACCCGGGCGGCGACGGTGCTGACGATGCCGCGCGCGACCTCGTCCTGGATTGCGAACACATCCTCGAGCGGCCGGTCGTAGCGCTCCGCCCATAGGTGCGCGCCGGTCGTGGCCTCGATGAGCTGCGCGGTAATCCGCACCCGGTCGCCGGCGCGCCGGACGCTGCCCTCGACGACGTAAGCAACACCCAGCATCCGGCCGATCTCGCGCACGTCCACGGCCTTGCCGCGGAAGGCGAAGGAGGAGTTGCGGGCGATGACCAGCAGCTCGCGGAAGCGGGCGAGCTCGGTGATCACGTCCTCGGTGATCCCGTCGCTGAAGTAGGCCTGCTCCGGGTCGCCGCTCAGGTTGTCGAACGGCAGGACGGCGACGGCGGGCTTGTCGGGCGAGGATGGCACCGCTGCCGGGGCGGCGACGTCGGCGCCGAGCTCGACCCGGTAGGCCCGCACTGGCCGCCCGATGTTCTTGAGCCGCAGCTCGCCCAAGGAGGCCAGGCCGTAGTCGAGCTTGCCCTGGAGGTGGTCGGCGGCGGTACCCGAGAGCACGATCCCCCCGGGCTCCGCCACCTGCTCGAGCCGGGCGGCGACGTTGACCCCGTCGCCGTAGAGGTCCCCGTCTTCCTCCCGGATCACGTCGCCGAGGTTGATGCCGATGCGCAAGCGGACGCGCTCCTCCTCGGCCGTCCCCGCCTCGCGCTCCGCCATACCGCGCTGGATCGTGACCGCGCACGTTGCGGCGTCGACGACGGAGGCGAACTCGCAGAGCGCGCCGTCGCCCATAAGCTTGACGACGCGGCCGCGGTGCTCGGCCAGGAGTGGCGCGACCAGCTCCTTCCTGATCGCTTTGAGCCGGGCCACGGTGCCGGCCTCGTCGCGCTCCATGAGCCGGCTGTAGCCGACCACGTCGGCCGCCAGGATGGCCGCCAGCCGCCGCTCGACCCGAGCTGTCGTCATAGCCTGGCCTTCCACGAGCCGTTCAGACGGCCCACCTCTCGTCCATCCTCGCCAACGTCTCGTACCCCCGCCGGACCTTCTCGAGGATGTGGTCAGGGTTGGCAGTCCACACGAAGGGCCGCGGGTCCTGGTTGTGCTCGGCCACGACGCGGTTGATCCGCCTCCTGGAGTGCCACCAAGGAGGGAAAGCTGCCGCGCCGGAGCCGCTGCCGGGTCAGCTTGGCGAAGAAGGTCTCGACCGCGCTCAGCCAGGAGCAGGAGGTCGGGGTGAAGTGGAAGGTCCAGTGCGGGTGGCGCTCAAGCCAGGCCAGGACCTTGGCGTGCTTGTGGGTGCCATAGTTGTCCAGAATGCAGTGCACCAGCTTGCCGGCTGGGACCGCCGCCTCGACGGCGTTCAGGAAGCGAATGAACTCCTGGTGCCGATGGCGCTGCATGCAGCGGCCGAGCACGGTGCCATCGAGGACGTTCAGGGCCGCGAACGGCGTGGTGGTGCAATGGCGCCTATAATCGTGGGTCGCGGTCGCGGGCCAACCTGACTTCATCGACAGGCCCGGCTGGGTACGCTCGAGCGCCTGGATCTGGCTTTTTTCGTCCATGGATAGGACGATGGCGTGCGCCGGCGGGTGTAGATAGAGCCCGACCACGTCTCTTAGCCTGGGCACGAACGCAGGATCATTGGAGAGCTTGAAGGTACGGACCCGGTGTGGAGCGAGCCGGTGCGCCTTCCAGATGCGCTGCACCGAGCGCAGGGAGACGCCGGCGGCCTTGGCCATCATCCGGCCGGTCCAGTGGGTGGCCTCGCCCGGTGGCTCGCCGAGAGTCAGCCCAACGACGTGATCAACCACCGCCGGCAAGAGCGGCGGCGTGCCGGGCCTTCTCGTCTTGTCCCGCAGCAGGCCGGCGACGCCCTCCTGCACGAACCGCTCGCGCCAGCGACGGACGGAGGGCCGCGAGAGACCTGTATAGCGTCCAATCGTGGTGGTGCCATGGCCGTCGGCAGCGGCGAGGGCGACCTTGGCCCGCCAAACGTGCTTCTGGGGACTGTTCCGATCCGCCACGATCGCCTCGAGACGGCGGCGGTCTGTCGGGCTCACACGGATGCCGGTCCCCTGGCGCATGGCGCAGGGTAGCGCAGCGCCGGACAGAGTGGAATGCTATGAGTGCGTCAGACCACTAGTCTCTCCGACGGCGCGGACGGGTGCCCTGGTGTGGCGCCTGCCCGCGCCGTCGGAGCGAGAGCGCGCAGCTCTCCACACCTCGCCGCCGTTCGGCTCAGCCTCTTGGCGGGATGCCGAGGAAC
>JBFWWD010000400.1:0-3365 GCA_050246385.1 Geminicoccaceae bacterium
TGCTGACCGCCCTGGTCGCGATCCTGGCGGCCCTGCTCGCCGGGCGCCGTTCACCCTGGTGGTCGCTCGGGGTGCTCGCCCTGCTGCTCGCCGGGCTCGCGACGGTGCTCCAGTTCGCCTTCGTGCTGGAGCTCTTGTGGCTGTCGGCGCTGCCGCCCGCGGCGGCGCTGCTGTTCGCCGGCATCGGCGTCGAGCTGCTGCGCGTCGGGGAGGAGCGCCACCGGCGTCGGCATCTCGAGCGGCAGCGCGCCAATCTGGCGCGCTACTTCCCGCCGGCGGTGGTCGACCGGCTCGCCGCCAGCGACAGCCCGGCAGGACTCGACCGGATCCAGGAGGCGGTGGTGATGTTCGTCGACATCATGGGCTTCACCCGCCTGAGCGAGGCGATGGCGCCGGGTGACGCGCTGGCGCTGCTGCGCCGGTTCCACATCGAGGTCGAGCGTGCGGTGTTCGCCCATGGCGGCATGGTCGACAAGTTTCTGGGCGACGGTGCGATGGCCTGCTTCGGCGTGCCCGATCCGTCCCCGACCGCGGCGGCCGATGCGATCGGAGCCGCCCTGGCGCTTCTGGACGCCCTGGCAGCCGCACCGCCGCCGCGGCTCCGGGTCGGCATCGGCATCCATGCCGGCCCCGTGCTGATGGGCGACGTCGGCGGCGCCACCCAGTTCCAGTTCACCGTGGTCGGCGACACCGTCAACGTGGCGAGCCGCCTGGAAGAGCTCACGCGCGAGTGCGATTCGCCGCTGATCGTCTCGGAGCAGGCTTTCCGCCTGGCCGGGCCGCCGCAGAGCCTGGCCGACAGATTCGAGCCCCTGCCGGAACTCGCGATCCGCGGCCGCGCCGGCACCGTGAGCGGCTACCGGCTGACCTGACGGTGCCGGGACGAACCGAAGAGGATACAGCCAGCAGACGCTTTGCCTTCCTCGGCCGGCTGCGGCTAGTGGTCCTGCACGGCACGCGGAACCGCCCTGGGGTTCTCTGACGGTTTCCGACGTCCAAGTCCCTTGGCCGCTACGACAGGAGCATCTCGATGCCCGATTTCGACCATGGCCCGATTCTCGTCACGGGCGCGAGCGGCGGGATCGGATCCGCCATCGTGCGGCGGTTGCGCAAGGCCGGCGCCGCCGTGATCGCCAGCGGCCGCCGGCTCGACGAGCTGACGGCGCTGGCAGCGGAGACCGGGTGTCGCACGCTCCAGTTCGACCTGACCTCGGAAGAGGGTGTCCGGGCGGCGCTGGAGGGGCTCGACGTCTGGGGCGTGGTGAACTGCGGCGGCTTCGGCGGCGAGATCGCGACACCCATGGACACCGACATCGCCGTCTTCGACAAAGTGATCTCGATCAACACGCGCGGAGCGTTGCTCGTCACCAAATACGCTTCGCAGTCCATGGTCCGGCTGGGCAGGGGCGGCTCGATCGTCAACGTCTCGAGCCAGGCGGCCCTGGTCGCGCTCGACGGCCACGTCTCCTACGCGGCGTCCAAGGCGGCGCTCGACAGCATCACCCGCGTCTCGGCGCTGGAGCTCGGCAAGTACAACATCCGCGTGAACAGCGTGAACCCGACCGTGGTCATGACCCCGATGTCGACCTTCTACTGGGGTCGGCCCGACATCGGGGAGCCGTTCCTGCGGCAGATGCCCCTGGGCCGCTGGGCGACCGAGGACGAGATCGCCGCTCCGATCGTCTTCCTGTTGAGCGACGGCGCCGCGATGATCACCGGCGTCTCGCTGCCGATCGACGGCGGCTTCACCGCCTGCTGAGACCTCGGCTGCGCGCCGGGCGCGCGCAGCTCGCTCAGGCCAGCGAGAGGGAGAAGGGTCTCACGAGATCCGGACGTGCGGAAACGTGCCGCGGGATGACGCAGTGGCGCGCTCGCCGCCGTGCGCTGCCGCCTCGCGGCCCGTGTCAGTGGCTACCAGATTTTCTGGGAACTGGAGCGGGCGAAGGGATTCGAACCCTCGACCCCAACCTTGGCAAGGTTGTGCTCTACCCCTGAGCTACGCCCGCTTTGCCGGCCGAACCGGCGAGGAGGCCGCTGTGTAGGGCAATCGCAAATGCTTGGCAAGCCCGCGTCCGTGGGCCTGCCGCATGCTTCTACGCGCCCATCTTGGCCTGCAGATTCCGGTCGAGCTTGTCCAGGAACTGGTTGGTGTTGAGCCAGGGCTGGTCGGGGCCGATCAGCACTGCGAGGTCCTTGGTCATGTGGCCGTCCTCGACCGTGTCGACGCAAACCTTCTCGAGGTCGTGGGCGAACTTCTCGACCTCGGGCGTGCCGTCGATCTTGCCGCGATAGGCGAGGCCGCGCGTCCAGGCGAAGATCGAGGCGATCGGGTTGGTCGAGGTCTGCTTGCCCTGCTGGTGCTCGCGATAGTGGCGGGTGACCGTGCCGTGCGCCGCCTCCGCCTCGACCGTGTTGCCGTCGGGGGTGAGCAGCACCGAGGTCATCAGGCCGAGCGAGCCGAAGCCCTGCGCCACCGTGTCCGACTGCACGTCGCCGTCGTAATTCTTGCACGCCCAGACGAAGGCGCCCGACCATTTCAGGGCCGAGGCGACCATGTCGTCGATCAGCCGGTGCTCGTAGGTCAGGCCGGCGGCCTGGAACTTGTCCTTGAACTGGGTATCGTAGACCTCCTGGAACAGGTCCTTGAACCGTCCGTCATAGACCTTGAGGATGGTGTTCTTGGTCGAGAGGTAGAGCGGGAAGCCCCGGTTCAGGGCGTAGTTCATCGATGCCTGGGCGAAGTCGCGGATCGACTGGTCCAGGTTGTACATCGCCATCGCGACGCCGGCATCCGGGAACTTGAACACCTCGATGTCGAGCGGCTGGCCGCCGCCTTCGGGCTCGTAGACCAGGCGCAGCTTGCCCTTGCCCGGCACCTTGATATCGGTGGCGCGGTACTGGTCGCCGAAGGCGTGGCGGCCGATCACGATCGGCTGGGTCCAGCCCGGCACCAGACGCGGCACGTTCCTGCACACGATCGGCTCGCGGAAGATCGTCCCACCCAGGATGTTGCGGATCGTGCCGTTGGGCGACTTCCACATCGACTTGAGGCCGAACTCCTTCACCCGCGCCTCGTCGGGCGTGATCGTCGCGCACTTCACCCCGACATTGTGCTGCTTGATCGCCTCGGCGGCCTCCACCGTCACCTTGTCGTCGGTGGCGTCGCGATGCTCGATGCCCAGGTCGAAGTAAAGCAGGTCGAGGTCGAGATAGGGCAGGATCAGCTTGTCCTTGATCATCTGCCAGATGATCCGGGTCATCTCGTCGCCGTCGAGCTCGACGATCGGGTTGTGGACCTTGTTCTTCTGCATGGCGCGGCTCCACGGGCGGGATGGGTTGAGGGCTTCTAGCGCCCTGCCGCCACT
>JBFWWD010000401.1:0-3279 GCA_050246385.1 Geminicoccaceae bacterium
CGCAGCCGAACTCCTCCTCGAACGCCATGACGAGCTCGACCGTGTCCAGGCTGTCGGCACCCAGATCGTCGACGAAGCTCGCCTCCTCGCTGACCTTGGCCTCGTCCACACCGAGATGCTCGACCACGATCTTCTTCACGCGCTCAGAGATGTCACTCATCGCCTGTTCTCTCCGCCACCTTGGGCTTGTCCAGTAAAGTCCCGGGCGCCTTCTCGGGTTGCTGCAAGTCCCGACGTACGAGGCTCGCGGCTTGTACACGAAGGCTCCATGCTTGGCTAGGCGGGCGGGGACCCGTCCGAGCCGCTCAGATCATCGCCATGCCACCGTTGATGTGCAGGGTCTGGCCGGTGACGTAGCCGGCCTCCGGGCTCGCCAGATAGACCACGCCAGCGGCGATGTCCGATCCCTCGCCCAGCCGCCCCGCCGGGATGCGGCCGAGCAGGTCCTCGCGCTGCTTCTCGTCGAGCACGCGCGTCATCGCGGTATCGATGAAGCCGGGTGCGACGCAGTTCACCGTGACGCCGCGTGCCGCCACCTCCTGCGCCAGCGCCTTGGACATGCCGATCAGGCCGGCCTTGGCGGCGGCGTAGTTCGCCTGCCCCGGATTGCCGGTCACGCCCACGATCGAGGTGATGTTGACGATTCGGCCCCAGCGCCGCTTCAGCATGCCCTTGAGCGCCGCGCGGCTGAGCCGGAAGGCGGCGCCGAGATTGGTGTCGATCACCGCCTGCCAGTCGGCATCCTTGAGCCGGAGCGCCAGCATGTCGCGGGTGATGCCGGCATTGTTGACCAGAATGTCGACGGGATCGGCGGCGCCGATCAGGGCATCGGCGGCATCCGCATCGGCGATGTCGCCGGTGACGACCGCGCTGCGATCGCCGAGCTCGGCCGCCAGCGCGTCCAGCGCCTCACGGCGCCGCCCGGCGAGGACCACGGTGCAGCCCTGCGCATGCAGGCCGCGCGCGATGGCGGCGCCGATGCCGCCCGAGGCCCCGGTCACCAGGGCGCGCCGGCCGGAGAGGTCGAACATGGTCAGGCGGAACTCCGGGTCAGCTGCTCGGCCAGCGCGTCGACGTCGGCCGGCTCCTGCACGTTATGCAACGAGGCACCCGGCACACCGCGCCTGGCCAACCCCGCAAGGACCTTGCCGGCACCGAGCTCGATCACGCCGTCCACGCCCAGCCCGGCCATGGTGGCCATGCTCTCGCGCCAGCGGACGCGCGAGGTGACCTGGCGCACCAGCAGCTCGCGGATGGTTTCGACGTCCCGGACCGGGGCTGCGGTCACGTTCGCGATCACCGGCACGACCGGCGGCGAGAGGCGGATGTCCGCCAGCGCCGTGGCCAGACGCTCGGCCGCCGGCCGCATCAGGGCACAATGGAACGGTGCGGACACCTGGAGCATGACGCTGCGGCGCGCGCCGCGCTCCTTGGCGAGCGCCACCGCGCGCTCGACGGCCGCGGCATCGCCGGAGATCACCTGCTGGCCTTCGCCATTGTCGTTGGCGAGCTCGCACACGCCGACATCCCTCGCCTCGGCGCAGACGGCCTCCACGGTCGGGACATCGGCCCCGAGGATCGCCGCCATCGCACCCTCGCCCGGGCGCACCGCCTCCTGCATCGCCTGCCCGCGCAGGCGCAGGAGCCGGGCGGCGTCGGCGATCGAGAAGGCGCCGGCCGCGGCCAGCGCCGAATGCTCGCCCAGGCTGTGGCCCGCCACATAGTCGACCAGATCGGCGAGCCTGCGTCCGGTCCGCTCCTCGAGCGCGCGCACCGCGGCGAGCGAGGTCGCCATCAGCGCCGGCTGGGCGTTGGCGGTCAGCGTCAGCCGCTCAGGCGCACCCTCGAAGATCAGGGCCGAGAGCGGCTCGCCCAGGGCGTCGTCGACCTCGGCGAACACGGCCCGTGCAGCGGGACTGGCGTCGTGGAGCGCGCGGCCCATGCCGACTGCCTGAGCCCCCTGCCCGGGGAACACTGCGATTCTGGTCATCCTGGCCCGAGGCGCCTTGTCAAAAGTGCGGCCGGTCATAGCGGCAGGCACCGGGGTGTCAAGCGGCGGCGGACAGCCCCCAGCCTGGGGACTGGTGTTCCGGGGCTCACGTTCCAGCATCGCCGGTCATGATGAAGGGTGGAGAGGCGTCCTACTCGGCGCTGGTGAAGGTGTCGCGCTCGGCCGCCGGGCGATGCGCCTCCACGCGGGTCCTGTCCGAAGCCACGGCGCCGTCGATGCGGCTGCAGCGACTCCAAATTGCCGTCTACTACTCGTAATCGGTGGGACAATCGCGCGCGACAGATACGCAGAAAATCCTCTTAAATCTTCAGGACGACACGCCCGTCGATCCGGTTGTCGCGCATGCGGGCGAATATGCCGTTGATGTTCTCCAGAGACTCGACGGTAAAGTGTACCTTGACCTTGCCCTCGCCCGCGAACTGCAGGCACTCGGCGAGGTCCATGCGTGTACCGACGATCGAGCCACGGATGGTCTTGCGGGTCAGCACCGTATCGAAAATGTCGAGTTCGAACGTTCCCGGGGGCAGCCCGACCAAGGCCATGGTGCCGCGCTTGCCGAGCATGCCGAGACCCTGACCAAACGCCTTGGGTGACACGGCAGTCACGAGCACGCCTTCGGCGCCGCCGCACAGCTTCCCGACCTCAACGACGGGATCCGTTGTCAGCGCGTTGATCGCCGCGTCGGCACCCATCTCGCGGGCGAGCGCCAATTTCTCGTCCGCGATGTCGACCGCAATCACCTTCAGGCCCATGGCCTTGGCGTATTGCACGGCGACGTGACCGAGGCCACCGATCCCGGAGATTACCACGGTGTCGCCGGGCTTAGTGTCCGTCTCCTTCAGGCCCTTGTAGACGGTGACCCCGGCACAAAGGACGGGTGCCGCCATCTCGAACCCGAGGCCGTCCGGCAGGTGGCCGACATAGTTGGGGTCCGCCAACACATATTCTGCGAACCCGCCATTCACCGAGTAACCGGTATTGCGCTGGGCGTCGCACAGGGTTTCCCAGCCCGACAGGCAGTGCTTGCAGTGCCCGCAGGCGGTATGCAGCCAGGGTACCCCGACCCGGTCCCCCTCCTTCACGGCCGTGACGCCGGCGCCGACCGCCGCCACACTGCCGACGCCCTCGTGCCCTGGAATGAACGGTGGGGTGGGCTTCACCGGCCAGTCGCCGTCGGCCGCGTGCAGGTCGGTGTGGCACACGCCCGACGCCTCGATTCGGACCAGGATCTGACCGGGCCCGACCTCGGGAACCGGGACCTCCTCGAT
>JBFWWD010000402.1:0-3220 GCA_050246385.1 Geminicoccaceae bacterium
CGTCTCCCGCGTTGGTGGATCGCTTCACGCACCCACGCTGGCACCTCGATGCCGTCAGCAGGAGGCGTCCATCCCATGATCAAGGAATGCCAGCTGCACCTCGCCTCGGACCGGACCTCGTGCACCATGGCCGCCAACCAGCTCCGTCTGTGGCTCGCCGCGATGGCCTATGTGCTGCTCGAGGCGCTGCGGCGGATCGGCCCGAGGACGACCCGCCTCGCCCGGGCCACCGCCGGCACCATCCGCCTCAGGCTGCTCAAGCTCGCCGCCCTGGTGCGGGTCTCGGTGCGCCGGGTCACGGGGGCCATGGCCTCCGGCCACCCCTGGCAGCAGGACTGGGCCATCGCCCACCAGGCCCTCACCGCGGCAGGCTGACCACGAACCAGACAGGGCACAGTCGACATCACCCTAGGCGCCGCTGCCCGCAGGCGGCACAGGACCTCGCCGCTCGTCACCAACTCGCTCCCCGCCCGCCCCCATGTCAAGCCCACCGCACCGGCGCACAGACCAAGCCCACCATCGGCGAATGTAGCGAGCGGGAGAGTTGGCCAGTGTAGGGAGCGCATGACCTGTCCGGTTCTAGAGCCGTTCCAGGATGCTGGGGCGGGAGGGTTGGGCGGGGATGCGCTCGAGGATCGGGATCATGCGCTTTGAGGAGCTGCTGGCGCGTTGGGAGACGGGACGGTTGAGCCATGCCGAGGCGGCGGCGCTGGGGGTGAGCGAGCGGACGTTCCGGCGCTGGCGCGGGCGGCATGCGGAGGAAGGGGCGGCCGGTCTGACCGATCGGCGGGTTGGCAAGCCGTCGCCGCGGCGGGCGCCGGAGGATGAGCTGCAGCGGATGCTCAAGCTCTATCACGAGCACTCTGCCGGGTTCGCGATCCGGCATTTCCACGCCGTGCTGCAGCGCCGGCACGGCTACAAGCTGGGCTACACCACCACCCGGCTGTGACTGCAGAAGAGCGGCGCGGCCGCGGCGGCCGCGGCGGCCGCGGCGGCCGATGGCCAGGATGATGCTGCACCAGGATGCCTCCACGCGTGCCTGGCTGGAAGGGCAGCCGCCGCTCGACCTGGTGATCACGTTCGACGACGCGACCTCGGCGCGCTACTCGGCCGTGCTGGTCGAGCAGGAGGGCACCGCCTCGAGCTTCCGCGGGCTGGCCGAGGTGATCGAGCGCCATGGGCTGTTCATCGAGCTCTACACGGACCGGGGCCGCCACGATTTCCACACCCCGCAGGCTGGCGGGAAGGTCTCCAAGACCCGACTCACCCAGGTCGGCCGGGCGCTGAAGCAGCTGGGGATCGGCCATATCGCCGCCTACTCGCCGCAGGCGCGCGGGCGCTGCGAGCGGGCCTTTCGCACGCTTCAGGACCGGCTGCCGAAGGAGCTGCGGCTCGCCGGGATCACCAGCGTGGCGGCCGCCAACCGCTACCTGCGCGAGGCCTGGCTGGCCGAGCACAACGCCCGTTTCGCGATCACGCCCGAAGAGCCGGCGTCGGCCTTCGTCAAGGCGCCGCCCGAGCTGTGGCTCGACCTGCTGTGCGTCCAGGAGGAGCGCCAGGTCGGCAACGACAGTTGCGTCCGCTGGCGCGGCCGCGTGCTGCAGATCCCCTCCAGCCCGCTGCGGCGGCACTTCGTGCGCGCGACGGTAAGGCTGCACGAATATCCGGACGGCTCGGTGACCATCTTCGCCGGCCCGCACCGTCTGGCCACCTTCCCGCCGGCCGAGCCGGTACGGAAGCTGGCCGCGTGACCGCCGCGACGCGACCAGCCCGGTGGATTTGTGGACAGCGCTCCGCCCTGCCCACAACCCCACCGAGCCAGCAACAGCGGCCAACTCATGCGCTCCCTATGGCGGACAAGTTAACGCGCTCGCTACAGCCCACCATCGGCGAATCGCGCCGGTGAGAAATGCGGGCTAACTTCTCCAATGCGACTCGACAGCGTCAAGCGGCCTGGCCGGCGGTGCTGGATCGTGGAACGCACGCAGGTTCGGCTGGCCCGTTGACGTCGGCTGACCGAAAGTCGCTCAACTCGGTGCTGGCGGGCTGACCGCAATGCGGCTCCGCGGATTATTTGGTCATGTTGTCGTAGACGTCGATCATGGCGGGGCCGACCAGGACGATGAACAGGGTCGGCAGAATGAACAGAATCATCGGCACGGTCATGGTCGCGGGCAACCGTGCGGCCTTCTCCTCCGCACGCAGCATCCGCTGCTCGCGGAATTCGGCCGAGAGCACCCGCAGCGACTGCGCCAGCGGCGTGCCGTACTTCTCGGTCTGGATCAGGGTGTTGACCACGCCGCGGGCGGCGGGCAGGTCGACCCGCTTCGCCAGATTGGCGAGTGCCTGGCGCCGCTCGGGCAGGAAGTTGAGCTCCACCGCAGTGAGCGCCAACTCGTCGGCGAGCTCCGGGGCCGAGACCGCCACTTCCTCCGCGACCCGGTTCAGCGCCGCATCAAGACTGAGCCCCGCCTCCGCACAGATCACGAGCAGGTCGAGCCCATCGGGCAGCGCCTTCTGCAGCGCATGCCGGCGCTTGGCCGCAGCATTGCGGAGGTAGAGGTCGGGAGCCAGAAAGCCGAGCAGCACGGCAACGAGCGGTACCGCAGGGCGCCAGGCCATCGGCAGATGACCGAGCTGGGCGCCGTAGACGAGCAGCAGGGCGAGCGCGGCGAGAACGAACGGGCTGACCAGCTTGAGGCCGGCGTAGATCCCGACCGCCTCGCGCGAGCGGAAGCCGGCAGTCAGGAGCTTGCTGCGGATGCGCTCGATCTGGCTCGACTGCATGCGACGCAGGTGGCGCATCAGCAGCGGCAGGAGCCCGGGCGGCAGCTGGCCGCGGGAGCGCCGCCGCTCCGGCTGCGCGGCCTTCCCCTGCAGCTCGAGGCGACGCTGGGTCACGGCACGGATGCGCGCCGCAGCAGGTCGCTGCTCGAGCAGAGCCCGCCATGCCGCCATGACGCTGGCGAAGGTGATCAGGCCGACCGCGTAGGCGAGCAGACTCGCAACCGTGAGCCCGGCGGGCAGATAGGCGTCGAGGGCGCTCATATCTCGAACCGAACCATCTTGGCCATGATGCCAAGACCCAGGCCGAGGCTGGTAAGGCCGGCGGCGAGTAGCATCCAGCCGCGCGGGTCCACGAACAGTTTCAGGATGTAATCCGGATCGATCAGATAGATGACCACGGAGATGACGAAGGGCAACGAGCCGATGATCAATG
>JBFWWD010000403.1:0-3140 GCA_050246385.1 Geminicoccaceae bacterium
TCGATGCCAGAGGCATCGATCCGTGCCCCAAGGGACGGCGATCATCAGATCGCCGAGGGGCCTTTACCAGATCATCGACCGAGCGGGTCGACACGCCTTGGAGGTAGGCTTCCTGAATGACGGCAGTGAGCGTCTTCTCGGCTATGCGGCGCGGCTCCAGGAACCCTGGGAAGTAGCGGCCCCGTCGCAGCTTCGGGATGCGCAGCTCGACGGCGCCTGCTCGGGTCTCCCAGACCCGGTCGCGATATCCGTTGCGCTGCACCAGCCGCTCGGTGCTCTTCTCGCCATAGGCAGCACCGGTGAGCTCACCCACTTCCAGCTCCATCAGGCGCTGGGCGGCAAAGCCGATCATCTCCCGCAGCAGGTCGGCGTCGGGGGCCTTCTCGATCAGCGCCCGCAAGCTCGTCATCTCGTCGGTCATTGGTGGTCTCTCGGTCAGGTTGGCGTCGGCACTCCAACCCTACCGGGCATCGTCGATGACCGCCGCGAAGCCGCCCGCTACCGCCGAGCTACACCACCGGCTGGGACACGACCGCAGCGAGCGAGGACGGCGGCTGATCGACCAGCTCGAGCTGCAGCTGAGCGAGCTCGAGGAGACCGAGGCTGAGGAAGAGGTCGGGCCGAGATCGCCGCAGTGGTCGTCGAGCGACCGCCGCGAGCCGACGGCACCCGCAAGCCGGCTCGCCGACCGCTGCCGGCGCGCCTGCCGCGCGTGAACCGGCGCCGGGTTTGCCGAAGGCTGGTTGTGTTGTGTCCCTACGCGGCCAGCGGCTTGTCCTCCAGCCTGGCGTAGAATGCGGCCTCGGCCTCGGCGGGCGGGACAAAGCCGATCGGCTGGAGAAGGCGCCGGTGATTGAACCGGTCGACCCACGCGAGGGTGGCGAACTCGACCGCTTCGAGCGAGCGCCACGGCCCGCGCCGGCGGATGACCTCGGTCTTGAACAGGCCGATGACGGTCTCGGCCATGGCGTTATGGGATGGACGCCTCCCGCTCTGCGCCCACCATGGGCGGACCTGAGAGGGAGGGAAGCCATGCAGATGCTCGCGATCGACCTGGCCAAGCAGTCGTTCCACGTCCACGGCATCGCTGCTGAGGGCCGCGTGGTCTCCCGCCGTGTTGGACGCGCCAAGCTGCTCGGGCTGGTCGAGAGCCTCGCCCCGAAGGTCGTCGCCATGGAGGCATGCGCGACGGCCCACCACTGGGCGCGAGCCTTCCTCACCACCGGCTGCGAGGTCCGGCTGATCAATCCCCGGTTCGTCAAGCCCTTTGTGCGCGGCTCGAAGAACGACGCCGTCGATGCGGAGGCGATCTTCGACGCCGCCTCGCGGCCGACGATGCGGTTCGTCCCGGTGAAGTCGACGGAGCAGCAGGGCCTGCAATCCGTGCATCGTGTCCGCGACCGGCTGGTCTCGCAGCGGGCGAACCTGATCAACCACACACGCGGGCTCCTGGCCGAGTATGATATCGTCTACCCGAAGGGCACCGCGCGCTTCTCCCACCGCGCGCGGGCCGAGCTGGCGGAGGTGACTCTCTCGCCGATGGCGCGCGAGACCTTCGAGGCTCTGCTCGACGAGCTCGAGGCGTTGGAGGTTCGGATCGAGCGGCTCGAAGGCAGGCTCAGGGCGATCTGCCGCGAGGACGCGGTGTGCCGCCGCCTGATGGGCCTGCCCGGCGTGGGGCCTGTGGTCGCAACGGCACTGAGAGCCAGCATCGGCGATGCCCGGCAGTTCCGGTCGGGGCGCGAGCTTGCTGCCTGGATCGGCCTGGTCCCGCGCCAGTACTCGACCGGCGGCAAGTCCCAGCTCGGGGGCGTGGGCCGGCGGGCCAACCACTACCTCCGGCGCCAGCTCGTCCACGGCGCCCGGGCCGTGGCACTGCGCTTGGCGACCAAGACCGACCCGACCTCACGCTGGTTCCAGTCGGTGATCGACCGACGCGGGCTCAACAAGGGCATCGTCGCCATGGCCAACAAGACGGCGCGGATCGCCTGGGCTCTGCTGCGGCGTGGGGAGGACTGCGTCCGCGTCTGACGCGGGCGGGCCAGACCGCCGCGGAAGCGGCGGTGCGTGCGAGGTGACCGACGATGGCGACACGGCGTGGACCGCAGCTTCCGATCCTGACCTACGACATGGCCCTCGCGGCCGACCGCGTTATGAGGACGGGAGAAGCGGAGACCATCGAGTCCAGGGGCGTGATCGCTCCACCGACAGGCCGGATAGATTCACGCACCCAAGGCCGTGGTCGTCGTCGAGAGGAGCCTTGCGCGGGAGGCGTCCATAGATTGTCGCAGGAATCACCAACACTGCCGACGGAGGGCTCGACCCCAGCCTCGAGGAGCCGTTCCGTGTAGCGAATGCACACGTATTGCCCGCCCCTGTCGCGATGATGAACGAGGCCGCCCTTCACCGGACGGCGGTCGTGCAGCGCCTGCTTCAAAGCATCAAGGACGAAGGCGGCTTGGGCTGTCCGCGACACCCGCCAGCCGACAATGCGGCGGGCGAAGACGTCGATGACGAAGGCGGCGTACACGAAGCCCTGCCAGGTCGCCACGTAGGTGAAGTCCGCCACCCATCGGCCCATGGCCGATCCGACTGCGAGGCAGCGGGCGCCTTCGCCCGAGGCGGAGCATTCGGCTGCGGCGCCCGGAACTGGCGGTTCACCTTGTCCGCCGGGCAAGGCGAGGCCTTGTCGGCGATCGTGGTCCTGATCTCCTTGCCCCTGACGACGCCACGCAGACCCATCCGTCGCATCAGGCGTTCCACCGTGCAGCGGGCCACCGCGATGCCTTCCCGGCCGAGCTGCCGCCAGATCTTGCGGACGCCGTAGACCTCGAAGTTGGCGGCACGCACCCGCCGGATCTGCTCCATGAGCACCAGGTCCTGCCGGGCGCGAGGCGAGGCCTTGGCCGGATCGGCACACTGCGCCACATGAGCATGGTAGGTCGACGGGGCGATCGGCAGCACCATCGATGCCAAGGGCATCGATCCGGTCCCGCAAGGGATCGCCGGCTAGGGCCGGCGAAGGGCAGATCGGCTCGACCCCGTACGTGCCCCGGCTTCCTGGCGGAACCGGATCGACGGCGCTGCCGGTGATGGCTTCGATCCGCGGTCGAGCTCCGCCTGGGCAAAATAGGCCGACG
>JBFWWD010000404.1:0-3107 GCA_050246385.1 Geminicoccaceae bacterium
TGCGCCCTCTCAGGCGTCCTCGAACGGCTGCAGCTTCGGCTGCCCCTCGCGATCGAGCGTCAACCTCTCCCCGCGCAGCTGCACCTGGCGCAGCTTCTCGGCACAATGCGCCCGCAGCGCCGTTCCGCGCTCATAAGCCTGGATCGAGCTTTCCAGATCCAGCTGACCGCGCTCGAGCTTCTGGACGATACCCTCGAGCTCGGCCAGCGCCTCCTCGAAGCTCATGGCGGCGACGGGCTGGCCCGGAATCTGGCTTTCCAGGGTGGCGGACGGCTCGGCCATGAATCAGGAGCGCTCCTCTGCCAGCACCTTCAGATGCGCCACGACGCTCCGCGCCAAGGCCGCCGGGTCATAGCCGCCCTCCAGGACCGAGACAATCTTGCCGTCGCAGTGGCGGTCGGCGAGCGTGCACAGCTCGCGCGTGACCCAGATGAAGTCCTCCTCGAACAGCGCCATGCTCGCCAGCGGGTCCTCGGCATGCGCATCGAACCCGGCCGAGATGAAGATCAGCTGCGGCCGCCAGAGATCGATCGCCGGCAGCACGTCGCGCTCCACCACGCGGCGCCAGGCATCGCTGCCGGTGCCCGGTGGCAATGGCCGATTGAGGATGTTGCCCTTGATGCCGCGCTCGTAGGCGAGGCCGGTGCCCGGGTAGAGCGGCGACTGATGCGTCGAGACATAGAGCGTGTCGGGGTCGTCGTAGAACGAGTTTTGCGTGCCGTTGCCGTGGTGCACGTCGAAATCGAAGATGGCGAGGCGCGACAGCTTGTGCACCGCGCGGGCCTGCATGGCGCCCACCGCGACATTGTTGAACACGCAGAACCCCATGGCCTCCATGGCCTCGGCGTGATGCCCCGGCGGCCGCATGGCGCTGAAGGCGCGGGGCGCCTCGCCCGAAATCACCGCATCGACGGCAGCACAGGCGGCACCTGCAGCGCGCAGCGCGGCCTCGCCCGAATACGGGTTGAGCACCGTGTCCGCGTCCACCCGGACGTAGCCGGCTTCCGGCACAGCGGCCAGAATGCGCTCGGTGTAGCGGGCCGGGTGGACCCGTTGGATCTGCTCCAACGTCGCGAGCGGTGCCTCGCGCCGCTCCATGCCCTCGATCGCAGCCTCCTCCACGGCGCGCAGGATCGTCCTCAGCCGGATCGGCGCCTCGGGATGCCCCGGCCCCGCGTCGTGCAGCAACGCCACCGGATGAGTATAGAACAGCAGCGCCACATCGCCCCCCGATGCCCCAGCCACGACCTGATCGGGCGGTTATCGGCTGAGCGGCCGGCACTGGCAAGGCGACAGCCTGACCAAGCTTCTGTCAGACCATGATCCGGGTGGCGGCAGAGCACAGGGATCGGCCCAGGACGATCTCGAACCGACCGAACCCGGTGATGCCGCTCCCGGCGCCTCGGCTTGACAAGGGCCGTGCACTGGGGCGCTCTCGCCGGCGACCGCAGCGGGAGGCGTCATGGCGGCGGCCCAGGAGGCGCGGGCGGACTATGCGCATATCGTCCGGCTCGAGGGAGTCCATATGGACTTCGGAGCCGTCAAGGCGCTGCGGGATGTCGACCTCGCGATCGGCCGCAACGAGATCGTGGGCGTGGTCGGAGACAATGGCGCGGGCAAGTCGACCCTGATCAAGGTGATGACCGGCGTGCTGCGGCCGACAGCCGGCACGATCTGGGTCCGCGACCGCAAGCTGGATCTGTCGGACTATTCGGTGCGCATGGCGCACGAGCTGTCGATCGAGACCGTTTACCAGGACAAGTCGCTGGGCGAGCAGCAGCCGCTCTGGCGCAACTTCTTCGTCGGCCGGCAGATCACCAATCGCTGGGGCTTCATCGACGTCAAAGCCGAGAAGAGGATCGCCGGCGACATCCTGCAGAAGGCAATCGGCTTTCGCGGCGTCGGCATCTCACCCGATTCCACCGTACGCCTGCTTTCCGGCGGCGAACGGCAGGGCATCGCCATCGGTCGCGCCATGCATTTCAACGCCGACCTGATCGTGCTCGACGAGCCTACGGCCGCCCTGGCGGTCAAGGAGGTCCGCAAGGTTCTCGACTTCGTCGGCCAGATCAAGGCCAGCGGTCGGGCCTGCGTCTACATCGAGCACAATCTCGCGCACGTCCACGCCGTTGCGGACCGGCTGATCGTGGTCGACCGCGGCACGATCGTCGCCGAGATGCGCCCCCACGAGCTCAGCGTCGCGGAGCTGACCGACTATCTCATCGACCTGCAGCGGTCCCGGTAGCCGGCATGCGCCAGCTCGCTCGTCTCGAAGGCCTGCCGATCATCGTCGTGTTCGCGCTGATCCTGGGGCTGTTCATGTACACCGCCCCGCAGGTGTTCCTGGCGCCGAACATCTACACGACCTTCCTTTCCACCCTGCCGCCGCTGATCCTGCTCGCGACCGGCCTCACCTTCGTGATCGGCGCCGGCGAGATCGACCTCTCCTTCCCCTCGGTGATCGCCTTTTCCGGCTTCGTCTTCGCCGTGCTCTTCAAGGAATACGAGCTGGGCTGGCTTGCCGTGATCGCGGCGCTCGCGAGCGGGCTCGTGGTCGGTCTGCTCAACGGCTTTCTGATCGCCGTGATCGGCATCCCCTCCTTCATCGCCACGCTGGGCACCCAGTTCTTCTGGGCGGGCATGGCCACGGTGCTCTCCGGCGGCAAGTCCTACGCGTTGCGCGGCGCCGAGGAGACATCGGTCTGGACCATGCTGGTCGGGCGGCCGCAATTCAGCGCCGACGCCTTCTGGTGGGGCAACCAGCTCGCGGCACAGGCCTTCTGGACGGCCGCGATCGTGGTGTTCCTCTGGTTCGTCCTCAACCGCCACCGCTTCGGCGAGCATGTCCTGTTCATCGGCGACAGCAACGACGTCGCGCGGGTGGTCGGCATCGACGTGGTGCGCGAGAAGATCAAGCTGTTCTGCCTCATGGGCCTGCTCGCCGCCCTCGCCGCAATCTTCCTGACGCTGGAGAACAAGAACTTCTTCGGCAACCAGGGCCAGGGCTACCTGCTCACTGCGATCGCTTCGGTCCTGATCGGCGGCACCTCGATCTACGGCGGGCGTGCCACGATCGTGGGCACGGTATTCGGCTGCCTGATCATCGG
>JBFWWD010000405.1:0-3100 GCA_050246385.1 Geminicoccaceae bacterium
AAAGCCGAGGGGAAACCACGGCGCGGTCCAAGGTCGACACGCTCAATGCGATAGCTTAGCAGGGGGAAAGCCGAGGGGAAACCACGGCGATCGCGTGGTACAAGCGCGATCCCCGCGCAGCTTAGCAGGGGGAAAGCCGAGGGGAAACCACGGCCAAGATCGACGCCTTTCGGGCTGGCGTCATAGCTTAGCAGGGGGAAAGCCGAGGGGAAACCACGGCGGTAAAGCTCGTGTTCGCGAGCCACGCGGCAGCTTAGCAGGGGGAAAGCCGAGGGGAAACCACGGCGCGGCCGGACCACGGTCGTCGGCGGTCGAGAGCTTAGCAGGGGGAAAGCCGAGGGGAAACCACGGCGCGCGGTCCAATCGCCCGCTCACTCCACCGCCGTGAACTCCCCCGCCTCCGCCGCGCGGCGATCGAAGGTGTAGGTCGTCGCGCAGCCGGCGCGGCGGTTGAGGACGCCGATCAGGGCGTCGACGAAGCCGAGCGTGCCGGCACGAAAGACCGTGAGCGCCTCGTCCACCGCCGCGTGATCCTCCAGCCGCAGGGCCGGTGCGGCGAGCAGCAGCTCGACTGCCCGCGCGATCTGGTTGCGGTCGAAGCGGTAGCCGCGCCCGAGCACCCACAGGGTCTCGCACAGCACGGCGCGATTGACGAAGACCGGCTCGTGCGCCTCCGCTGCCGCGGCGACCAGCGCCCGGGCCCGGCGCGCCTGATCGGCATCGTCGTCCAGGAGCAGGCGCAGGAGGACGTTGGTATCGACCCCGATCACCGCCGCGAGCGCCCGTAGCGCTCGACGCAGGCATCGCCGATCGCCTCGTCGATCTCCTCCAGCGTCAGCGAGACTCCGTTGGTCGGCAGGCTGCCGAACAGCTCGCTCAGCTCGACCACGCGCCGCCGGCGCATCGTGACGGTCTGCTCGCCGCTCGGGAGCAGATCCACCTTGTCGCCGGGCTTCAGGCCCAGGAGCTCCCGGATCTCCTTGGGCACGGTGAGCTGGCCCTTGCTGGTCATGGTCGCGACGGCCATGGCTGAGCTCCTTTCATGCCCAATGCTCCTTACCCGACAATGAACGTAAGGCGCCGACCCGCTCGGTGCAACGGGGAGCATTGGATCTCCGGCGGCTGCGCCATCTCCTGCCGCTGGCACGCGAGAAGCATGTCGCCGCGCGGTCGAGGCCGGCGAGCGGTGCCGGAGAACGCATCCAGGACTGGTGGTCGAACGCCTACCGACACCCCGGCGACGGCGATCTCGCCCGTCGGTTCACCGAGGAGGCATTGGCCACCTTCCGGTCGGTACCGGTTTCGGCCGACCTGAAGGCGGCGGGCCTGGGCTCGCCGACGGTGAAAGCGGGCCCGGGCTGGACCGGCGAGACGGGCCCGACGGCCGATCTCGCCGAGGTCTTCGCCGCCATGCGCTATCAGAGGCTGCGCCTCAGGCAGGATCAGAACCTGCCTGAATGGGAAGGTGTTGTCAGCTAGGGCCGGCTTCGTCCTGCAGTGACGACAGCCGGCCCGATCACCGGCCTGCGTCCGCCAGTTCGAGGAAAGCTGCCCTCGCTGGCCACGCTTGCGATCGGCGTGCTAGATCGCCTCAACGCCGGTGCCTGAGCGATGGTGCGTTCGGAGGCCCCGCGGCTGAGCGTGCGACGGGGGCGTTCGATGGACATCCGGCAGCTGCGCGATCTGGTGGCGCTCGCGCGCGAGAGGCATTTCGCCCGTGCCGCCGCGGCCTGCGGGGTGGCGCAGCCGACGCTCTCGGCCGGCCTGCGCCAGCTCGAGGAGGGGCTGGGCGTGCTGATCGTCGAGCGCGGCAACCGCTTCAAGGGGCTGACGGTCGAGGGCGAGCGGGTGCTGGGCTGGGCGCGGCGCATCCTCGCCGACTGCGACGCGCTCGAGCAGGAGCTGGCGGCCACGCGCCGGAGCATGACGGGCCGGATCACGCTCGGCGTCATCCCCTCGGCGCTCACCATGGCCGCACCCGTCACCGCCGCGCTGCTGCAGCGGCAGCCGGGCCTCGGCGTCCGGCTGCTGTCGTGCAGCTCGATCGAGATCCAGCGCGGCCTGGACGAGTTCGAGATGCACGCCGGCATCACCTATCTCGACAACGAGCCGCTGGCGCACGTGCGCAGCGTCGCCCTCTACGAGGAGCGCTACGTGCTGCTCACGGCGCCCGGCCACGGCCTCGACGTGGCCGGCTCGCTCGGCTGGGCGGCCGCCGCCGAGCTGCCCTTGTGCCTGCTCGTGCCCGAGATGCAGAACCGGCGCATCGTCGACGCCGCGTTCGCCGCCGCCGGGGCCAGCCCGGTACCCGTGGTCGAGACCGACTCCGTGGTCGCCACGGTGGCGCATGTGCGCGAGGCGGGCCTCGCCGCGGTGGTGTCGGAGCAGCTGGTCGACCGGCTCGGGCTCGCCTCCGGCCTGATCCGGACGCGCCTCGATTCGCCCGAGGTGACGCAGCGCGTCGGGCTGGTGGTTTCCGACCGCGAGCCGGTGCCGCCCTTCGTCGCCGCGCTCTGGGCCGCGGCCGAGGCCTCGGCGAGGTGATCGCGGTCCATGATCGCGCAATCGCGAAATCCGATTTGCCTCGACCGGCCCGCAGCCGATAAAGCAGGCGTTTGCAGGCAGCTCGGGCAGATCGATGGCCGTCTCCAGCCGCACCGCGGACCGCACTGCGCGCCCGGCGCATCCCGGCAAGGGTGAGCGCCGCGGACGGATCACCGCGCGCGGACGGCAGGTCCGGCCGGAGGCGCACGCCGAGCTGCTGGCGCTGCTCGGCGACCGCCCGCGGCGGCGCGATCATCTGATCGAGTTCCTGCACCTGATCCAGGACCGCTGGGGCCACATCTCGGCCCGCCACGTCGCGGCGCTCGCCGAGGAGCTGCGGCTGGCGCAGACCGAGGTCTACGAGGTCGCCACCTTCTATCATCACTTCGACGTGGTGCAGGAGGGCGAGAGCCCGCCGCCACCGCTCACCGTGCGGGTCTGCGACAGCCTGAGCTGCGCCATGAGCGGTGCGGAGGCCCTGCTGGCCGAGCTGCAGGCCGGGCTCGATCCGGCCGAGGTCCGGGTCGTGCGCGCGCCGTGCATGGGCGCGTGCGCC
>JBFWWD010000406.1:0-3094 GCA_050246385.1 Geminicoccaceae bacterium
ATCCCGTTGGTCGGGTCGATCCAGAAGAAGGTGTTCTGGATTCCCGCCCAGGCGAGACTTCCCGCCGGCCTGCCGGTCGGCGCCGGCTCGTCGTTGATCATGAAGCTGAGGCCCCAGCTCTTCGGCAGGCCCGGGAAGAACTCGGCATCGAGCGATCTGGCGGGATTGGTCGTCTTCAGCATCACGACCTTGATGTCGCCCATGTTGTTGCGGGACATCTCCGCGACGGTCTCGGGCTTCAGGATCTGGTGGCCGTTGCCGCTGCCCTGATTGAGGATCATCCGCATGAAGCGCTGATAGTCGCCCGCGGTCGAATAGAGGCCGCCGCCGCCGTTCTCGGCCGGCGGGTCCTGCCTGCTGACCCAGTCGGTGGCAGCGAGCCGGCCCGAGGCGTCCCTCTGGTGCGAGGTCGCCCGCCTGCTCTCCATGTCCTGGCTCAGGGCGTAGCCCGTGCTGTCCATGCCCAGGGGCGAGAAGACGTGGTCCTTCATGTAGGTGCCGAGCGACTTGCCGCTCGCCACCTGGACCAGCTTGCCGATCCAGTCGATGGAGATGCCATATTCCCAGCGCTCGCCCGGATCGAACATCAAGGGTGGGTAGAACGACTCCTCGCGGGCGGGGTCGAGGGCAGGGAAATTCGTCTCCTTCATGTAGCGGTCGAGATCCGCGTCCCAGATATTGTAGGCGAAGCCCGAGCTGTGGGTGTTCAGGTCGCGCAGGGTGATCTCGCGCTTGGGCGGGCGGAGGCGCGGCTGCCCCTGCTCGTCCCAGCCCTCCAGGACCTGCAGCTTCTTGGCATCCGGCACATATTGCGAGATCGGCGCGTCGAGCGCGAGCTTGCCCTGCTCGACCAGCTGCATGGCGCAGGTCGCCGTGATCGGCTTGGTCATCGAGGCGAGATAGAACACCGTGTCGTTGGTCATCGGCACCTCGCCACCGAGACCTCGCAGGCCGAAGGCGCCCTCGTAGATCGTGCCGTCCCGATCCGTGACCCCCGCGACCACGCCCGGAACATCGCCGCGCTCCACGGCCTGGCGCAGGACCTGATCGATGTCCTCCTTCCGAGCGCCGGCAATCGCCGCCTCGGCCCTGGCCCACCGCGAGCCGCAGGCCCCGGCTACCAGCGCTGCGCCCGTGAGCAAAGACTGTCGCCGCGTGAAACGCATGAGGGTCTCCCTGTCGTTGGCCTCGGCGGGCCAGGCAGGCCCGCCGGCTGCTCGGGAACCGGCATCACGAGGCGCCGCGGCGCGCGCGTGCGGTTCAGCATCGAGCAGCCTGCCTTTCGGGTTGGGAGCCGTCAATCTGAAGTGGAAGATTCAGCGCAAAATCTATCCGAAAAGTGATTAAGGTTTCCGCCAGCCCCGATCCCGAGGCGGGCCGGCGCACCCGCCGAGACAAAGGCGCGCCGGCATGCTGCTACTGGATCAGGCCGACCTCCTTGAGGGTCGCAGTGACCTTGGCCTGATCCTCCTCGAGGAAGGCCGCGAACTCGTCATGCGGCATGTAGAGGCCCATCCAGGCGCGATCGGTCAATGTCTGCTGCCATTCCTTGCTCTCGACCATCTTCGCGACCATGTCGGACAGCTTCTCGAGATTGCTGTCGGAGATGTTCGGGGCCGCGAACAGGCCGCGCCAGTTCACCAACGAGACGTCGACGCCCTGCTCCTTCAGCGTCGGAACATCGATACCCGCCACCCGCTCGTCCGAGGTGATGCCGATGGCGCGAAGCTGGCCGGCCTGGATCTGCCCCGCGAACTCCTGGTAGCCGCTGACGCCGACCGTGACGTGGCCGCCGAGGATCGAGCTCAGCGCCTCGCCACCGCCCGCATGCGCGATATAGTTCACCTTGCTCGCATCCACGCCCGCGGCCTTGGCGATCAGCGCGGCGACGATGTGATCGGTGCCACCCGCCGAGCCCCCGCCCCACGACACCGAGCCTTCGTCGGCCTTCAGCTTCGCCACGAGATCGCCGAGGTTCTGAATCGGCGAGGAGGCCGGCACCACGAGGACCTCGTACTCTCCGGTCAGGCGCGCCAGCGGCGTCACGTTGTCCAGCGTCACCGGCGACTTGTTGGTGAGAATGGCACCCACCATGACCAAGCCGCTGACCATCACGGCGTTGCCCTTGTTCTTCATCGTCGTGGCGAACTGGGCGAGGCCGATCGTGCCGCCGGCGCCACCGATGTTGGTCACCTTGATGCCGCTGGCAAGATCGTTCGCCTGCAGCGCCGCCTCCATGGCGCGGCCCGTCTGGTCCCAGCCGCCGCCGGGATTGGCCGGCACGAGAATCTCGAGGCCCTTCACCTGCGCCCCGGCGTCCATCGGCATCAGCATCGCGGCGACGACCGCGCCCGCCGTGAGCCATGCAAACCTTTTCCGCGAAATATCGAGCATCACCTGCACTCCCTGCTTCATGAATCGCACGGCTCGGATCGACGAGGCGCTCGATCCTCATAGCGCCAGCGCCGCACCGAAGAAATCCGTTCCTTCGGCGTCACCGCCGCCACGCCGTGCCCCGCCGCGACCGGCGGGCCGCCAGCACCAACGCCGCCCAGGGCCCCTGATCGGCACGATCGACGAGCTCCAGCCCCTCGCGCCGATGCGCCGCGATCACCGCTTCGGCCTGACGATCGAGCAGCCCGGACAGCACGGCATGGCCCGCCGGCGCCAGATGTCGTGCCAGGGTCGGGGCGAGCTCGATCAGCGGATCGGCGAGGATGTTCGCCAGCACGAGATCGAACGGGCGCAGACGACGGACGAAGGGGTGGCCATAGCCCTCGCCGAGCTCGACGCGCACATGCTCGGCGACCCCGTTGAGCGCGACATTCTCCCGCGCCACCCGGACCGCGATCGGGTCGTTGTCGACCGCCAGCACCCGAGCCGGCCAGCATTTCGCGGCCGCGATCGCCAGCACGCCGGAGCCGCAGCCGACATCGAGCACGCGCCGGAAGCGCCGCCGCCGCGCCAGCCGGTCGAGCGAGGCGAGACAGGCCTGGGTGGTCGCATGCTCGCCCGACCCGAAGGCGAGGCCGGCGTCGATCTCGATCGCGACGGCGCCGGGCGGGACGGCGTCGCGGGCGTGCGAGCCGTGAAC
>JBFWWD010000407.1:0-3093 GCA_050246385.1 Geminicoccaceae bacterium
AACTTCTTGCCGGAGCCGCAGGGGCAGGGTGCGTTCCGGGGCACCTTGCCCCTGGTGGAAGGGTCGGACCGGTCGATCTCCAGGACGTCGACCGCACCGGCCGGAGCGGCAGCGGGCGCACGGGAAGAGCCCGACGGCGGTGACCCGGGAGTGGACACCTGGACCAGCGTCGGTGGCGGTGGTGGCGGCGGCTCCTGCATCCGGATCTCGAGGTGCGAGAGCACCTGCGTCACCGTCTGACGCAGGTTGTTGAGCATCGCCTCGAACAGGTCGAACGCTTCGCGCTTGTACTCGTTGAGCGGGTCGCGCTGCGCGTAGCCGCGCAGATGGATGCCCTGCCGCAGATGGTCCAGATGCAGCAGGTGCTCTTTCCAGAGATGGTCGAGTATCTGCAGCAGCAGTGTCTTCTCGGCCATCCGCATCATCGGCTCGCCGTAGCGCTCGATCTTGTCGGCGATCAGATCGTCGCTGGCCTTGATCACCCGCTCGCGGATCTCCTGATCGGCGATCCCTTCCTCCTTGGCCCAGTCGGCAAGCGGCAGGTCCAGGTTCAAGGTGCGGGTGACGTCGGCATGCAGGTGGGTGATGTCCCACTGCTCGGGATAGGCCTTCTCCGGCACGTGCTTGGCGACGAGGTCCTCGACCACCTGATGGCGCATGTCGCTGACCGTGTCGGCGACGTCCTCGACCTCCATCAGCTCGCGCCGCTGCTCGTAAACCACCTTGCGCTGGTCGTTCATCACGTCGTCGAACTTGAGCAGCTGCTTGCGGATCTCGAAGTTGTGGGCTTCGACCTTCTGCTGCGCCTTCTCCAGCGCCTTGTTGATCCAGGGATGGACGATCGCCTCGCCTTCCTTGAGGCCGAGCCGCTGCAACATCCCGTCCATGCGCTCGGAGCCGAACCGGCGCATCAGGTCGTCCTCGAGGCTCAAGAAGAACTTGGAGCGTCCCGGATCGCCCTGGCGGCCCGAGCGGCCGCGCAGCTGATTGTCGATGCGCCGGCTCTCGTGGCGCTCGGTGCCGATGATGAACAGACCCCCCGCCTCGACCACGCGCTGGCGCTCGGACTCGACCTCGGCCCGGATCTCCTCGGCCTTGGCACCCTGCTGCTCCTCGGGCGGGAGCTCCTGCACGATGCGCATCTCGGCGTTGCCGCCGAGCTGGATGTCGGTGCCGCGGCCGGCCATGTTGGTGGCGATCGTGACCGCCCCCATCCGCCCGGCCTGGGCGATGATGTAAGCCTCCTGCTCGTGATAGCGGGCGTTCAGCACCTGGTGCTTCAGGCCCTTGCGCTTCAGCAGGTCGGAGAGGTGCTCGGACTTCTCGATCGAGACGGTGCCGACCAGGATCGGCTGGCCCTTGCCGTGTGCGGCGACGATCTCCTCGATGATCGCATCGTTCTTCTCGCGCGCCGAGCGGTAGACCTCGTCGTCCTCGTCCTTGCGGACCATTGGCCGGTGGGTCGGGATCTCGGTCACGCCGAGCCGGTAGATCTCGGCGAACTCGGAGGCTTCGGTCGCCGCGGTGCCGGTCATGCCGCTGAGCTTCTTGTACAACCGGAAGTAGTTCTGGAAGGTGATCGAGGCCAGCGTCTGGTTCTCGGTCTGGACCTGGACGTCCTCCTTGGCCTCCAGTGCCTGGTGCAGGCCGTCCGAATAGCGCCGGCCCTCCATCATGCGGCCGGTGAACTCGTCGATGATGATGACTTTGTCATCCTTGACGATGTAGTCGACGTCCCGGTTGAACACCTTGTGGGCCCGCAGGGCCTGCTGGGCGTGGTGGACGAGGGAGACGTTCTCGATGTCGTAGAGATCGGGCGCCTTCAGCAGCCCCGCCCGTTCCAGAAGATCGTGGATGCGCTCCTGACCCTGCTCGGTGAAGCTGACGCTGCGCTGCTTCTCGTCCTTCTCCCAGTCGCCGGGGACGAGCTCGCCCATCAGCCGGTCCATCGCCCGGTAGAGTTCGGAGCTGTCCGAGGTCGGGCCGCTGATGATCAGCGGCGTGCGCGCCTCGTCGACCAGGATCGAATCGACCTCGTCGACGATCGCGTAATGGTGCCCGCGCTGCACCATCTCGCCCAGCTCGTGGCGCATGTTGTCGCGCAGATAGTCGAAGCCGAACTCGTTGTTGGTGCCGTAGGTGATGTCGCAGGCATAGGCCTGACGCCGCTGCGCGTCGTCCAGGCCCGGAACGATCACGCCGACGCTGAGGCCCAGCAGATTGTAGACCTGCCCCATCCAGCCGGCATCGCGGCGGGCGAGATAGTCGTTGACCGTGACGACGTGTACGCCCTTGCCTTCGAGGGCGTTGAGATAGGTCGCCAGCGTCGCGACCAGCGTCTTGCCCTCGCCGGTGCGCATCTCGGAGATGCCGCCCCGATGCAGGACCATGCCGCCGATCAGCTGGACGTCGTAGTGGCGCTGGCGCAGCGTCCGCTTGGCGGCCTCGCGCACCACCGCGAACGCCTCGATCATGATGTCGTCGAGGGTCTCGCCGTTGGCGAGGCGCTGCTTGAACTCGTCGGTCTTCGCCCGGAGCGCCTGATCGTAGAGAGCCTCGGTCTGCGGCTCGAGCTGGTTGATCTGCTCGACCGACTTGCGCATGGACTTGACCACGCGGTCATTGGCCGAACCGAACAGCCGGCGGGCAAGGACGCCGAGCATACGTGACAGATCCTTCCTGGGTCGGGCGGCGGACGGACTATGCCGATTTGCGGTCAGATAGGAGCAGGGGCGGAGGCTGTCAATCGACCGGACGGCCCTCGCCCGCGGTCAGCCGCGCATGCCGCGCAGCCGTTTCACATTGGCGCGCACCCGGCGATGATAGGGAGAGAGCACGGCCTGCGCGACACCGACGGTGCTCGCCGCGAGATCGCCGGCATCGGCGACCGTCGCACTCAGGGCACCGCGGACCAGGTGGCGCGACAATCGGTGGGCCGCCTCACCGGCGGCCTCGCCCTTCTCGAACATCATCCGGGTGAACTCGGGGTCGGCGAGGCGATCCGGGCGGGTGAGCGCGAAGCCGAGCATGGTGCTGCGGGTCGCGATCACCTCGGCAGCACCCAGCGACAGCTCGAGCCAGCTCAAGCCGAGC
>JBFWWD010000408.1:0-3075 GCA_050246385.1 Geminicoccaceae bacterium
ATTCGAGCCCGGTCTGCTCGCTCTTGCCGCGGGCGATGACATGGACCTCGGTGTCGTTGCGGAAGTCGAGACCACGCGACAGGGTCGGATCCAGCGCCCGGTCGTCCTGCTCGCCGCCGAACGCCTCGAACCTGGCAAAACCCGTGATCTCCAGGTTGAGCGCCCCACCAGGGGTCACCTCCGCGGCGCGGGCAGGCACGGTGGACACTGCACCGAGCATGGCCACACCAGCCAGCGCCGACGTGCCGAGAATGATGTTCTTGAGTTTCATCGTCCGGTCTCTGCCTTGCCAGGGTGCCTTGTTGTCGTTGCCGACCGGCGCCCCGAGCGCCTGGTAAAGCCATCGGTCGGCACCATGCGCCGATGACCAAGTGATGGCGCTATGTTCCAAGTCGAGCCGCACATGGCAATCACCGAAGAACCTCAGCTAGGCGTTACCGGGGGGCTTGTCGCGCCTTTGCCACAGTAACCTGTGGCCTCAAGCAGGCTCCAGCAGCGCCATTCGGCTGAGATCACCGATCAGGCGATCCAGCTTGTCGGCGCCTTCCGCCGGAAAAGCTGAGACCAGCTCGCTCTTGGCGAAGCGATCGCGATCGAGTACCCACGCGACCTGTGGCTGCATTGTCGCTGGAATCTCGACCGCCTGACGTGCTCCCTCGCGCACCAGGCCGTGCCGGCCGCCCTGCGACACGAGGCGGAGCCCTGCGCGCTTCACCCTGTACGTCATTTCCGCCTGCTCGATGATGGCCGGCAGGTCATAGTCTCCCGGAACGGACGAGAACCGGGACACGAAGCCCTGCATGTCGTCGAGTGCTTTGGGATCGGCGAGAATGCCGCTGATCAGCTGCCCGAGCTCGCGCAGGCGGGCACGGAGCGCGTCGCGGTCGTGGGGCAGATTCTGCCTGCCGAGCGTCTCGGCCGCGGTTCGTTCGAACGCGTAGCTGACGACATCCATGCCGATGGGATAGGTGACGCCCCAGGCCAGATGCACGCATGGGCCGTCATCGGCGAGCGCATAGTGGTACTGGCCGCGCGGCAGATAGAGAAGGTCCCCGGGCCGCAGCGTCACATCGCGCCACAACTCGCCCTTGATCTGGTCATGCTGCTCGCGCGACCAGCCCTCGAACATGGGATGCTTGATCGGCCATTCGCACCGCCCCTGGAACACGGACCAGGTCTTCTCGCCCATCACGTGCATGGCGAACACGTCGTGAAAGTCGAAATGCGCGTTGAAGCCCTGCTTGCGCTTGGACGAGAGATAGAGGTTGGCCTGCACCGTCCCGCCCAGCTCCCGCCCGAGCGCACGGCTGAATGCCCGCAGCTCCGGCGTGAACTGGTCGATGAAGTTGAGGACCATGGTGGCGCCGCGCGCGAGGAACTGCTGCACCTTCTCCGGGTCGGGGCGCATGACACCGATGCCCTCGCGACCCGGCGTGCTGACGCAGTAGCTCGGCGCGGGAATGGTCTCCCGGTCGAGGATCAGCAACATGGTCTGACTGGTCCAGAGCGGCGTCGCCTCCAAGAGGCGGTTCAGCACGTCCCAGTTCATGACCGAATGGAACTTCTCCGCCGAGCCTTGCAGATGCAGGGGCTTCTGGCCCAGATAGTCGCGCTTGAACTTCTCGGCCCCGAGCGGAGCCACGATGTCCTCGAACCTCATAAGCGTCTCCCCGGCAGGGCGTTCGGGCGGAGCTACTACGCCATGACCGATCTCGGTCAACCGTTGCCGATCGCCGCCAATCTGGAAGAGGTCCGAGCGAGGATCGCGGCCGCCGCTCAAGCGGCCGACCGCTCTCCGGACGGCGTCACACTGATCGCGGTCGCGAAATCGCAGCCGCTCGAGCGCGTGCAGGCCGCGCTGGCCGCGGGTCAGCGCGTCTTCGGCGAGAACTATGTCCAGGAGGCGCAGTCCCGTTGGTCTCCTCTACGCGAGATATGGGCCGGGCTCGAGCTGCATCTGATCGGCGGGCTGCAGACGAACAAGGCTGCCGACGCCGTGGCGCTGTTCGACGTCATCCAGACGCTCGACCGGCCCAAGCTCGCCAGGGCGATGGCCAAGGAAATGGACCGGCAGGGTCGCCGACCGAGGCTGCTCGTACAGGTGAACACCGGCGAGGAGCCGCAGAAGTCGGGCGTGGTCCCGGCCGATCTCCCCGCCTTCATGCGGCTCTGCCGGGCGGAGCTGGGTCTCCAGATCGCGGGCCTGATGGCGATTCCGCCCGAGGACGAGGACGTGGCGCTGCATACCGCCCTGCTCGCCAAGCTTGCCGCGCGCGAGGGCGTCGCGGGGCTGAGCATCGGCATGAGCGGCGACTATGAAGCCGCGATCCGATTTGGCGCCACCTACGTAAGAGTAGGAACCGCGATCTTCGGCTCGCGGGTGCGGCCGCGGGGCTGAGGGTGCTTGCCATCCTCGGACGTTGCCGCTTGTGTGTCGCACCGTGGCGGCGCCGGCCGGAAGCTGATGGCGTCCGCGTGGCTTTTTTTGGTCCCTATGTTGATGGGAGGTAGCATGATCAGGGTCGTACTCGCGAGTGTCGCCGTGGTGGTCGGGTTCACGGGCGCGGCCTCGGCGCAGGATGCCGCGGCAGGCGCGAAGGTGTTCTCCAAGTGCAAGGCCTGCCACGTGATCGACGCGGCCACCAATCGCGTGGGCCCGAGCCTGCACGGAATCATCGGACGCCAGGCCGGGACGGTAGAAGGCTTCAAGTACTCCGAAGCGATGCTCCAGCACGGCAAGGACGGCCTCGTCTGGAACAACGAGAACCTCGACAAGTATCTGGCCGACCCGAAGGGTTTCATTCCGAAGAACAAGATGGCGTTCCCCGGCCTCAAGAGTGCCGAGGATCGCGCCAACGTCATCGCCTACATCGACGAAGCGTCGAAGTAGCGGTCAGTCCAGTCGCGCGAGCTCCTCATAGAGCCCGCGCGCTTCGGTCGCGGGTCCGCGCCGCTCGCCGAGCGCGCGGACCCGCAGGACCCTGATCTGATCCCTATCCGTCAGCGTGATCACGTCGCCGGGCCGGACGAGCTGGTGAGTCTTCACGACGATCTGCTCGTTGAGCCGAACCCGCC
>JBFWWD010000409.1:0-3072 GCA_050246385.1 Geminicoccaceae bacterium
TGGTTCGTAGCACCGCCGCCCTCGGCTGGCTGCTCGCCATGGCCGCATGCTCCAGCGCGCCGGACGTGACCACGGGCGCCCAGTCCAACCCGTCGGGTGCACGCGGGCTGCTCGCCGCGGCAGCGACCCAGGGGCCGGTCCCGCTGGTGGTCGCGGACGTTCCGCCGGCCTTCCCGGGCGGAGCGTCGCAGATCGCCGGGACGGCGAGCAACAGCGTGGCTTGGCTCGGTGCGAGCTTCACGCCTGCGACGGATGTCACCACCGACCGGCGCCGCGTCGTGTTCAACTTCGCCGACCGCATCCGCGACCCCGCCACGACCTGCGCCGGGCAGGATCGCGGCGGCGGCGTGCCGGGCGAGCCGCTGCAGCTGTTCGCGGTGTTCTGCGACGGCACGAAGCCCGTGGCCGATGCCACCGGCACCGCCTCGGGGCCGGGGACCACCGCGGCGGACCAGCTCGTCGCGGGGGTCACCGACCGCCTGTTCCCCGGCAACAGTACCACCGGCTACTCCAACCCCATGCCAGGGGTGTCGCTCGGCGTCGGCGTCGGCAGCGGCGGCTGGGGTAACAACGGCTGGGGCATTGGTACCGGCCTGTTTTTCTAGTCGAGTCCGTCGTCCCAGGGCGGCTTTCCCTCGCCGAATCGTTCGGCCAGGAAGTCGATGAACCGGCGCAGTCGCGACGGCATCAGGCGGCTCTCGGGCCAGAGCGCGTGTAAGGCGATGGGCCGGCCCTCATGGTGGGGCAGCACCCGGGCGAGGGCACCCGAGCGCAACTCGTCGCCGCACAGGAAGGTCGGCAGCAGCGCGATGCCGAGCCCGGCCCGCGCCGCCGCCTTCAGCACGTCGCCGTTGTTGACGCAGAAGGTCGCCGTGACGTCCAGGGCCGACTCGCCGTCCGGGCCGACCAGCTGCCAGCGCTGGCCCACCGTCGGCCAGCCATACTGCAGCAGCCGGTGCCGCCCCACCTCGGCAGGCGTCTCGGGCACACCCGCCGCTCGCAGATATTCGGGCGAAGCGCACAGCACCCGCCGGATCGGGCACAGCCGGCGTGCGATCAGGGAAGAATCCCGCATGGCGCCGATGCGCAGGACGACGTCGTAGCCCTCCTCCACCACGTCGACGAAGCGGTCGGTCAGCGCCAGCTGCATCCGGATCTTGGGGTGGTCGCACATGAACTCGACCATCGCCGCGGCGAGGTGGAGCTGGCCGAACGACATCGGTCCGTTGACCTTGAGCACGCCGCTCGGTTCCTGCTGCAGCACCGCCAGCTCGCCGGCCGCCTCGTGGAACTCGGCCAGGATCCTGCGGCAGCGCTCGTAGAAATCCTCGCCCGGGCCGGTCACCGACAGCTTGCGCGTGGTGCGGCGCAGGAGCTGGACGCCCATCGCCTGCTCGAGCCCGGCGACCCGCTTGCTGATCAGGGCGCGCGACACGCCGAGCTGCCGGGCCGCGCTCTGGAACCCGCCGGTCTCGACCACGGCGGCGAACGCCTCCATCCCCGCGATTCGGTCCATAGGCGCTCCGATTGGCAACGATCCGGCGACAGACTTGCGCCCCCGATCAGGGTTGGCAATGTTGGGGTGCGCGCTACCTCTCTGCCACAGCCGATGACGCAAGGAGGAGCACCGATGAGCGAAGGCTATCGCTACCGTCGCCTGAACAAGGACGACGCCGCCGTGCTGCTGGTCGACCACCAGTCCGGGCTGATCTCGCTCGTCCAGGACTACTCGCCGAGCGAGTTCAAGAACAACGTGCTGGCACTGGCCGATGTCGCCAAGTTCTTCAAGTTGCCGACCATTCTGACGACCAGCTTCGAGGAGGGCCCGAACGGCCCGCTGGTGCCGGAGCTGAAGGCGATCTTCCCGGACGCGCCCTACATCCCGCGGCCCGGCCAGATCAACGCCTGGGACAATGAGGACTTCGTGGCGGCGGTGCGCAAGACCGGCCGCAAGCAGCTGATCATCGCCGGCGTCGTCACCGACGTGTGCGTGGCGTTCCCGACGCTGTCGGCGATCGAGGCGGGCTATCAGGTGTTCGTGGTCACCGACGCCTCGGGCACCTTCGACCATGGTGTCCGCACGGCGGCGCTGATGCGCATGCAGCAGGCCGGTGCGGAGCTGGTCAACTGGTTCGCGGTCGCCAGCGAGCTGCACCGCGACTGGCGCAACGACATCGAAGGCTTGGGCAACCTCCTGTCCAACCACATCCCGAACTACCGCAACCTGATGACCAGCTACTTCGCCCGGAAGTAAGGCGGGCAGGGCCCGGAGGTAAGGCGGGCAGGGACGTGAGCACCACTCCTCTGACGCGCCGGGGCGTCCTGGGCACCGCCCTGGGCGTCTCGGCGGGAGCAGCCGCGATGCGCAACGCCGACGCCCAGCCGGCCGCGGCCGAGCTGATCCTGCGCAACGCCAAGATCACCACCCTCGATCCGGCTGCCCCCGAGGCCGCCGCGGTCGCGATCGCGGGCGGCCGCTTCCTTGCCGTCGGCGGCGAGGCCGAGGTGATGGCCCTGCGCGGGCCGCAGACCAAGGTGATCGACGGCGGTGGCCGCCGCGTCATCCCGGGGCTGATCGACAGCCACCTCCACATCATCCGCGGCGGCCTCAACTACAACATGGAGCTGCGCTGGGACGGCGTGCCCTCGCTCGCCGACGGCATGCGCATGCTCAAGGAGCAGGCCCGGCGCACGCCGCCGCCGCAATGGGTCCGAGTGGTCGGCGGCTTCACCGAGCACCAGTTCGCGGAAAAGCGCCTGCCGACCCTGACCGAGCTCAACGAGGCGGCACCGGAGACGCCGGTCTTCATCCTGCACCTCTACGACCGTGCGCTGCTCAACCGCGCCGCCCTGCGCGCCGTCGGCTACACCCGTGACACGCCCGAGCCGGTCGGCGGCCAGATCGAGCGCGACGCGAACGGCGAGCCCACGGGCCTGCTGCTGGCACGGCCCAACGCGACGATCCTCTACGCCACCCTCGCCAAGGGCCCCAAGCTGCCGCTCGAATGGCAGGTCAACAGCACGCGCCACTACATGCGCGAGCTGAACCGGCTGGGCGTCACCAGCGCCATC
>JBFWWD010000410.1:0-3052 GCA_050246385.1 Geminicoccaceae bacterium
GGGCGACAACATCGCGATGGAGGTCGACCTGATCGCCCCGATCGCGATGGAAAAGGGCCTGCGCTTCGCCATCCGCGAAGGCGGCCGCACCGTCGGCGCCGGCGTCGTCGCCGACATCATCGCCTGAAGAGGAGGAACGGACCGCTCGCGGGCCGACTGATCCCATGGACACGCAGAACATCCGCATCCGCCTCAAGGCCTTCGACCACCGCGTGCTCGATCAGTCGGTGCGCGAGATCGTCGGCACGGCCAAGCGCACGGGCGCCCGCGTCCGCGGCCCGATTCCGTTGCCGAACCGGATCGAGCGCTTCACCGTCAATCGCTCACCGCACATCGACAAGAAGAGCCGCGAGCAGTTCGAGATCCGCACCCACAAGCGGCTGCTCGACATCGTCGACCCGACCCCACAGACCGTGGACGCGCTGATGAAGCTCGACCTGGCCGCGGGCGTCGACGTCGAGATCAAGCTCTGAGGATCGGGCCATGCAACGTACCGGGCTGATCGCCCAGAAGATGGGCATGACCCGCCTCTTCGGCATCGACGGCAGCCATGTGCCGGTGACCGTGCTGAAGGTCGAGAAGTGTGAGGTCGTGGCGGTGCGGACCGCGGAGAAGGACGGCTACAGCGCCGTCCAGCTCGGTGTCGGCACGCGCAAGGCCAAGAACGTGACTCAGCCCATGCGCGGTCATTTCGCCAAGGCGAAGGTGGAGCCGAAGGCGCAGGTGCGCGAGTTCCGGGTCGACGAGAGCGCGCAGCTCGAGGTCGGCGCGGAAATCCACGTCGGCCATTTCGTCGCCGGGCAGTTCGTCGACGTGGCCGGCATCTCGATCGGCAAGGGTTTCGCCGGTGCCATGAAGCGGCACAATTTCCGTGGCCTGCGCGCCTCACACGGCGTGTCGATCTCGCATCGCAGCCACGGCTCGACCGGCAACCGTCAGGACCCCGGTCGGGTGTTCAAGGGCAAGAAGATGGCCGGCCATATGGGCCATCATCGGGTGACGGTGCAGAACCTCGAAGTGTTCGGCGTCGACCCGGAGCGTGGCCTGATCCTGCTCAAGGGCGGCGTGCCCGGCCCGAAAGGTGGCTGGGTGGAGGTGCGTGACGCCGTGAAGAGCGCGCTGCCGCAGCAGGCGCCGTTCCCGGCGGCCATCGTTCACAAGGGCGAGGCCCTCGAGGCGATCGTCGTCGAAGAGGGCGAGGCGTAAGCGATGCAGGTTCAGGTAAAGAATCTGGCCGCCGAGGAGGTGGGCTCCTTGGATCTCGCCGATGCCGTGTTCGGTGTCGAGGTGCGGCCGGACATCCTTCATCGGGTCGTGCTCTGGCAGCTCGCCAAGCGCCGCGCCGGGACGCACAAGGTGAAGACCCGCGCGGAGATCGCCCGGACCGGCGCCAAGCTCTACAAGCAGAAGGGCACCGGTCGTGCCCGGCACGGCTCGCGTCGCGTCAACCTGTTCCGTGGCGGGGGCGTGGCGCACGGACCGGTGGTGCGCGAGCACGGCACGGATCTGCCGAAGAAGGTGCGCGCGCTGGGGCTGAAATGCGCCCTGTCGAGTAAGGTCGCCGACGGCAAGCTCGTCGTTCTGGACCAGGCGACACTGCCTGAGCCCAGGACCAGGGAACTGGTCGGCGCGCTCGGCAAGCTGGGCTGGGACAATGCGCTGGTGATCACGGGTGCGGAGGTCGAGCGGAACTTCGGCCTGGCCGCACGCAATCTGCCGATGATCGATGTTCTGCCGGCGCAGGGCCTCAACGTGTACGACATTCTGCGGCGGGACACGCTGGTCCTGACGCAGGACGCCGTGCGCCAGATCGAGGAGCGCCTGGCGTGAACAAGCTCGCGATGTACGACGTGATCCTGGCCCCGGTGGTGACCGAGAAGTCGACCCGGGTATCGGAGCACAACCAGGTCGTGTTCAAGGTCCGCCAGGAGGCGACCAAGCCGGAGATCAAGGCCGCGGTCGAGGGCCTGTTCAACGTCAAGGTCACGGCGGTCAACACACTGGTGCAGAAGGGGAAGATGAAGCGGTTCAAGGGCCGCGTCGGCTTCCGCTCGGACGTGAAGAAGGCGATCGTCACCCTGGCCGAGGGCCAGAACATCGACGTGACGACGGGGATCTGACGCGATGGCGCTCAAGACTTACAACCCGACCAGCCCGTCGATGCGTCAGCTCGTGACGGTCGACCGGAGCGAGTTGCACAAGGGCAAGCCGGTCAAGAAACTGACCGAGGGCCTGAGCAGCAGCGGCGGGCGCAACAATCTCGGCCGGACCACCGTCCGGTTCCGTGGCGGCGGGCACAAGCGCACCTATCGTCTGGTCGACTTCAAGCGGCGTGGCAAGTGGGGCGTCAGCGCCATCGTCGAGCGGCTGGAGTACGATCCAAACCGGACGGCGTTCATCGCGCTCGTGAAGTACGAGGATGGTGAGCTCGCCTACATCCTGGCGCCGCAGCGGCTGCATGCCGGCGACAAGGTGGTGGCCGACGACCGGGTCGACGTGAAGCCGGGCAATGCGGCGCCGCTGAAGAACATCCCGGTTGGCACGATCGTGCATAATGTCGAGCTGAAACCCGGCGCGGGCGGCCAGCTGGCGCGTTCGGCCGGGACCTTCGCCCAACTGATCGGCCGCGACGGCGACTGGAGTCAGATCCGGCTTGGCTCGGGCGAGATCCGCAAGGTGCGCTCGGAGTGCATCGCCTCGATCGGTGCGGTCTCGAACCCCGATCACCAGAACATCAACTACGGCAAGGCCGGCCGGATGCGGTGGAAGGGTCACCGTCCGCACAATCGCGGCGTGACCATGAATCCCGTCGACCATCCGCACGGTGGCGGCGAGGGCCGCACCTCGGGCGGTCGGCACCCCGTGAGCCCCTGGGGTCAGCCCACCAAGGGCCACAAGACCCGGCGCAACAAGAAGACCATCGGCATGATCATCCGCAGCCGCCATCTCGCCAAGACGAGGGGAGCATAAGATGCCCCGTTCGGTCTGGAAGGGCCCGTTCGTCGACGGCTACCTGTTCGACAAGGTCGAGGCGGCGCGCAGCTCGAGCCGC
>JBFWWD010000411.1:0-3046 GCA_050246385.1 Geminicoccaceae bacterium
TCGGCGACATGCAGGTCGTGATGATCCTCGCCCAGAGCAATGCCTTCTTCGCCTCCACCGCGATCCTGATCGTCGGCGGCTGTCTGGCGATCCTCGGCGCGCGCGAGCAAGCGATGTCCGTGCTGAACGAGATTCCCTGGATCGCAGCGGCGCCTCCATTGGTGTGGGAGATGAAGGTGCTGCTGCTGGTGGTGGTCTTCGTCTTCGCCTTCTTCAAGCTGACCTGGTCGCTGCGACAGTTCAACTATGTGGCGATCCTGATCGGCGCAGCACCTCCGCACGAGGAGGCTGAGACATCATCGGCACGGGAGTATGCGGATCGCGCCGCCGGAGTGGCGAGCCGTGCCGCCGAGCACTTCAATAAGGCGCTGCGCACCTTCTATTTCGGCCTCGCGGCCCTCAGCTGGTTCCTCCAGCCCTTCCTGTTCATGGCGCTGACGCTGCTGGTGGTGCTCGTGGTCTACCGGCGCGAGTTCCACTCGCACACGCTGACCATCCTCGGCCCGGCCGGCTCCCCGGTCCCGGGCGGCTGATTCACTCGTCGAGCTGCAGGCCCTGCTCCATGGCCTCACAGTAGGTGACCAGGGTCGGGAACTCCAGCGCAGCCCGCTTCAGCTCGGTCTCGAACGGCAGATAGATCACATTGGCCAGAAAGGCGTAGGCCACGGCGTCGACCGTGGTCAGCTGCTCGCCCATCAGGAACGGTCGGTCGCCGAGAAAGTCCGCGACCGCGGCGAGGTCCGCCCGGCCCATGGCGTAGATCTCCTCGGCCCGGTGGCGGCCGAGGCCCTGGAGGTGGAGCATGCCACGGATCCGGCGCCGGAAATGCCTCGCCGCCAGCCTGCCGGCCGGGAACGGCAGCTGGCCGAAGAAGGCCGGCTGGAGCACCCGCCAGCCCGCCTCGTCGATCCAGCGGCTGTAGACGAGCACGAAATAGAAGTGATCCTCGAAGAGGCGCTGCAGCGTCAGCGCCTCGGCGCGCTCGCGCTCGCTCAGGCCGGCATCGGGATCGATGCCGCGCGTCGCCTTGAGATACTCGATGATCAAGGTGGTGTCGGAGACGAGCCGCCCCTCGTCCTTGATGTAGGGCAGCTTGCCCTTCGGCGCCTTGCGCAGATTGGTCGACGGCTCGACCGTGTAGGGGATGTCCGCGAGCCGCAGCCAGGTCTCGAGCTTCAGGCCGAACGGGCTGACATTGCGCCCCCAGATCTCGGGAAACTGCACGACCACGACCGGGGCCGCCGCCGCATCGGTGACCAGGGTACGCGGGATGGTAGCGATTGGGGTCGCCGCATCGGGCGCCGCATGCATCATTCCGGATTCCGTCGCGCCGCAGGAGAGAGCGCACCATGCCGCCGACCGCCTGTGGGGTCCAGGCGGAATTGCCCTCACGGCTCAGCCGGCGCGGCAATCCTCCAGCCGAAGGTAACGCGCATCCAGCCCGAAATAGTCCCTTGGCCGGCAGGTCAGCACCAGGATCTGCATCTCGCGCGCCGCCCGCTGCAGGATCGTCTTCATCGTCGCGAAACGCGTCTCGTCGGCATAGACCAGGGCATCGTCGAGGATCAGACAGGGTGCCTCGCCCTCCCGCTCGGCCAGCAGATGGGCAAAGGCGAGGCGCACGAGCACCGCGACCTGCTCCCGCGCGCCGATGCTCAGGCTGTCAAACCCTTCCCGCGCCCCGTCGCGGGCGAGATGGGTGACGCCGAGGCTCGCCGGATCGATCACGGGCTCTGCACCGGGAAACACGCGCTGCAACAGGGGCCGCAGACGCTGCGCGACCGGCGCGACGAGCGTCTCGCGCACCGACTGGTCGGCCGCCGCGAGCTTGTCGGCGAGCAGCCGCCAGGCGCGGCCCTCGCGCTCGAGGCGCCGATGGATCGCCTTGGCCGCCTCCAGCGTCGGCGGCAGATCGGCCAGCCGCTCGACCCAGCGGCCGCCGCCCGTCTCGCGCAGGGCGATCTCGAGATCGCGGATCTCTGCATCGAGCCGGCGACGCTCGCCCTCCAGCGCGGCAAGCTCGCGCTCGGCGATGGCGAGGCGTTCGCGCAGGCCTTCGGCGTCGCCGGCCTCCAGGGCCCGGGTCAGCCGCTCGCAGGTCAGCTCGGCGGCCTGTCGCCTGCCCTCCGCCCCCTGCCGTGCCGTCCGCAAATCGTCGTCCGCCTGCAGCGCCCGCTCGGCCGACAGGCGCGCCTGCAGCTCCGGCATCCTCGTCTCGGAAGCCTGCCGCTCGCCGCGCAGTGCGGCGAGCACGGTCTCCGCCGCGGCGAGCCGATCCTGGCTCGCCGCCTCGGCCTGACGCGCGTCGTCCAGAGCGGCCCGCGCGCGTGCGAGCGCCTCGACCGCCGCCTCGGCCATCTCGATCAGCGACGGCTCGTCCGAGAGCTCGCGGTCGGACGGCAGTCGAGCGCGCAGCCGGTCGAGCTCGGCCTCGCGATCGGCGACGAGCTGGGCCAGCGCCTCCAGCGAGCGCGCAGCGCTCGCCTGCAGGATCGCCTTGATCTCCGCCTCCGCGCGGCGAAGCTCCGCCTCGGCCTCCCGCCGCCGCTCCAGGCCGAGCTCGGCTTCGCCAAGGGACCGGCAGCCGATCGCGTTCAGGGCCGCCGCAAGCTCCGCCTCGGCCGAGGCCAGCGCCGCCTGCCGCGCCCCCAGATCCTCGCCGCCGGGCGTGACGACGATCCGGCCGAAGCCCTCCAGCTCGAGCTCCACCGGGCGGCCCACCTGGAGCGCCTGCGCCGGATCCAGCTCCCGGCCATCCGCCCGGATCGACCGGCCGGGGAGCAAACGAAAGTCCAGCCTGGTCGAAGCGGTAGCCAGCCGCCCGGCGGCGCGGTCGCTCGCCTGCTGCGCCGCCCTGACCTGGGCCACCCGCTCGGGCGTGACCAGATCGGCGGCAAGCGCCGCCTGGGTGCGGCGGGAGGAGTCGTTGGTCGCCTGGCATTGCCTCAGCGCCTCGCCGAGGCGTCCGGCCTCGGCTGCCAGACGGGCCGCGGCCAGGGCATCTCGCGCCAGCCCGGCGTCGCGCTCCACCTCCTGGACTGCGGCG
>JBFWWD010000412.1:0-3026 GCA_050246385.1 Geminicoccaceae bacterium
CGCCATCCGCGCCAGCGCCGCCAGCTTGAATGTCCGGTCAAAGCGCCGGGCCTGCTTGCCCGCCATCCAGCCCTCCTCAAGAAGGACTGTCACCCATTCCCTGTCTCGCTCAAGGGGTCCACTCCACATGGCGTCAGTGCAACCGAGCTGTCCCTGATTTACGTGTCTCAGCCTCGGGGTGCAGTCCAATATTAACTAGATGCAAGAATGGGTCTGACCTCATTGAACGCGAAGATGGCGTACTTTAGTCCTTTGGCACCCGTGAAAGGTGCGCTGGCTCAGGGCAATGGCCGATCGGGGCCGGGGCCGGGCCAGAAAGCCTCGCTCGTCGATTGGTCGAGCGTGTAGGGGCACGCGGCGGGGATGCGGGTCAGGGGTAAGTTGGCTTCCGCCGCGGCATCGGCCCGCGCGCCGCGATAGGCCTTGGCGAACCGCTCGGCCTGGCGCGGCTCAAGGTCCGGGTCCTCGTCCAGGTGGTCGGGGATCGCGTCCCGCTCGCGGGCGATGGTCGCCGCCCAGCTGTGGGAGCGCCGCTCCGGCTGGAACTCCCGTTTCAGCAGGTGGCTCAACAGGGTGGCGTACCGGCTGCGCAGCTCCCGTGCCTCGGCCCTGGTCAAGCCGTCGATCTCCTCGGCGAGGTTCTCCAGGTCCAGCTCGGCGAACCGGTGGGCACGCAGGAGCGCTGCCTGCTCCAGCGCCCAGCTGTAACAGTCGCGCTGGTAGAGGTCGCGGTCCGGCAGTATTTCGCGAGCGTTCGCCATCGATCTTCCATAGCATCTGCCCCGACCATCGGCCAATTTGGCCTCGACGCACGACAGCACGGGACATTCGCCCCACGTCAGCGGACCAGCTCTACCGCGACGCTGCGGTCGAGCTTCGCCCAGGCCCGGTCCCTGGTCACCGCCGTGGCGTCCAGGCTCGACGCCAGCGCCAGGCAGCAGCGGTCGCCGAGCGACAGGCCGGCGCTGCGGGTGGCCGCCTGTAGGAGACCTGCCGCCTCGGCCTGGGCACGGTCCAGCGGCACGATCTCGAGGTCGAGCTCCGCGAGGTCGGCCACCACCGCAGCGCCGTCGGCACCGCGCTCGACCAGCTTGGCCACGACCTCCGCGAGGTTCGCGGCGCTCATCAGGGCGCCGGCGAGCACGGCCTCGACCCGCTCGGCACCGGGCTCGCGAAAGAGCAGGCAGAGCAGTGCCGAGGCGTCGAGCACGTGGCCGATGCTAGCCACCGGACGCCTCGCGGCGCCGGTCGTCCTGGAGCGTGTCGGACACCAGCGGCTCGCCCGGCGCAGGCGCCAAGGGCGCCAGGCGCGCCTGCAGGCGCCGCAGCGCCGCGCGCGCCGGGCGGACGCGCAGCTCGTCGCCGTGCAGCTCGAGGATCACCGCATCCCCGTTCGCCAAGCCCATCGCGCGGCGGAACGCCGCCGGAACGATGATCCTGCCGCCGTCGACCAGCCTGGACTTCGTCGTCTCCATGGCAGAACTCTCAACCATGCCCCAATGCCGTCTGATGCCATATTGCGGTGACCTGCAGCAGGTGACCGATAAACCGGTGAGGCCGTTGCCGAATCGCCGCCGGTCTAGCCAGCATGCCGGAGCCGGCGTAGCCGTAGCGCATGCGCACCGCCGCCCGCCCGCTCCTGGTCGTGTCGATCCTGATCGCGCTGCTGGTCGCGCTCGCCGCCGGCCTGACCTGGCAGTTCTCGCGCGAGCTCGACGCCAGCCGGGCGGCGGGGAGGCGCACGGTCCAGACGATCGACGCCGCGCGCATGCTGCTGTCCCGGGTGCAGGATGCGGAGACCGGGCAGCGCGGCTTCATCATCACGCGGCGCGCCTCCTATCTGCAGCCCTATCGGCTGGCGGTGGCGGCGATCCCGGCACAGGCCGAGGCCCTCGCGGGGCTGGTGGCCGACAGTCCCGGGCAGGCGGCCCGTGCCCGTCGGCTGCGATCGCTGCTCGACACCGTGCTCGCCGAGCTGCGGCGCACGGTCGAGCTCGCCGAGCGGGGCGACGGGGCCGGTGCCGTCGCGGTGATCCAGGGCGATCGCGGCAAGATCGCCATGGATCAGATCAGAGAGCTGATCGGCGAGATGATCGCGGCCGAGAACGCCCTGCTCGCCGGGCGCATCGCCCAGTCGGACCGGTCGCAGCGCGGCGCCCTCTACGCCGCCATTCTCGGCTCGGCCCTGGCGCTGACGGCGCTGCTCGTCGGCGCCGCCCTCCTGCTGCGCAGCAATCGCCGCCTGCGCCGGACCGAGTCGCAGCTGGCGCGCCAGCGGATGCTGCTGCAATCCACGCTCGACAGCTGCCGCAACGGCATCGCCGCCTTCGACGCCAAGGGCGCCCTGGCGGCCCACAATCGCGGCTTCTTCGAGCTGCTCGGCCTTCCGGCCAGCACGGCCGAGGCAGGGACGTCGTTCGCGGCGCTGCGGGAGCTCGAGCGGGAGCGGGCGTCGCAGGCGCTGGCCGATCCCGGCCAGGAAGCCGGCGACGGCCATGTCGAGGCGGTGGTCGGCCAGCGCAACCTCGAGATCTGTCGCGATGCGATGCCCGACGGGGGCTTCGTGCTCTCGGTCCTGGACATCACGCGGCGCACGCAGGCCGAGGCGGTGATCCGGCAGGCGCAGAAGATGGAGGCGGTCGGCCGCCTCACCGGCGGGATCGCACACGACTTCAACAACACGCTGCAGGTGATCGCCAGCAATCTTGACCTGCTCGCCCGCGCGCTGCCGGAAGGGAGCGATTCCGGCCGCCGGGCGCGCAACGCGGCGCTCGGCGTCGAGCGCGGGGCCCGTCTCACCGCACAGCTGCTGGCGTTCGCCCGGCTGCAGCCGCTCGATCCCCAGGTCGTCAATCTCGGGCAGGTGGTGCGGGAGACGACGGAGCTGCTGCGCCGGTCCCTGGGGGAGCAGGTCGAGATCGAGACCGTCGTCGCCGGCGGGCTGTGGAACACGCTGGCCGATCGGACGCAGATCGAGAACGCGATCCTGAATCTCGCGATCAACGCCCGAGACGCGATGGCCGACG
>JBFWWD010000413.1:0-3009 GCA_050246385.1 Geminicoccaceae bacterium
TTCTGCTCGAGGTCCCAGTCGTGCAGGATATGGCCCATCACCAGCACGTCGGCGGCCGGCAGCCGGTCGCGTAGGAAGTCGCCGGGATGAAAGCGCAGCCGGTCGGCGAGGCCGTGGGCGGCGACGTGGCGGGCGAAAACCGGCTCGACCTCGGGCAGGTCGAAGCCGCCGCCGGTCAGGTGCGGATGGGCGAGTGCGACCGTGGCGGGCAGGCCGCCCTGGGCGCAGCCGACGTCGATCAGGGTGCGGTGCTCGGCCCAGGGGAAGCGGGCGGCGATCGCAGCGGCGACGGGGGCGCTGAGGCCGGTCATCGCCTTCAGGAAGCCCTCCAGCCGGGTGGGATCGGCGTAGAGGGCGGCGAAGAAGTCGCCGCCGTGTCTGGCCTCGTTCTGGGGGATGCCGGTGCGCAGCGCCTCGGTCAGCCCACCCCAGAACGAATAGAGGCGCTCGTTCACCATCTCGAGCAAGCCGCCGATGTAGCTCGGCTTGGCGCGATCGAGGTAGCGCTCGGTCGCCGGCGTGTTGCGGTAGACGCCGTCCTGCCGCTCGAGCATCCCGAGCGCCACCAGCGCGTCGAGGAAGTCGGCGGCCGCGCGCGGATGCAGGCCGAGCCGCCGCTGCAGCTCGTCCCGGCTGCCGGGACGCTCGGCCAGTGCCGTGAACAGGCCGAGCTCGACGGCGCTGAGCAGCGTCTTGGCGCTCCAGAAGCCGACGCCGAGCTGCATGATGCCGTCCGGCGCGATCGGCGCGCCATCCGCCATGTTACTGGACATTCTCCTTCTCCTTCGGCCCTTTGGGGGCTTGTTCATTCCAAGTAGTCCGACCGGCCCGGTCCGCCAATCGCCGCAACACGAGCATCGCCATGCGCCCGGCCGAGCCTGCGATACGCGATCGACGGAACGGCTCCGCGGGCGAGAGCGGATGCGCCGTCTGCGCGGCCGGCGAGCATCTCGCCCATTTGGGGCTGTGCCGCGTGGGGCGCCCTGTCCCGCCGTCGAGCTCCCGCTCGACCCGGGCTTGCCCGGCCCACTGCCGTACCGGCCGCTTCGGCGGAGCGAGCTCGAACCACCTGCCGGACGCTTGACCATCGTTGCGGGGCGGATCGAGAGTGCCGGCCATCGCCCATGGTGCTTGTGGTCGAGGCGGCTGATCGAAGGGCAGTGCCGGTGACGTTCCCCATGCGCATCGAGGCGACGGCCTACGATCACCCCGATGCGGCGGCGCTGATCGCCGAGGTGCAGCGGGAATATGTGGCGCGCTACGGCGGCCCGGACGGCACCCTGGTCGACCCCGCCGAGTTCGCGCCGCCGCGCGGGCTGTTCCTGGTCGCCTATGTCGACGGCCGGCCAGCGGCATGCGGCGGCTGGCGCGCGCACGGGGCGGCGGTGGAGCTCAAGCGCATGTACGTCGCCCCAGCCTGCCGCGGCCGCGGGCTCGCACGTGCCGTGCTGGCCGAGCTGGAGCGCACCGCGGTCGCTGCGGGCCATCGGCGGGTGATCCTGGAGACCGGGCAGTTGCAGCCGGAGGCGATCGCCCTGTACCGGTCGGCGGGGTACGAGCCGGTGCCGCCATTCGGGTACTATGCGGAGGCGCCGGAGGCGGTGCATCTCGGCAAGGAGGTCGGCCCCGGAGAGGGCGAGCACGGGGGTGCCGTCGGAGCGCCGAGGAGCGACGAGGCATGAGGCAGGCGAGATCCAGCACCGACGATGCCCGCCACCGGGCCAATTCCGCGCTGCGAGCCCTGCTCGGGCTGACAGCCTGCACGGCCTTCAGCCTTGCCGCCTGCGCGGCAACGCCACCCGCCCAGGCGCCCGGCACGGTCGCCGTCGAGGGCTGCCCCGAGCCCGGCGTCGAGGCGGGCTGCCTGATGGTGCGGACCGGCGATGGGACACTCTATGACATCACCGCCGCGTCACCGCCACCGCCGGTCGATGGCAGGGCGATCCGGCTCACCGGCAGGCGGAGCGATGCGATGAGCTTCTGCATGCAGGGGACTAGGCTGGCGGACATCACCTGGAGCTACTCGGGCGTCGCCTGCGCCCCCTGAGTGGAGGAAGCGGTGTCGACTGCAGAGTAGCCGGCAAAACGGTGTGACCACGTTATCCCAACTTCGGCGGTTATTTCGACGAACTTGTGATTGACACGGTGCGCATGGAGAGTAACCTTCCAGATGAACGACGACATGGTCAAAACAATGTCGTTCATTCAGGGGAACGCTCGATGATTCGCATGCTGTTGGGTGCGGCGCTCGTCGGTGTGCTCGTCATCGCGGCGCAGCCCGTCCGGGCCGAATCCGGCTCGCGGACCGCGCCCGATCCGCAGGCTTTTCTCGGCGTCTGGGAAGGCATCGACCCGCTGGACGGATCGACCGTGCGCATGGTGATCACCCATGTCGGCGGCGGTGCGGTCCTGGAGTTGAGCCAGACCGAAAGCTTCTTCACCAACTGCGTCGGGCTCGGGCCGAACTATTCGCAGGGCCACGGCTTCATCGGCGGCCAGGGCCGTCCGGCATTCAAGCGGGTCCGGGTCGGCGGCACCAACGCGGTGCGCAAGGTCCTCGAGGTCGAGACCCGCTTCGTCTGCATCGACAACCAGGGCCAGGCGCGCGCCCCGCTCACGGGCGAATTCGACTACCCGCTGGTCCAGGGCGGCCGCGTGCTGGTGATCCCGGGCGTGCCCGCCGGAGCACCCGACATCCTCCTCTACCGAACCGGCCGCTGACGCGGCTGGCATAGACGAGGTTGGAAAGGGCGGTACCGTTTCTCAGCGTCCGACACATGACTATCATCCTGGGACGATCGAGTATGGGCCGCCCGTCTGTCAGCCATCATCTTGCGAACTTGCTTGAGGGTAGACGATCGAGGCGGATCGAAATGGGTCCCGACCCCATAGGCGCTAAGATAAGACTTGCGGTGTGAGGCGACGCTGCGATGGTCTCGCCGTGCCGGGACGGCATGGCGAGGAGGGCGGCGATGTTGGGTGCGTCCGGGGTCGAATGGCCGAGCCTGT
>JBFWWD010000414.1:0-2962 GCA_050246385.1 Geminicoccaceae bacterium
TGGGAGCCGGGCATCGCATTGATCCTCCGCTGCCCCGTGCAATCGTCAGGCCGCGGAGCCGGTTCCCCGCTCGGGCGGCGGCTCCTGGCCGAGCACGCTGCGACCGCCATAGCCGTGCGAGGCGTGGCGCTCCGCGGCGACGTGCTCGGCGAAGCCCGGCCCGCCTGCGTGCCGCTCCAGCCGCCGCGCCTCGCGGTCCAGCCGCCGCAATGCGTCGAGCCGCTCGTCATTGCCGAGCTTCGCCTGGTCGACGGCGGACTTGAGCACGGCGATGGTCCGGTCGTAGACCGCGACCGGCACCGGGAAGGGGTGGCGGTCCTTGCCGCCGTGCGCCAGCGAGAAGCGCGCGGGATCGGCGAACCGGCAGGGCGCGCCGTGCACCACCTCGGCCACCATCGCCAGCGAGCGCACGGTTCGGGCACCCACGCCCGGCACCAGCAGCAGCTCGGCGAAGTCCTCGGGCCCCCGCTCGGCGGCAGCCGCCAGCGTGCCGTGCAATCGGCGCAGCAGCACGTCCTTGGGCCGGACGTCGTGATGCGCCGGCATGGTCAGATGCGGCAGCATCGCCTGCGCCGGCGGTGCGGCCCGGTCGAGGGCCGCGACCTCGCCCACCAGCCGGTCCGGCCCGAGCTCCCGCAAGAGCTCGAGCTGGCCCTGGCGCGAGGCCGCAGCCCGCCGGTCGGTCAGGTTGACGATCGCGCCGCCCCGCCTGCCCTCGATCGCGGCGTGCGGCGTCTCGACGAAGCTCGCCAGCCCCTCCGAGCGCCAGTGATAGCGCCGCGCCAGCCGCGTGCCGCCGTTCATCCCCTGCTGCACCACCACCCAGGCGCCGTCGTCGGCGACCACGAAGCCGTGCAGATAGAGCTGGAAGCCGTCCTGCACGGCGGCGCTGTCGACCTTCGCCACCAGCCGGCTCGCGCGCGCCAGCGCCTCTCCGTCGAAGCCGACCCGCTCGCCGATGCCCACGAGCTCGCCGGGCGTGTGCCGCGACTGCGCCCCGCGCCCGCCGCAGACATGCAGGCCCAGCTCGCCCGCGAGCGGCGCCAGCCCACGCTTGAGGGCACCCAGCACGCTCGTGGTGATGCCCGAGGAATGCCAGTCCATGCCCATCACGGCGCCGAAGGACTGGAACCAGAACGGGTGCGCCAGCCGGCGCAGGAACTCGTCGCGGCCGTAATGGTGCACGATCGCCTGCGCCACCACCGCTCCGAGCCGGGTCATGCGCTGGCCCAGCCACGCCGGCACGCGGCCGCCATGCAGGGGCAGATCGGCGCTGCCGGCGCGTCGGGCCAAGGCGATGAGCTCCGGAACGAAGGGCGAACGATCCCTACCATGCCACCGGCGGCGGGGCCACCGGGGGTGGTCGGCCCGAGCGGGGGGTCGGTATCAGGCCGGCGCTGCGACCCGCAGGCGGCCGGCGGCGGTGGCGGCCATCGCCTCCGCCAGGCTCATGCCCCATCGGGCACGGCAGTAGCTCCGGAAATCGAAGCAGGGCAGCCCCGGACAGACCTCGAACTCGATCAGGTGCACCGTGTCGTCGGCCGCGACCCGCAGATCCAGGGAGAACACGTCGCGCAGGCCGAGATGCCGCATCATGCGGTCGGCGATCCGCCGGATCCTCGCCTCGGCCGCCGGCTGGGTGCTACCCACCGCCAGGAGCTCGGGCTCGGCATAGGTGCCGGCCGCCCTGGCCGCGTCGCCCGTGGCACCGTAGAGCGCGAGGCTGTCGGCCATGGTCTGGAAGTCTCCGCCCGAATCGACGAACGCGACGCCCAGGGTCTCGACGCCCGCCTCGGGCGCGACACCCAGGAAGCTCGCCCGGACGTTGCGGCCCGCGACATAGGGCTGGACGATGGTGTCGTCGCGGTAGGCGGCGTGAATCCGCCTGCTGAGGGCGAGCGCATCCTCCAGAGCCATGCAGCGGGAATCCGGCCAGATGCCGATCTTGGCGCCGAGCCGGTTCGGCTTGGCGAACCAGCCGGTGGCGGATGCCGGCGGCTCGACCAGCCACGCTCCGTCGCGGGCGAGCCCCGCCGGGGGCACCGGCAGGCCCAATGCGGCCAGAACCGCTCCGGACCTGAACTTGTCCTGGCACAGCGCGAACAGGGCGTCGTCGGAGCCGACGGTGTTCAGGCCTGCGAGCCGCGCCAGTGCCGGTGCCACCCCGCCGCGGAAGTAGGCGATGCCGTCCGTGAGCGTCCAGACCACGGCATTCCGCGGATCGGCAGCGGCGAGCACCTCCTGAACCCGGTCCAGCTCGACCGGTCTGAACGCCAGGTCGTGCGCGGAGCAGGCCCGGCCGATCTCATCCAGCTCGCGCAGGATGTCGGTCGACTGATCCAGATAGGAGGCGATCTCCGCCGCCGGTTCCGGCGCGAAGCCGGCCGACCTCAGCCGCTCGACACAGGCCTGCACGGGCTCGAAGACAAGGATCAGTGCCGAGGTCGCCATGGCTGTCCGAGAGGATGCCGAAGCTGCGGGCGCGACGGACCACGGACGACGGCGCTGGAATGGAGAGCGACCGATCCCCTACCATGCCGCCCGCGGCAGGGCCACCGGGGGAAGGGCGATGGGCGAGGGCGGGCGGGGCGCGATCCGCGTCGGTGTCGGCGGCTGGGTCTACGAGCCTTGGCGCGGCAGCTTCTATCCCAAGGGCCTGCCGCAGAAGGAGGAGCTCGGCTTCGCCAGCCGCCGCCTGACCGCGATCGAGATCAACGGCACCTTCTACCGCACGCCCGGCCCCGACACCTTCGCCAGATGGCACGACGAGACGCCCGAGGGTTTCGTGTTCGCGCTCAAGGCGCCGCGCTACGCCACCATCCGCCGCGAGCTGGCGACGGCCGGGGACTCGGTCGAGCGGTTCTGCACCGGCGGCGTGCTGGCGCTCAGGGACAAGCTCGGGCCGATCAACTGGCAGCTCGCCCCGGCCAGGAAGCGCGATCTGGACGTCATCGCGGCCTGT
>JBFWWD010000415.1:0-2943 GCA_050246385.1 Geminicoccaceae bacterium
AGCGTTCGCACAGCGAGGGACACCCCTCCAGCATCGCGAGCGCCGCGGCCACGACCTCGTCCCAGCGGGCGCAGGCCTGCTCCAGGAGACCCGACCCACCAGGCATGGGATCGTACAGCAGGCCATCAACCGCGTCCTCGCCGACCCGGCCGGTGACCAGGACCTGCAGGTCCTCGCGTTCCATCTCGAGCACCCGTGTCATGCCAACGCGCAGCGCCTCGAGCACCGTGTAGGCTTCGCTGCGATCGGCGCAGCCCTCGAGGGTGAGTGCGTCGGCGATCACATCGGCATAGAAGCCGACCGAGGGCGGCGGCTTCCCGTAGCGCTCCTGCTCGCGCTGGGAGAAGTGCTGCAACTCTGCCGGGGACGCGAACGGCGAGCGCGACTGGCCGCTGACCAGCGACATCGGGTACCCGAGCTGCTGCCGGCCGACGAGCTGCGCCGGCCCGATGTTCACGAGCCGCATGTAGACGTTGCGGCGGAAGGCCAGCTGGCGCTCTCCCCAACGGTACATCCGGCCGGCGCTGTGCCGGCCCTGCTCGTAGCCATAGACGGCGACCGCGAGCTGAAACCGATACTGCTCCTCGTCGTTGATGTGCGAGACGTGCGCGAGATCGACGTCGCACATCTCGACCGCATGCAGGCTCAGCCCGCCGATCGCCGCGACGCCGTCGCGCGCCACTCCGACCTCGGCGACCGCCTCGTGCCCGAGGTCGAGATGAAACTCGAGCGGCTCGCTCGTCAGCAGATGGAACTGCCGCGGCACGAAGCGGCGCCCATTGGCGTAGACGAGGTTGCCGGGGATGTACTCGCGCAGCGCGACCGCCGACGGTCGCGGCAGCGGGTAGTCGCCGTCGGCACTGACGCTCGCCGGCACCAGCGCCAGCCCGCGCACGGACCCGGTATCCAGACCGTAGCCAGGCAGGAACCCCTCGGCGGCTAGCACTCCGTACGTGTAACGGTCGTCGAATCCCTCTGCCTCCACACGGCGCCTGTGCCCGACGCCCTTCAGCCGCTTCACCATCTGATCGCAGCGGCGGTACAGAGCGTCCTCGTCGCCGTCAAGCGTGCCGCGCAGCCGGCGCCGCTCGTCGAGCTTCGCCATCTGATCCATGCACCAGTCGAGCCGCCGCCGGATGGTGCGGATGACCCCCTCCAGCGCCGGCGGCATCTCGAGAATGACCTGCCGCAGCCGGTCCGGCTCGACCGCCTCGACATCGTCGGCCGGCCAGGTGTCACGGAAGATGCGCAGCGTCTCGCGCAACAGGTCGTCGGCATGCTGCCGTACCACGGCATCGAGCGGCGACACGTCGAAGGCCGTCGTTCGCACGAGCTCGTTGGCGTCGAACAGGTACTCGCGCACCCAGAGCGGCAACACGCGTTCGAGCGCCGCGCTGATCTGAGCCCGCTCGGGTTCCGTCAGCGGCGAGCCCTCGCGGGCCAGCTGGTGCAGGCGCGTGATCACCACCGCGTGGACGTGCTTGGCCAGCATCACCTCGTTCCTGAGGTTGAAGCGCGGCGGATCGACACGGCCGCCGAGCAGCTTCATCGGCTCGGCGAAGTAGGCACGATCGTGACTCGCCGGGCGTGCGTAGGTGAGGTTCACCGCCAGGCGGTGCCTCCGCCCGGCCCGGCCGACGCGCTGCCAGTAGTTGGCCGGCAGCGGCGGCACGTTGCGCAGCAGCACGGTATCCAGGCCGCCGATGTCCACGCCCATCTCCAGGGTCGGCGTGCACACCAGCGTGTTGATGGCCTCGCCGTCGCCCTTGAACAGGCGCTCGAGCTCCTCGCGGCGGGCGGTCGGCACCTGCGCCGTGTGCTCGGCGGGCAGGAGGAGCGCGAAGCGCTCGGCGAGGACCTGCAGGTCATAGTTGTCGGGGTCGTCCGTTTCGGACTCGAGGGTACCGCCGCAACCCCAGGCAAGGCAGCGCTCGTGCGGAGTCGGCCGTACCGCCGTCCGCCGGCAGCGCCGGCACCGCCGGCGACCACTGTGCGGCGCGATCAGGAGTCGATCGCCGTCGATCTGATGCGTTCCCGAGCTGTGCGGGAGGGCGTTCCCCCGCGGTCCCTGCAGGGTGACCGGGGCCAGGATCCCGGCGGTGGTGAGCGCGTCCCACAGCTCTTCGAGGAAGCGATCGACATCGGTGGCGGCCACGCCGAAATCGCGGATCGCCCGGGCGACGAGCGTTCCCCGCGGCCCGATCCAGGCGCTCACCCGCGTCGAATCGTCCGTCGCGCCGCGGCGCAGCTTCAGCCCTTTGGGCACCGCGCGCAGCAGCGGAAGGTAGCCGTTCTGGATCTCCGGCATGCCGTCGATCCAGAGATGCGAGAAGACGCGCTGCTCGCGATCGAGCAGTACCAGCAGTGACCGTCGCTGCTGGTCGAGGATGGCGCCGATTCCGTCCGCCAGGCGGCGTGGATCGAGATCGAGGCGCCGCGCCCAGTCGCGTACGAACGGCAGCTCCGCGTCGAGGCCGACATAGTCGATTCGGATGCGCCCCCACGCCTCGAGACCGAGGCGCTGCCGCGGCGCCGTGGCGAGCTCGCGCAGCACGGCGATGCGCAGGAACCGACGGCGCTCGCGAGCATGGTCGAGGCCGACCGCCTCTTTGCGGGCCACAGCCCACACCTCGGGGATCAGACCCCGCGACATCTGATCGTCGCCATCCAGCGTGCGGTCCAGATCGGCGACCAAATCGCCGATCGACACCGCTCCGCGCCCGATGCGCTCCGCCATCAGTGCACGCAGCCGGAAGCGCCGGGCGTGATCCGCCATCCACCCGGCCTGGAAGGCAGCATCCTGGCGGTTGTCGGCGAAGATCAGGAGCCGCCGGCGTTCGGCGTGCTGGATCATGTTCTGCGCCAGCACGTGAACGTCGGCCACGGTGACGGCTCGCACCGGGCGAGCGGGTTCCCGATACCCACCGCCCGCGGGTCTGCCGG
>JBFWWD010000416.1:0-2891 GCA_050246385.1 Geminicoccaceae bacterium
GGTGCTCGCCTACAAGCAGCCCCTGCACGGCCTGGTCGCCAAGCTCGGCTGGGACGACGTCTATGCCGGCCTGCGGCTGCTGGTCGCCAGCTTCATCGTCCTGCCGCTCCTGCCCAACCGTACCATGGATCCATGGGACGCGCTCAATCCCTACAAGCTCTGGCTCCTGGTGATCCTGATCTCGAGCCTGTCGCTCGTCGGCTACGTCGCCACGCGCTGGCTCGGCTCCGGCCGCGGCACCGTGCTCACCGGCGTCACCGGCGGCCTCGTCTCCTCGACCGCGGTGACGCTCTCCTTCGCCAAGCGCGGCGGTGACGAGCCGCACGCCTCGGCCTCGCTGGCGTGCGGCATCCTGGTCGCCTGGACGGTCATGTTCGCACGCGTGCTGGTGATGGTGCTGGCCGTCAATCGCGACCTGCTCCCACCGCTCCTGCCGCCCTTCGCCGCGATGGGGCTGGTGGCGCTCGTCGCCGCGTGGCTGCTCTACCGGCGGAGCGACAAGGCCACCCCGGCAGAGGACGTGCCGCTCAAGAATCCGTTCAGCCTGACCGCGGCGGTCAAGTTCGGCCTCCTGTTCGCCGCCGTGCTGCTGATGGTGAAACTGGCGCAGCACTACTTTCCAGGCGGTGGCATCTACGCGCTCGCGGTCCTGGCCGGGCTCACCGACGTCGATGCCATCACCCTGTCGATGGCGGGTTATGCCCGATCGAACTCGGCGGCGGTGGCGGCCACCGCGATCACCCTGGCCGCGCTCAGCAACACCGTGGTCAAGGCCGGCATGGTCGCGAGCCTCGGTGGCGCGGCACTCCGGCGCCCGGTGCTCGTCGCCAGCGCCGGGCTCGTCGTCACCGGCATCGCGGCGGTGGTCGCGATGCGCTGGTGGTGGGACGCCTGAGCGGCGCCTACTCCAGCGGCCCCAGATCGCGCACCGCACCACGCGCCGCCGAGGTGACGAAGGCGGCGTACGCCTTCAGTGCCCGGGTCACCTTGCGCGGCCGCTGATAGGCCGGCTTCCAGCCCTGGCGCTCCTGCTCCTCGCGCCGCTGCGCCAGCTCCTCGTCGCCGACCGCAAGCCGTATCGACCGGTTGGGGATGTCGATCTCGATGATGTCGCCCTCGCGCACCAGCCCGATCGCCCCGCCCTCGGCCGCCTCGGGCGAGACATGGCCGATCGACAGGCCCGAGGAGCCGCCGGAGAAGCGGCCGTCGGTGACCAAGGCACAGGCCTTGCCGAGGCCTTTCGACTTCAGATAGCTGGTCGGGTAGAGCATCTCCTGCATGCCTGGACCGCCGCGCGGGCCCTCGTAGCGGATCAGCACCACGTCGCCCGGGTTGATGATGTTGTCGAGGATGCCGCGAACCGCCTCGTCCTGGCTCTCGAACACCCGCGCTGGCCCCGAGAACTTGAGGATCGACTCGTCCACGCCGGCGGTCTTCACGATGCAGCCGTCGAGCGCGATGTTGCCCTTGAGCACGGCGAGGCCGCCGTCCCTCGAGAAGGGATGCTCGGGCGCGCGGATCGCACCGTTGCGACGGTCGAGATCGAGCTCGGCGAAGCGGTTGGCCGTGGAGAAGGCCTGCGTCGTGCGCACGCCGCCGGGTGCCGCCTTGAAGAACTCCTGCACCTCCTCCTCGTTGGTGCGGCTGACGTCCCAGCGGTCCAGCGCGTCGCCGAGGGTCGCCGAGTGAACGGTGCCGGCCTCACGGTGGATCAGGCCGGCGCGGTCGAGCTGGCCCAGGATCGCCATGATCCCGCCCGCGCGATGCACGTCCTCCATGTGCACGTCCGACTTGGCCGGGGCCACCTTGCACAGCACCGGCACCCTGCGGCTCAAGGCGTCGATGTCGTCCATGGTGAAGTCGACCCCGCCCTCGTAGGCGGCGGCCAGGATGTGCAGCACGGTGTTGGTCGAGCCGCCCATGGCGATGTCCAGCGCCATCGCGTTCTCGAACGCGGCCTTGGTCGCGATCGCCCGCGGCAGCACGGACGGGTCGTCCTGCTCGTAGTGGCGCTTGGCCAGCTCGACGATCAGGCGGCCCGCCTCCTCGAACAGCCGCTTGCGATCGGCGTGCGTCGCCAGCACCGAGCCGTTGCCCGGCAGGCTGAGGCCCAGGGCCTCGGTCAGGCAGTTCATCGAATTGGCGGTGAACATGCCCGAGCAGGAGCCGCAGGTCGGGCAGGCCGCCTCCTCGATCGTGGCGATCTCGCTGTCCGAGTATTTGTCGTCCGCGGCCGCGACCATGGCGTCGACCAGGTCCAGCGCCCGGATCTCGCCCTTCACCCTGGCCTTGCCGGCCTCCATCGGCCCGCCGGAGACGAACACGGTCGGGATGTTGAGCCGCATCGCGGCGTTCAGCATGCCCGGGGTGATCTTGTCGCAGTTGGAGATGCACACCATCGCGTCGGCGCAATGGGCGTTGACCATGTACTCGACCGCATCCGCGATCAGGTCGCGGCTCGGCAGCGAGTAGAGCATGCCGTCATGGCCCATCGCGATGCCGTCGTCGACCGCGATGGTGTTGAACTCCTTGGCCACGCCGCCGGCCGCCTCGATCGACCGCGCCACGAGCTGGCCGAGATCCTTCAGGTGGACATGGCCCGGCACGAACTGCGTGAAGGAGTTCGAGACCGCGATGATCGGCTTGCCGAAATCCGAGTTCTTCATCCCGGTGGCGCGCCAGAGGCCGCGGGCACCGGCCATGTTGCGGCCGTGGGTGGTGGTACGGGAGCGGTAGGTCGGCATTCTCAGTCCTGCGGCCGCTGGCGACGACGCGTGGTCGGCGGGTTGTCAGAAGTCCGGATCGTCGTAATGCGCGGGCGGCTTCAGGCCGACCAGCCGGTCCATCAGGATCGGCCGCATGGACGGGCGCGATTTCATCTTGGCGTACCA
>JBFWWD010000417.1:0-2889 GCA_050246385.1 Geminicoccaceae bacterium
GATCGGTGGGATAACGCTTGCTCTTGCGCGCGATCTCGGCCATCCGGCCACGGCTCTCTCGGCTCCACATCCCGAGCTTCCACCACAGCCGCTCCGAACCAGCAACCCATTCTCAAACGGGCTCTTACCGGATGTTAACGGCCATCGGCTAGACCGGCCCCAGGCGGAGTCTCGGGGCCGCGGATGCTCGCGATCGTCGGTATCGTCCTGGTCATCGGCATGGTGTTCGGCGGCTACGTCCTGGCCGGCGGCAAGTTCGGCATCATCCTCAAGGCGATGCCGTTCGAGCTGATGATGATCGGCGGTGCGGCCGCCGGGACCTTCCTGATCGCCAACAAGGGCGACGTGGTGAAAGGCGCCCTGCTCGACACCAGGCGGGTCGTCGCCGGCCCGCACTGGCGCAAGGACGACTATCGCGACCTGCTCTGCCTGATGTTCATGCTGGTCAAGCTGCTCAGGACCAAGGGCATCCTGGCGCTCGAGCCGCACATCGACAATCCGCACGAGAGCGCCCTGTTCGGGCGCTTCCCGAAGATCCGGAAGGACCATTTCGCGCTCGAGTTCATCACCGACACGCTGCGCATGCTGACCATGAGCATGGACGACCCCTATCAGGTCGAGGAGTGCATGCAGCGACAGCTGCGCAAGCACCATGCCGAGCTGCACGCCCGCTCCGCCGCCCTGCAGAGCATCGCCGACGCGGCGCCGGCGCTCGGCATCGTCGCCGCCGTGCTGGGCGTGGTGAAGACCATGGGCTCGATCAACCAGCCGGTGGAGATCCTCGGCGGCATGATCGGCGGCGCTTTGGTCGGCACCTTCCTCGGCGTCTATCTCGCCTACGGCTTCATCGGCCCGATCGCCGCCAAGATGAACCAGACCTACGAGGAGGACGCGCAGTTCTACGCGATCATCCGCGACTGCCTGGTCGCCTATCTGCAGGGTCACTCGGCGCCGGTCGTGATCGAGCTGGCGCGCGGCAACGTGCCGACCACGCTGCAGCCCAGCTTCCACGCCATGGACGAGGTGCTGGAGAAGCTGCCGACCGACCCCCTGGCCGCCGCCGCGTGAGCCGGGAGCCGCGCCCGATCGTGATCCGCCGGCCGGTCGTCGCCGGCGGCCATGGCCATCACGGCGGCGCCTGGAAGGTCGCCTATGCCGACTTCGTCACGGCGATGATGGCGTTCTTCCTGCTGCTGTGGCTGATCAGCAGCGCCAGCGACGAGACCAAGAAGGGCCTCGCCGACTTCTTCAGCAACGCCACCGTCAATATCGGGCCGCCCGGCGGCGTCGGCGGCGTGCTGGACGGGATGACGGTGCTGCCCAGCTCCGTCCCGCCGCTGCCGAGCTCGCCGTTCGACCGGCTGCCCGAACTGCCGAGCCGGGCCGAGGACGAGGAGGCGCTGGAGCCCGGTATCTCGGCGGGCGCCACCCCGAACGGCGCGACCGCGGCGGATACGGCGAGCGCGGAGGAGGCGGCCTTCAGCGCGGCCAGGGCCTCGATCCTCGGCGCCCTCCAGCTCGACCCGACCCTGCGCGGGCTGAAGGACCGGCTGCGCTTCGAGGAGACGCCCGAAGGGCTGCGGGTCGAGATCCTGGACGGCGAAAAGGTGCCGATGTTCCCGATCGGCAGCGACGCCATGTTCGCGCACACGCGGCGGCTGCTCGAGGTGGTGGCGAGGGCGGTGGCGGACCTGCCCAACCGGATCTCGATCCGCGGCCACACCGATTCCCTACCCTTCGCGGCGGGCTCGGCCAGCGACAACTGGCGCCTGTCGGCGGATCGCGCCAACGCCACCCGGCTCGCCCTGATCGGCGCCGGGCTGGCGCCGGCGCGGGTGGCGGAGGTGGTCGGCAAGGCCGACGCCGAGCCCCTGGTCGCTCACGATCCCGCCGACCCGAGCAACCGCCGGATCTCCGTGGTGCTGCTGCGCGACAGCATCCCGGCGGAGCGCGATCGCGATTGACGCTGCCACGACCTGCGCATAGGCGTCCCGCGTCGCAGCGACGGTTCGGGACGGGGGCATGGACGCGCCGGAGCCACGGTCCGAGCGGGGCGGGTCGGGAGCCATGCCGCCGCTCGCGTTGGAGACGGTGTGCGTGGCGGGCATGCGGGTGCGGATGGGTCATCTGCGGCCCGCCGGCGCGCTGCGCGGCACGGTCGTCGTCCTGCCCGGTCGCGCGGAGTTCATCGAGAAATACGCCGAGACGCTGACCGACCTGCTCGGCTGGGGCTTCGCGACCGCGATCCTCGACTGGCGCGGCCAGGGCGGCTCCGACCGATTCCTGCCCCAGCGCGACCGCGGCCATGTCCTCGCCATCTCGGACTATCTCGCCGACCTGCAGGCCGTCATCGGGCGGCTGGAGCAGCTGGCCCTGCCGGCACCGTGGCTGATGCTGGCCCACTCGATGGGCGGCCATGTCGGCCTGCGCTACCTGCACGCCCAGCCGGAGCGGTTCGCGGCCGCCGCGCTGAGCGCGCCGATGCTCGGCATCCATCTCGGGCCCACACCCGTGCCGGTCGCCCGCGCGCTGTGCCTGGCCGCGATCCGCTCGGGCGCGGCCTGGCGCTACGCCCCCGGGCAGCGGGACGTCGACCTCGCCCGCTACGTCTTCGCGCGCAACCGCCTCACCTCCAGCGCCGAACGCTATGACGAGCTGCGCCGGCTCATCGCGGCGACGCCCGAACTCGCCCTGGGCGGCGTCACCTATGGCTGGCTCGGTGCAGCGCTCGATTCGATCGCGCTCATGCGGCGGCCGGGCGGTCTGGAAGCGATCACCACGCCGATCCTGAGCATGCAGGCCGGCCGCGAGCGCATCGTCAGCAACCGCGCCGAGAGGGCAGCCGCCCGACGCCTGCCCGACGCGCGGCTGGCCGTGTTCCCCGAAGCC
>JBFWWD010000418.1:0-2823 GCA_050246385.1 Geminicoccaceae bacterium
GCCACCTGGACCTGTCTCGTCTCGCCATGGATCTTCTCGGAGCTCGATTTCGAGGCGTGGGTGATCGAGCCCATGACCAGGAGGGGCGAGGCTTGGCGCAGCCTCCATGTTCGTTTCCCGGCCGCTTCGTCCCGCACCAACGGGAGCAGACGTTCCGCACCGGGCCCGCATCCGCAACGAGGACGGCAGGCCGCAGGAAGACCTCACGACTGTGTCGGCGGACCCGAGCGACTCGGGGCTGAGCTGACGAAGTGACGGATCCCGAGCGTGGGCGCGGCGCTGACACGGACGTGGTGGACGGGGCCGCTTCCGCCGATCGGTCGACGCTGGTGCCGGCCGCCGGCGCCGGTCGTCTGTCGGCAGCGCTGGCGCTGGTCGGGGCGGTCGGCCTGTTCGCGGCCATGGCTGCGCTGGTCAAGCTGGTGAGCGCTCGCTACGCGCTGGGCGAGATCATCTTCTATCGCGGCTTCTTCGCCACCCTCGTGCTGCTCGCCCTGGCGCCGGGCCAGGGCGGCTGGCAGGTGCTGCGCACGAGCCGCCCGCTCGGCCACGCGCTGCGCTCGCTGGCGGGCCTGACGGCGATGGCCTGCAGCTTCGCGGTCCTGGGCCTGCTGCCCCTGGCCGAGGCCACCGCGCTGGGCTTCACGGCGCCGCTGCTGACCGCGGCCCTGGCGATCCCGCTGCTCGGCGAGCGGGTGAGCCGGCGGCGCTGGCTCGCGCTGCTGCTGGGTCTCGCGGGCGTGCTGGTGATCGTCCGGCCGGGGACGGCCACCTTCTCCTGGGGCGCTCTTCTGGGTGTCGCCGGCGCCCTGTTCGTCGCCCTGGCCATGCTCTCGATCCGCCGCCTGGGCGGCACCGAGCGCGGGCTGACGGTGGCGCTCTACTTCCAGTTCGCGTGCACGCTGGCCGGCGCGGTCTCGCTGCTGTTCGTCCGGCATCCGCCCGGGGCGGCCGACCTGGTGGCGCTGGTCACGATCGGGCTCCTGGGCGGGCTCGCGCAGGTGCTGATGACCCGCGCCTACATGAGCGGGCCGGTCTCCTGGATCGCTCCATTCGAATATTCCGCGATCCTCTGGTCCGCGCTGCTCGGCTTCCTGTTCTGGGGCGAGCTGCCCGGGCCGGCCCTGATCCTCGGCGCGGTGCTGGTGATCGGCGCCGGCCTGATGGTGATGCGCGAGGCCAGGGCCGACTGATGACCCCGGCATGGGCGGCGGAGGTCAAACGCCTCCGAGCTCGGGCGCGCCCACGCCGTCACTTTCCGCCAGCTTCGCGCGGCGGTCGTCGGCCTGCCGGCGGATGGCTGCCGCCAACGCTCCCCGACCGGCGCTCAGCGAGTGGAAATCGTCCCGGGCGAGGACGGTCAGGTCGCAATCCGTGACGCATTGCACCGTCGCCGTGCGCGTGACGCCGCTCAGCAGGGCGATCTCGCCGAAGCAGTCGCCCTCCGCCAGCCGGGCCACCTCCACGCCACCTTTGCGCACGACCAGCCGGCCGGAATTGACGATGTAGGCCGCGTCGCCGATGTCACCTTCCCGCAGCACCTCGTCGCCGGCGCCATAGTGGCTGCGCTGCAGGCGCTCGGTCCGGTCGGGGGCGAGCACCGCGATGTCGTGGCGGAACGGGATGTCGAGCACCCAGTCGATCAGGATACGCAGGTTTCGTTCCAGCCCGGGCAGCTCGGCGAGATTGGTGAGCCGCGACAGGAACCAGGCCGGGGTCCCGGAGATGATCCAGCCGCCGACGCTGCACAGGGAGCGCCGGCCCATATTGTAGGGCTTCACCAGGCGCCAGCGCAGCCGATGGCGGCGTGCCGGGTATCCCTGCGAGCCGGCCCAGGCATTGTAGCCCGCGGTCCGCCCAAGTGCCGCCAGATCAGCCGTCGTCAGGAAGCGGTCCTGCTCGCCTTCGCTCGCGGCGGGCACCCAGATGTCGCGATGGCCGAGCAGGCCGAGATCGCCATCGATTCCGGGCGGCCATCGGACCTCCCGACCGTCGATCTGCACCGAGGGCTGCTTGAACGCCGCGTTGATCACCAGACCTGCCGGCAGGCGCTCCCCGCCGGACAGGATGACGGCGCGGTCGGTGAGGCTCGCCACCCGCTCGCCCCCGCCGAGCCGTATCCCCGCCTGCGTCAGCTCACGATTCCGGCGGTCGTGGAGCGACGCCTCGAAGTCGCTGTAGGGCCGGCTGGTGTCCTCGTAGAGCCAGACCTGCCATGCCTGCTCCTGCAGCACGGGATAGGACACCGTCGCGGTGCGCAGCAGGGCGGCGACCTCGACGGCCGTGGCGCAAGCGCGCTGCCCCGATCCGATCACCGCGATGGTCAAGAGCCGGGCGCGCTCCGCGGGGTCGTCCGCCAGCTCGGCCTCCTCGATGAGGTCGACGATGCGCTGGCGCAGATGCAGCGCGTCGCCGACCGAGTCGATCGAGCAGGAATGGGCCATGACCCCCGGCGCGAAATCGAGATTCGGCTGCAGGAAGGGTGCCAGGATCAATTGATCGTAGTCGAGCATCAGCGGCTCGCCACCGCGGCGCCTGACGGTGAGCCGACGGGCGTCGGCATCCACGTCCAGGAGCCTGCCGCAGACGACCCTGCTCTGCGGCAGGATCCGTCGGATCGGGTTGACGACATTGCCGGGCTGCATCACGCCACCGACCACCTCGGGCAGAAGCGGGTGGAACAGCAGGTTGGAGGTGTCGTGCAGCAGGGTGACCTGCACGCGGGTGTACGGCCCGACGAGCTTCTCGATGCGCATGGCGGCGGCGATCGCCGAGATGCCGCCGCCGACGACGACGATGCGGGCCGCCTGTCTCGAGCCTCCG
>JBFWWD010000419.1:0-2785 GCA_050246385.1 Geminicoccaceae bacterium
AGTCGCCGAGGCACCCTCACCTGTGCTACTCCGAGTTCGGCGACGTCATCGGCGCGATCGACGGCCTGGACGCGGACGTCACGACCGTCGAGGCGGCCCGCTCGAAGATGGAGGTGCTCACCGAACTCGCCCCGGGCTTGCCCCGCGCGCTGGGTCCCGGCGTCTACGACGTGCACTCCCCACAGGTACTGCGGGCTAAAGACCCGCGGCGAGCCGGAGGCCGTCGCGTCGCTGCGCAACCTCGTGGGGGCCGCGCACTCGATGCGGTGACCGGCGCGCGCGGCGCCCGCCAACACCGCAGCACCTACGCCCGAACCGCGTGATGTCCACCGCGTTGAGGACCACACGCCATCGACGATCCCGGAGAACACGGGTGCGGGCATGAGCCCGGAGCAATGCCCGCCGGGCGTGTACTCCCGACTACCCCGCGAGGAGCACGAGAGCGAGGACGACGTCGCCCACCCCAACGGCGATCCCCCCGATCGCCGGGTTCAACCCGGCTCCGTTCCGCGAGGACGCGGCCACGGCGCCGATGATGCCGAGGATGATCGCGACCGTGCCCAAGATCGGCGTAAGCACGACCAGCCCGATCAGGGCGCAGGTCAGCGCCGCATAGGCGACCGGGTTCTTCGCCCGCTCCGCCGCACCGGCCGGGGTTCCGCAGCTGATGTGTGATCTGGTGCATGATCGTGGGTGTTGGTGCAGGTCAGCGCGGTCCGGCCTGGTCGACGCGGCGGATTCCATAGTCACACGACTTTACCCATGCGGCCCTTGTGAGCTGCTCGTGGTGATGTAGCGTCTGGTGGCGTGTTCGTGCGCACGTCGACCCGGCGGAACCGGGACGGGACGCGGGTGTCCTATCTGCAGTTGGCGCACAACGAGTGGGACCCGGCGGCGAGGACGTCGCGGACGAAGGTGCTGTACTCGTTCGGCCGGGTCGACCAGCTGGACCGGGCCGCGATCGAGCGGCTGATCGGTGCGTTGACCCGGGTGGTCGGCGTCGAGCCGGCCGCCGCGGGCGGTGGTGGCCCGGATCGAGCGCGTGTGGTCGGGGTGCCGGGGCTGGAGTTCTGCGAGTCCCGACCGTTGGGCGGGGCGTGGCTGTTGGACCGGTTGTGGCAGAGGCTCGGGATCGACACCCTGCTGCGTGGGCTGGCCGCCGGGACCCGCCGTGACCCGGTGGTCGAGCGGGTGCTGTTCGCGCTGGTCGCGAACCGGGCGCTGGCGCCGTCCTCGAAGCTCGCCGCAACCTCGTGGGTGGCTCATGACGTGCACGTCCCCGGGCTGGAACGGGTGTCCGACGACGCCTGCTACCGGGCGATGGACTGGCTGATCACGGTCGAGGACCGGCTCGCCCGGGGGGTGTTCGACCAGGTGGCGCACCTGCTCAACCTGGAAGTGGATCTGATCTTCTTCGACACCACCAGCACCTACTTCGAGACCGAGGACCCCGACACCCCGGTCTGGCGCGACGACCACGGCCGGGTCCTGCCGGCCGAGGACGGCACCCAGGACGGTGCCCAGGACGGTGCCCAGGACGCGGAGGATGGCGAGCCGCCGGCGGGCGCGGCCGGACGGGCGGGGTTCCGCAGCCGGGGGAAGTCGAAGGACTCCCGCGACGACCTCCCGCAGGTGGTGGTCGGGATGGCGGTGACCCGCGACGGGATCCCGGTGCGGGTGTGGTGCTGGCCGGGCAACACCAGCGATTCGCCACTGATCCGGCAGGTCAAGGATGAGCTGCGGGACTGGACGTTGGGAAAGGTCATCTGGGTGGCCGACCGCGGGTTCACCTCGAAGGAGAACCGCCGCCATCTCGCCGCCGGCGCCGGGGGCTACATCCTGGGCGAGAAGCTGCGCTCCGGATCCCCGGAGGCGGCCGCGGCGACGGCCCGCCAGGGCCGCTACCAGGAGGTGAGCGCGAACCTGCGGGTCAAGGAAGTCAAGATCTCCGAGCACGAGCGGTTCGTGGTCTGCCACAACCCGGCCGCCGCGGACCGGGACGCCGCGATCCGGACGAACCTCGTCGACCGGCTCGACGCGATGATCACCGACACGGACCGGCTGTCGCCCACCAAGCGGGCCGAGCTGCGCGGAGTGATCTCCACCAAGCCCGGGCTGAACCGGTTCCTGCGCGTCACCGGCGGCGGGCTGCTGCGCGTCGACGCCGCCAAGGTCGCCGCGGACGCGAAGTTGGATGGGAAGTATCTGCTGCGCACCTCCGATCCACACCTGTCGACCGAGGACATCGCACTGGGCTACAAGCAGCTGTTGGAGGTCGAACGCGGCTGGCGGGACATGAAACAGGTCCTCGACCTGCGCCCGGTGTTCCACCGCCTCGAGGAGCGCATCCGCGCCCACGTGCTGCTCTGCTGGCTCGCGCTGCTGCTGGCCCGGATCGTCGAGACCCAAGCCGCCACGCCGGACCAGCCGGTGACCTGGCCGCGGGCCCGCGACGAACTCCAGCGCCTGCACGTCGGCACCTTCACCGGACCGGCCGGGCTGTTCCGCCAGACCACCCCGCCCAGCCCCGAGGTCCACCGGCTGCACACCGCCCTCGGTCTCTCGTTGCCGCCGCGGATCCTCGATCTCGACACCGAACCGGCCGAAACGCCCTGACCAGCAACAACACCAACGCCTAGTGACACGACATGTCACCAGGCCAGCACCCGTTTGCCCAGCTCAGACCCCTTATCCGGGCACTTTCACCGGACAACAGCCGCGGAACCCGGGGCGCAGAACGCGAGCATGGGGTGGTGTCCGAAGGTCTTCTTGAACGTCGGCGCAG
>JBFWWD010000420.1:0-2725 GCA_050246385.1 Geminicoccaceae bacterium
AGGGCGCGCTGCCGGCGGTCGAGTGCGTCGGCCTGTCCGACACGCTCGCGACCCTGCTCGAGCCCACGCCATGAGCATCGATCCGGACCGCGACGCGCACTGGCTGCGGGTCAGCTTCGGGGCTGCCGCGGCCGCGGCAGCGCGCGGCGACCAGCCCTATGGTGCGGTGCTGGTCGACGCCTCCGGCATCCTCCTGGCCGAGGCCGGCAACAGCATCGTCACCACCGCCGACTGCACCGCCCATGCCGAGCTGAACCTGGTGCGCCGGCTGGGCGGGCAGCCCGCCGCGGTCCTGGCCGGGGCCACCCTCTACGCCAGCACCGAGCCCTGCGCGATGTGCGCCGGTGCGATCTACTGGAGCGGCATCGGCCGGCTGGTGTTCGGGCTCTCCAACGCCCGGCTCTATGGCGAGGTGCTGCGCGGCTCGCCCGAGGCCCTGCATCTGCCGAGCCGGGCGGTGCTGACCGCGGGCGAGCGCAGGCTCGAGGTGCTCGGACCCCTGCTCGAGGACGAGGCCGCGGCGGTGGTGGCGCCCTGGGCGGCGAGCCGCGGACGATAGGGCAGGGGATGGAATTCGACTTCACGGCCATTGACGCGCCGCTGCGCTACAAGCTGCTGTGCAGCTTCGTCGGCCCGCGGCCGATAGCGCTGGTGACCACGCAAGGCCTGGACGGCGTGCCGAACGCGGCGCCGATGAGCTTCTTCAACGTCTTCGCCCAGACCCCGCCCTTGCTGATCCTGGGCCTGCAGGACCGGCCGCACGGGCCGAAGGACACCACCCGCAACATCCGTGATCTGGGCGAGCTGGTGGTCAACCTGGTCGATGCCCCGCTGGCAAGGGCGATGGTCGCCTGCTCGGTCGACCACCCGCCCGAGATCGACGAGACCGAGGCGGTCGGCCTGACGCTGCTGCCGTCGGTCGCGGTCCGCCCCGGCCGCATCGCCGAGGCGCCGGTCGCCTTCGAGTGCCGGCTGGAGCGCACCGTCGACTTTCCCGGCCGCTGCATCGTCTTCGCCGAGGTCGTCCACATGCACGTCCGCGACACCTGCATCGACCCGCACACGCTGCGCGTGCTCCCGGCCCACTACCGCCCGGTCGCCCGCATGCACGGCGACTGGTACGTCACGGCGGAGGACTGGTACGAGCTGCGGAAGCCAGAAGCGGGCGCATCCTAGGAGCCTGTCCGAGAATTCGCATGGCGTCCTGGTGCTGGTTCTGATTCACTGCTGCGCATGAGCAAGAGCTTTCGTGCGTGGGACGTGGATCAGGCGTGGCTTCTGCCACCGTCGCTGCATCAGTTCGTGCCGCCGGGTCATCTGGCGCATTTCGTGCGGGACACGGTGCGCGAGGCGCTGGACCTGTCGGCGATCATCGGTGTCTACAAGGCGGGGCAGGGCCAGCCGCCCTATCACCCCGGCATGCTGGTGGCCCTGCTGCTCTATGGCTACAGCCGTGGCCTCTACTCCAGCCGCCAGCTGGCCCGGGCCTGCGTGGAGCGGGTGGACGTGATGGCGGTGACCGGGCTGAACCGGCCGGACTTCCGCACCATCAGCGACTTTCGCAAGCGGCACCTTCCGGCGCTGTCGGATCTGTTCGTGCAGGTGCTGCGCCTGTGCCGGGCGGCCGGCCTGGTCAAGCTGGGGCATGTGGCCGTGGACGGGACCAAGCTGCGCGCCAATGCCAGCCGGCACAAGGCGATGAGCTACCGGCACATGACGCAGCAGGAGGCGAAGCTGGCCGCCGAGGTGCAAGGCTGGCTCGACCGGGCCGAGGCCGCGGACGCGGCCGAGGATGCCGAGCACGGGCCGGCGCGGCGTGGCGACGAGACCCCGGGCTGGATGGCCGACAAGCGGCGTCGGCTGGAACGCATCCGCGCGGCGAAGGTGCAGCTCGAGGCCGAGGCGAAAGCCGGCGCCGGCAGCACCGACCCGGACGGGCCCGGACCGTCGTCCGGCATGCAGGAGCGGGGTGCCCGCAAGAACGCACCGGCCGACACGCTGCCGGACCCGGTCCCTCCCGACCGGGCACAACGCAACTTCACCGACGGCGACAGCCGGATCATGCCGAGCGGCGGCGGCTTCATCGCCGGCTACAACGGGCAGATCGCGGTCGATTCGGCCCATCAGATCATCCTCGCCCAGCGCCTCGTCACCAACCCGGCCGACCATGCCGGCCTGATCCCGTTGGTGGATCAGGCCCAGGCAACGCTCGGCCGCACGCTGCGCGAGATCTCGGCCGATACCGGCTTTGCCAGCGAGGCCAACCTCGCCGCCCTGGCTGAACGCCGGGTCAGGGCCTATCTGGCGCCGGGTCGCATCCGCCACGGCGACACCGATCCCACGGCCGGGCGCATGCTCAAGCGCAAGCCGCTGATGCAGGCGATGGCCGACACGATCAAGCGAGCCGGGCGCCGGAGCCGCTACCGGCTGCGCAAGCAGGTGGTCGAGCCGGTGTTCGGACAGATCAAGCAGGCCAGAGGCTTCCGACAGTTCCTGCTGCGCGGTCTCACCAAGGTCAGAGCCGAATGGGCGATGGTCTGCACCGTGCACAACCTGCTCAAGCTGCACCGGGCAGCAAGGTGAGGACACTCCACTCACCCGCGCCCAGCCAAAGCCTGCCCGACAACGACCGCGCTGTGGGTCATTCTCGGACAGGCTCCTAGCTCCTGTCCGGGCCGTGCCGCACGGGCGCGTGCTTGTGCGCCTTACGCTCCTCCTTCCGATC
>JBFWWD010000421.1:0-2722 GCA_050246385.1 Geminicoccaceae bacterium
CGCTTGCTGACGCCGGGACCATCGCCGAATCGATAGTTATAGGTATGACGTACCCGGCCGGCTTTGTGAGAAAATTGGCCCAATCTTCCATTAGCCGGCGACGCTTCACGAACAGATCCCCGCGGGCATACGCGGCCTCGGCTTTGTCCTTGAGCTGGTGAGCCAGCGCCGCCTCAATGACCTCGCGCGGGTGCGCCGTCGTCTCGCCGGCCCAATCGCGGAAGGTCGAGCGGAAGCCGTGCGCCGTCAGGTCGGCCCGCTCCATGCGCCGCAGCACGGCCGTTAGGGTCATGTCGGAAAGCGGCTTCTCGGCGTCGGAGGGCGCGGCGAACACTAGCGCCTGGGGCTTCCCGCGTTCGCCGAGCAGGGCCTTGGCCGCGGCCGTCAGCGGCACCCGGTGCTCCCTGCCCGCCTTAATCCGGCCCGCCGGGACCGTCCACACGTCCGCCGCCTCATCGATCTCGCCCCACGTCATGCCGCGGACTTCGCCCGAGCGAGCCGCCGTGAGGATCGCGAACGCCAACGCCTTGGCCGCGGTCCCCTCGCGCTTGGCGAGATCGGCCATGAAAGCGGGCGCCTCGCGCCAGTCGAGCGCAGCGTGGTGCTCGACGCGCTTCACCTTCGTGGGCGCCGCCAGAAGGTGCTCCAGATTGCCTTTCCAGCGCGCCGGGTTGTCACCTGAGCGAGCCTTTCTGGCAGTCGCATAATCGAGCACCGCCTCTATGCGCTGACGCACCCGGCTCGCCGTCTCCGTCTTCTCCGTCCAGATCGGTCGCAGCACGTCCAGCACGTCGCCGACCTCGATCGCCTTCACGTCGCTCTCGCCGAGCGTCGGATAGGCATAGGTGGCCAGGGTGCTGGCCCATTGCGCCCGGTGCTTAGCATTGCGCCAGCCCGGCCCCTTGCTCTCGATCAGCGCCTCAGCAGCAGCCTTGAACGTCAGCGCCTTCACCTTCTTGGCGGCCAGCGGGTCCATGCCTGCGTCAATGTCCCGGCGCAGTTCCATAGCCTTCGCCCGAGCCAGAGCTAAACTCGTTTCGGGGAACCGCCCGAGGCCCATATCGCGGCGCCGATAGTTCATCTGGTAGCGCAGGATCCAGGACTTCGCCCCGCTTTTGCGCACGACCAAGCGAAGCCCTCTGCCGTCGTCATGAACGCCGGGCGGCGCTGTCTCAACGAACCGCGCAGTCAGTCTCGGCCGATGCAGCGTCATGGTTCGAATCCCTGTTCGTCCGCCAAGCTCGGGCATCAATGACGCCCCACCTGTCCCCACACCAGTACGCGGACTACCGCGAACGGTTGCGGATAGCAACGTACAATCTACTGCCTAACTGTCGGCCGCATCACGAATTTATGAACTCCTGCGTACGGATGCGAACAGCCAAAGTATGGCGGAAACGGACACCCCATCCGCCAATGATCGCGTGTCCGGCCCGGACAGATGGGTGACGGAACGTACCTAAGACATGGGTGACAACCCCGGCCCGAAGGGGTTGTCGAGGGGTTGCAGGGTTTTCTGCTCCAGGTCGATGAAGCCGAGATCGTAGCGCATGAAGCTGACGATCCAAATGTCGTTGTCGACCTCCTTGATACCGAGGCGCTGACCGGCGAGCACGGTCGAGATGTTGATCTTTTTGCGGTGCATGCAGATGCGTCCGCAGGCGGTGACGACGACGTCGCGGTCATGCAGCGGATAGCTGATGTCGGGCAGGCCGGCATAGGGCCTGGGTGAGACGGCGTAGACCTCGGCCGGGCACTTCATGGCGAGCGCCTCGTGCGGCCGCTCGGTGTTGAACTCCTGCTGGAAGGCATCGAAGCGGGCCTGTTGCTGCAGGCTGTTGATGCCGGCTGGGCGGGTCGCTTCCTTCTTCAGGGTCAGGTGCATGCGCTCGTGGCGGCCGTTCTGTTGGGGGCGTCCGGGCTTGATGCGCTCGATGGCGATGCCGAGCCTGAGCCACCAGACGGCGAGCTTGGAGAGATTGAACAGCCCGTTCGGGCTGGCGAACGGGACGCCATTGTCGGACCGGATGGCCAGCGGCAGGCCGCGCTCCCGGAAGAGCTGCTCGCAGGCGGTGACGGCGAGGTCCTCGCGGGTCGATTCGAGCGCCTCGCACATCAACAGATAGCGCGAGGCATGATCGGTGACGGTGAGCGGGTAGCAGTACTGGCCGTTGCCGAGCTTGAACTCGCCCTTGAAGTCGGCACACCAGAGGTCGTTGGGGCCCGCCCCGGCCGAGAGTGGCGTTCCGGTGGCGCGGCGATGCGGCCGACCCGGAACCCGGACCAGCCCGTGCCGGTGCAGACAGGCGTGGATCGTGCTCTTGGCCGGGACGCGGATGTCGCCAGGCAACCGCCGAAGGAGCAGCTCGCGGATCTTGCGCGCTCCCCAGTGCGGCTTGTCCCGCTTGGCCGTGACGATCAGGCTCTCGATCTGCGCCGGCAGCTGGTTGGCGTAGCGCACCGGCCGGCGCGAGCGGTCGGTCAGGGCCTCGAGCCCGTGCTCCTTGTAGCGCTCGAAGACCCGGTAGCCGGTCTTGCGCGAGATGCCGAACTCGCGGCAGACTTGCGTCATCGCTTCGCCCTCCAGCAACCGGGCGACGAACCGCAGGCGCTCCTCCACGACCGAACACTCCTTCCAGGGCATCCGCACCTCCCACCGGCTGGCGGGCGGTGTTACCCATGTGTCCGGTACGACCTGTCACCTATGTCTCGGGCTGCTCAA
>JBFWWD010000422.1:0-2715 GCA_050246385.1 Geminicoccaceae bacterium
GTCGATCTCGTTCTTCAACGACAGAGACAGCATCCAGAGAAAGACCAGCACCGCCGGCGAGACGATGACGAACACGGCGACGGCGAAAGCGAGCTTGCGCAGCAGCACCTTGAGCCCGAAGGCGGGCGAGTGGGCGAATGCGCTGGCGAGGCTGGTCTTCACGTGGCAAGCGTCCATTGCGTGCGCTGGCGTGCCCACAGGAGGACCAGGGTCAGGGCGATGATGATGACGAAGAACACCACCACGACCGCCGACGCGTAGCCGATGTTGTAGAAGGCGAAGGCCTGCAGGTAGAGGAAGATGTTGATGGTCTCGGACGCGGTGCCGGGGCCGCCCTGCGTGATGACGAAGATGGTGTCGAAGGCCTTGATCGCGTCGATGCTGCGGATCACGACGGCCACCATGACGAACGGCAGGACCAGGGGCCAGGTGATGTGGCGGAACATCTGCCACTCGGAAGCGCCGTCGATCAGCGCCGATTCGTAGGGCTCGGTCGGCAGCGAGGCGAGACCACCCAAGACGATCAGCATGACGAGCGGGGTCCACTGCCAGATCTCGATCAGCACGAGGCTGGGGATCACGGTCGCCGGCTCGAACACCCAGAGCTGCGGCGGGATGCCGACCAGCGACAAGAGATAGTTCAGCACCCCGAGCTGGGGGTGGAACATCATCGTCCAGACCAGGGCGATGGCCACCGGCGTCGCCATCATCGGCATCATGAACACGGCGCGCCAGAAGCCGCGCAGCGGAAATTCGCGGTGGAACACGACGGCGGCCGCGATCCCCAGCAGCACAGGCAGCGCCACCGCCAGGAAGGTGAAGTAGAAGGTACGGCCGATGGCCTCGATGAAGCGGGGATCGCTGGCGAGCTGTAGGTAGTTGCCGGCGCCGACGAAGGTCGGCTCGCCGACCACCGGCCACTCGTGCAGCGACAGGAAGATCGTGAACAGCCAGGGGAACAGGATGACGGCCAGGATCACGAGCAGCGCCGGCAGCGCGAACAGCAGGTAGCTGCCACGCCGCCGGTAGCCGCTCATGGCCGCGGCGCTCGGCGTCTCCGTCGGGCTCACGGCCATGATGCCGGCGCTCTCAGGTCTTCTCGCTCTTCTCCAGGATCGGCCTGAACTGATCGGTGGCCTTGACCAGCTCCTCCTTGGGATCGGCGCCGTTGATCATGTTGGTGAGCGCGATGCCGAAGATGTCGCGGAACTCCGCCACGGGCACGATCACGGGCAGGCTCGGGCGCCCGATCTTGCTGCACTCGATGATGGCGTCGATCACGGCCTTGGACGACTGCGTGCCGGCCAGCACCTCCGGGTCGGTGTACACGCCGCTGCGGCCCGGCGCACCGTAGCCGCCCTGGAGCTGACGCGCCGCCATGGGCTTGCTGGTCGCCCACTGGCAGTAGAGGTAGGCCGCCTCCTGCTTCTCGGAGAAGGCGGACACGCCCATGCCGTCGGCGAACGAGCCCGAATGCTGCGCCTTCGGCCCCTTGGGCTGCATGACGTACTGCACCCGTCCAGCCACCCGCGACTTGGTCTTGTCCTCAACCGGCACGGAGAAGCCGATGCCGTCGAGCCACATGGCGGCACGGCCCTGCATGAAGCTCGCCTGGGCCTCCATCCAGTTGAAGCCGCTCGAGCCTGGCGGCGCGTAGTCCACGTTGAGCGTCTTGTAGAGCTGGGCGGCCGCCACCGCCGGCTCCTCGGTCGTGTGCATCTGGCCCTGGGCATCGATCGAGTCGACGTCCCAGCCCAGCAGGAGATTGGTCCACACCGGAACATTGGCATTCTTCAGCCCGCGGCCGATCCAGCCGCTGACGCCGTTGTCCGGATCGTGCAGCGCCTTGGCGGCCGCCAGCATCTCGTCGAATGTCTGCGGGTAGGCGACGCCTTTCTGCTCGAACAGCTCCTGGTTGCAGTAGAGCAAATGGTAGTCGATGTTGATCGGCAGGGTGTCGATCCGGCCGTCGGCCTGGGTAGCCCAGAGCAGGCCCGCCCGGCTGAAATCGGCGAAATCGTAGTCCGGCGCGGTTACCGCTGGGTCGTCGAGCCACTTGCGCAGGTCGACCAGCCACTGCCCCTTGGCGACCAGCCGCTTCTGCACATGCAGCGCCAGCATCAGGGCGTCGAACGAGGTGGCGCCCGAGGTGAACTCGATCACGGCCTTCTGGCGCTGCTGCTGTTCCGGCACCTGCTCGGAGCCCACCTCAATGCCGGTCATCTCGGTGAACTCGTTCTCGTACTTCTGCAAAAGGTCGCCGCGCGGGCCCTTGGCCAACAGCACCTCGATCTTCTGCCCCGAGAAGCGCTTCCAGTCGAACCCGTCCTGCGCCCGCGCGCGGCGGATCACGAACGGCATGCCCAGAGTGCCCAGCGCCGCTGCACCGGCGCCGGACTTCAGGATCGCGCGCCGCGTCGCCGCCGGACGCATGTCATTCTTTCCCATGTCTGCCTCCCTTGTCCTCGTGCGCGAGAGTCTGCCGCTCCGATCGGCCGAGTCAATCTTGGGGTGCGATACGGCAGGCGCTGCCCGGAACGGCAGACCGAGCGGAACTCGCGAGCGCGATCGAGCGCCCGATCATGTCGCCGGATCCGCCCCATTCTGGCCATAGCGGATCACCTGCACCTTCTCGGTGGTGTCCAGGCCGCTGCCGATGATCGGCTCGAGGTCCGGGAGGAAGGAGTGGTTCTTCTCCTCGCTGTCGACGATCTC
>JBFWWD010000423.1:0-2707 GCA_050246385.1 Geminicoccaceae bacterium
GATCCGGAGGTTGGCCGCCCGCCAGAGACGCCGCGCCGCGATCTCCGCGATCGCCGACTTGGCCGACGCACACAGAATCTGCTGCCGTTTCCCGCTGGGCAAGCTCCACGATATCTCAAAGGCCATCAGGTCTCCCGTCCGATCCCCTCGGGGACCCGGATGCCGGCGCGCCGGTCGCCCTTACCGTGGCGGCAGCCCTTCGTGTTGTCGCGGGGCGCTGGCGAACAGGCTTCGCGGCAGCTCCTTGAAGACCGCCGCCCCGGATGCCGTCAGGCGAAGCCCGCTCCCCGCCGGCTCGATGAGCCTGAGCGCGCGCAGCCTCTCGAGGTCGTCCCGGCGGAGGGTCCGGACGTCGGACTCCCCATAGGCTACCCGGCGCAGGGTGGATGCTTCGCCGGCCGTCAGATTGCCCGGCGTGGCAGCGCGGCGACCGATACCGTTCGCTTTCATGCAGCCTCTTTTCATTGGGTCTCGCCGGCAGGCTCGCCCGCGGCGACGACGATTTTGCGAGGGGAAGCGGCCCAACGCGCCGTCAGGATCACCGGCGCCCGCTCAGGCTCTTGTTATGAACATGGGGATTCGGTGCTGGCCGCACAAGCTTTTTGCTGCCGGGGCCCGGCGGAAGGCCCGGCGTACCGCGGGCGCCGGCCTCCCCTCACGTCGCCGGCGGCGCCCACTGGATGCGCTCAAGGTCCTGAAAGCATGCCCGGCGGCGTGACGAACGGCGCAAGCTCTGGACCAGACGTTCCGACCAACGACGATGGGGACATTCTGACAGTCGAACTTCGTTAGAACAGGCTTGCCGATGCCTACCGGATCCGCCGACACGTCGATCGAGTGGTGCAGGCCGGAGCTTCGGTTGCACGGGATCGTCCGGAGTTCCGTCTGGACGGATCGGCCAGGTACCTGTCGGCACACTCCAGCATGAACCTGGCCGCCCGCGTATCGCCCGCCGCCGCGCGCTGGGCTTGCTTCAGGATGATCGCCCGCAACAGCGATATGTTGTGGACCTTGCCTTTCCTTTGCGCGGCGATCGGCGTTCGCAGGATACTGCGGAACAGGTCTCTGACCGCAGCTGACGTCATGATGCACCGTCTCGGGCTTTGCGGCATGGCGAGTCAGTCGAGTCCCGACGATGACCTGGCCTTCTGCGCGCGCCGCCTTCCGCGTCGCCGGCGGCACGCGAGTTCGGCAAACGAAAGCCCGCTCGCGAGATGGGTCGCCTCCCGCCCCGTCATGACCCGCCATCGGCCGATCGCAGCATCGACATAGTGCGGATCGAGCTCGAGCCCGCGGCACGCACGGCCCGTCTTCTCGGCGGCCAGCAAGGTCGTTCCGCTGCCGAGAAAGGGATCGAGCACGATGCCGCCGTGCCGGGAGCAATCCCGGATGGCGTCGGCGACCAGGGCCGTCGGCTTCACGGTGGGATGCAGGCGCAGCTCGTCCAGGCGGCCCTGCCGGAACGTGTTGACGCCGGGATAGTCCCAGACATTGGTGCGGTAGCGGCCGTGCTCGCCGAGCCCGAAATTGTTGATGTGCCGTCCCTTGCCGACCTTGAAAACGAAGACGAGCTCGTGCTTGGAGCGATAGAAGCTCCCCATGCCGCCATTCGTCTTGTTCCAGATGCACAGGTTCTTCTGCTGACGATAGACTCCGGCAGTGGCGGCATGGAGCTCGCGCACGTGGCGCCAATCCATGAAGACGTAGTGGATCGCGCCATCGATGCTGCAGCGCGCCGCGTGCTCCAGCGCCGTCCTGAGAAACCGGCCATATTCCTCTTCCGACATCTCGCCGGACGCCATCGGAAAGGGACGATGCCTGATCGCGCCGAGACCGCAGACGTGACCGTCGACCCTGACATTGTAGGGAGGGTCGGCCACGACCATTTGCGCGCGCTGCCTGCCGAGCAGCCGGCTGTAGGAGTTCTCGTCGAGTGCGCTGCCACACAGGATGCGGTGTGAGCCCAGCCGCCAGCAATCTCCCAGCGCCGACACGGAGGGCTTGTCGCGTTGGAGCTCGGGAACGACCTCCGGCGCGTCTACCTCTGCGAGGACGAGGCTCTCCAGGCGATCCAGATCACCGGTGACGAAGCCCGTCGCCTCGAAGTCGATATCGACCTTCAGGCCGGCGAGTGCCTTGAGCTGCCGGGTCAGCTGCGTCTCGTCCCACTGCGACAGCTCGGCCAACCGGTTGTCGGCAATGGAGAACGCGCGCTTCTGCGCCGCCGTCAGATGATCGACCCGAAGGGTCGGGACGCGCGCGAGCCCGAGGCGCCGGGCAGCCGCCACTCGACCGCAGCCGGCCAGCACGGTGTCGTCCTGGTCGACCAGGATGGGCACGAGCCAGCCGAATTCCGCGATGCTTCTGGCCAGCAACGCGATCTGCCGGTCGCTGTGGCGGCGTGCGTTGCTGCGCGGGATCTTCAGGATGTCGATAGGCCGGGTTGTGACGGCGCGCTTGGAGAAGCGGACTCGCCTGGCCTCCGGTGCCGACCTGTCCGGTTGAGCGCGCGACTCGCGCCGCGGCAGATCGAGCGCTCCGCGCGATCCGGCCCTGGGGCTTCCGCCCTTCTTCTTGCGCAACAAAGACCTCCCGAATCAGTCGACACGGCTCACCGCCGCCCCCAAGAGGGTCGATGGTGTCAGGTGCGCTGTCACGGGGATGGGCCCGCAGCCCGGCGGAGCCAGCTATGGCTCGCACCCGCCCC
>JBFWWD010000424.1:0-2675 GCA_050246385.1 Geminicoccaceae bacterium
CGAACGGGCCGATGGTGCCCGAGATCAAGGAGATGTTCCCGGACGCGCCCTACATCCCGCGCCCCGGCCAGATCAACGCCTGGGACAATGCCGACTTCGTCAAGGCGATCGAGGCCACGGGCAGGAAGCAGCTGATCATCGCCGGCGTGGTCACCGATGTCTGCGTGGCCTTCCCGGCCCTCTCCGCGCTCGAGGCGGGCTACGAGGTGTTCGCGGTCGTGGACGCTTCGGGCACCTTCAACAAGGACGTGCGCGACGCGGCGCTCTTGCGCATGTCGCGCGCCGGGGTGCAGACCATGAACTGGTTCTCGGTCGCCTGCGAGCTGCATCGCGACTGGCGCAACGACATCGAGGGCCTTGGCGCCCTGTTCTCCAACCACATCCCGAACTACCGCAACCTGATGACCAGCTACTTCGCCCGGAAGTGAGGCGGAGCAGGGACGTGAGCACCACTCCTCTGACGCGCCGGGGCGTCCTGGGCGCCGCCCTCGGCGTCTCGGCGGGAGTAGCCGCGATGCACAACGCCGACGCCCAGCCGGCCGCGGCCGAGCTGATCCTGCACAACGCCAAGATCACCACCCTCGATCCGGCCGCCCCCGAGGCCGCCGCGGTCGCGATCGCCGACGGGCGGTTCGTCGCGGTCGGCGGCGAGGCCGAGATCATGGCGCTGCGCGGGCCGCAAACCCAGATGATCGACGGCGGCGGCCGTCGCGTCATCCCCGGGCTGATCGACAGCCACCTGCACGTCATCCGGGGCGGGCTGAACTACAACATGGAGCTGCGCTGGGACGGCGTGCCCTCGCTCGCCGACGGCATGCGCATGCTCAAGGAGCAGGCGCAGCGCACGCCGCCGCCGCAATGGGTCCGCGTGGTCGGCGGCTTCACCGAGCAGCAGTTCGCGGAGAAGCGCCTGCCGACCTTGGCCGAGCTGAACGAGGCGGCACCCGACACGCCGGTCTTCATCCTGCATCTGTACGACCGCGCGCTGCTCAACCGCGCCGCCCTGCGCGCCGTCGGTTACACCCGCGACACGCCCGAGCCGGTCGGTGGCCAGATCGAGCGGGACGCGAACGGCGAGCCCACGGGCCTGCTGCTGGCACGGCCCAACGCGACGATCCTCTACGCCACCCTCGCCAAGGGCCCCAAGCTGCCGCTCGAATGGCAGGTCAACAGCACGCGCCACTTCATGCGCGAGCTGAACCGGCTGGGGGTCACCAGCGCCATCGACGCGGGCGGCGGCTACCAGAACTATCCCGAGGACTATCAGGTCATCGAGCAGCTGGCAGGCGAGGACCAGCTCACCGTCCGCATCGCCTACAACCTGTTCACGCAGAAGCCCAAGGAGGAGCTGGCCGACTTCCGCCGCTGGACCGGCATGGTCAGCCCCGGCCAGGGCAGCGACATGTACCGGCATAACGGCGCCGGCGAGATGCTGGTGTTCACCGCCGCCGATTTCGAGGACTTCCGCGCGCCGCGCCCCGATCTGGCGCCGTCGATGGAGGCCGAGCTCGAGCCGGTGGTCCGGGTGCTGGCCGAGAGCCGCTGGCCGTTCCGCCTGCACGCGACTTACGACGAGACCATCTCGCGGGCGCTCGACGTGTTCGAGCGGGTGAACGCCGACGTGCCGCTGACCGGCCTGCACTGGTTCTTCGACCACGCCGAGACCGTCACCCCGCGCAACATCGACCGGATCGCCGCACTCGGCGGCGGCATCGCCGTCCAGCACCGCATGGCCTTCCAGGGCGAGTACTTCGCTGAGCGCTACGGCGCCGAGGCCACGGCCGCCACGCCGCCCATCAAGACGATGCTGGCGGCCGGCCTGCCGGTCGGCGGCGGTACCGACGCCACCCGTGTCGCCAGCTACAATCCCTGGGTCTCGCTCTGGTGGCTGGTCAGCGGCCGGACGGTCGGCGACATGCAGATGTACCCGCCGGAGAACCGCTTCGACCGCGAGAGCGCGTTGCGGCTGTGGACCGAGGGCTCGGCCTGGTTCTCGACCGAGGCGGAAAAGAAGGGCCGCATCGCCCCGGGCCGGCTCGGCGATCTCGTCGTCCTCACCGACGACTACTTCGCCGTCGACGAGCCCCGCATCCGCCAGCTCGAATCGGTGCTGACCGTGGTCGGCGGCCGGGTGGTGCACGGCGCCGGCGACTATCGGGGCCTGGCGCCGCCTCTGCCGCCCGCGGCCCCGGACTGGTCGCCCGTCGGCTACTATGGCGGCTACCAACGTGCCGAGGCACAGCCCGCGACCACGCACGCCATGACCGCTGCCGCCTGCGGCTGCGGCCAGGCCTGCGGCGTCCACGGTCATGCGCATGGGCGCACCGCCACGGCCCCCGTCCGCGAGGAGGATCTCGCCGGCTTCTGGGGCGCTTTGGGGTGCTCGTGCTGGGCGGTCTGAGGACGAAGCGGCCGCGGCTCCTCGGCTGGTATGCCGCGGCCGCGCTCGCGCTGTCGGGGTCCGCTGCCGCGCAGCCGGTGACGGTCTCGACCGCGGTGGTCGGGACCGTGCGCACCAGCGAGCCGCTGCTCTTCGACGGGCGAGCGCAGGCTCGGCAGCACGCCGATGTCTCCAATCGGATCGACGGCGTGGTCAGCGCCATCCACTTCTCGGCCGGCCAGAGCGTCGAGAAGGGCGCCATGCTGTTCGAGCTGGCGCCCGAGTCCTACGAGGC
>JBFWWD010000425.1:0-2663 GCA_050246385.1 Geminicoccaceae bacterium
GCTTCCGGGCGATCCGCCTCGCCTTCGATCTCGACACCGATGCCGGCGAGGAGCAGCTCGCGAGCCTCTTGAAGCTGACCGAGCGCTATTGCGTGGTGCTGCAGACCCTGCGGGTCCCCGCCGAAACCAGCGCTACGCTGCGGCGCGCCTGACCGTCAGGCGCAAGGCGCGCGCTCCGGCCCGGGGCGCGGCAGCTTGTGCTCCTCGATGAACACGTGGGCGTAGAGCTGGGCAACCCAGGCCTTGCCTGCCACCGTCCGTTCGAGATGCTCGAGCGCGCTGGCGAGATAGGGTTCGATCTGGCCCCAGAAGAACCGCGGATACTGCTCGGCCATGTCCGCTGGCGAATGGTAGCCGAGCTGTGCCGCGATCCCGGTCTCGGCGAATTCGTAATAGAGCGCGTTGAGCTTGCGCGGGTGGTTGGGATCGCCGAGCTGGCCGATCAGGTCGGCGGCCCGCACGAGCGCTCCTTCGGTCGCGGTCTCCGCATAGTCCGGACCTTCCGGAATCGGAAAGCGGGTGAGCTCGATCGCGCGTGCGATCCGCTCGGCGTCGAGATAGGGAATCGCCTTGCACCGGTGGCGGACGAAGATCTTGCCTCGCTCGATGTGATAGGGTGCGAGAAACGCGTCCGAGGCACCCCGTGGCGCCTCGACCGTTGCACCTTCGGTATCGATGACGTAGCGGCCGTCGGTGTCCCCCGGACAGGCGCCGCGCAGGTAGCCAAGATCGTGGCAGAGCGTCGCAACGGTGAAATGGAGCCAGTCCTCGGGCGTCACCTCCTCGACCATGATCCTGCCGCGGAGTATCGTTTGGCCGACCGACGTCACCATGATCGTGTGCTGGACATCGTGATAGAGCGCGTCACTCGAGGAGATCCGCTCCACCGCGAGATGGGCCATGGCGCGCAGCGTGGCCGCATAGTCGGGATCGCGCTGGCCGAACACCAGGTGATAGCCGTCGACGAGATGCTGGCCGAAGGCGGCCGCAAGCACGCTCGCAGGCTCGAACATCCGCGCTCTCCTGCTGCCGGGGACGTCGACGGGGCCATGCTACCCGGGGGCGCACGCGAATGCAGCCCATAGGCGGCGTTCTCGAAACCGTGCTGTATGCGCGCGATCTCGACGCCGCGGAGCGGTTCTATGGGGGCACCCTCGGCCTGACGCTGGACAGCCGGCAGCCGGGGCTGTTCAGCTTTTTCCGGGTTGGCAACGCCATGCTGCTCCTGTTCGATCCGGACGCCGCCAGCCGGAACCGGAACGTCCCGCCCCATGGTGCGATCGGGCCGGGGCATGCCTGCTTCGCCGTGCCCGAAGCCGAGCTGGACGGCTGGAAGCAGCGGCTCGAGGCCGGAGGGATCGCGATCGAGCACGAGCAGACCTGGCCACGTGGCGGCCGCTCCTTCTATGTCCGCGATCCGGCGGGCAACAGCATCGAGCTCGCAACCCCGCGCATCTGGGGCCTATCCGAGGGCGCGTCGCCATGACGGCCGGATCACCCGACCAGCAACAGGCCATGCGTGCCGCGCTCGCGCGTGAGGAGGCGCGTTCCCTGGTCGAGCCGGCGCCGCGGGTTCGGCTCGTCGCCGACCTCGTCTGCCCGTGGTGCTACATCGCCTTCGTCCGGCTGCGGCGCGCCGTGGCCGGCAGCGCCGCGCAGCTGACCTGGAACCCATTCCTGCTCAACCCGAACCTGCCCCCGCGTGGCGTCAGCCGCACCCAATATCTCGAGCGGCGGTTCGGTGGCCTCACCCAGGCGCACTCGGTGCACCGGCGGGTGGCGCTGGTCGGAGCACGCGAGGGCATCCCGTTCGCGTTCGGCGCCATCCGTGCCCAGCCGAACACCGTGTCCGCGCACGGCCTCGTGCTCGCCGCAGCGGCTCATGGCCGGCAGATCGAGGCGGCGGCGGCGCTGTTCCATGCTTTTTTCGCCGACGGCGTCGATATTGGAAGCCCGGCGGCCCTGATGGTGCTGGGGCGGCAGCTCGGGCTGAGCGACGAGGAGATCGCACGGGCACAGGAGCCGGCGACCGCGCGCACGGTCCTGGAGGCGCATGAGCGGGCATTTGGCCTGGGCATCGCCGGAGTGCCGGTCACCGTCTTCGGCACGGATCACCTGATCGCCGGGGCACAGCCCAGCGAGGTCTTGGCCGCTCTGCTCGACCTCGACCGCTATCGGCGGTCCGAGACGCTCGACGTCACGGCCGCCAGGCCTCGTAGTCGCCCGTAGCCGGAGCGCGCTTGCCGCCGCGGCGCTCGTGCCCCGGCGGCACATAGGCGAGCGGCGTGCCGCTCAGGTTCGGCTGGTGCTCCTTCTCCCAGCGCTTCACCTTGAGCGGCTGCTCGCTTGGGGGCTTCTCGCGCTGGCGGTTGAGCCAGCCCTGCCAGCCCGGCGGCACGAGGCTGCCGTCGAACCTGCTCTCGTCCGCGTAGACCACCCAGCGCCGCTCGGCGCGCCAGCCGCCCGGCCGCTTCTGGCGGTAATAGCGGTTGCCTTGATCATCCTCGCCGACGAACTCGCCGTGGAAGCGCGTCAAAAGATAGGTTCCGAGCGTGTTGGCCTGCAGCCACTTCAGCATGCGTCACGGCTCCCGGGCAGCGATCGACTGCGCACTAGCCTCAGCCCACGCTGCGAGTCTAGTGGTCACCCGGTCGCTGGCCTCT
>JBFWWD010000426.1:0-2577 GCA_050246385.1 Geminicoccaceae bacterium
CAGCACCGGCACGAAACCCGGCCTGCGCGGCGGCCCGTTCGCGCTGCTGCCCGGCGTGGAGCGCGACGCGCTCGCCGCCCTGCACGCCGCCGTCAGCTCCGACTGGGGCCCGCGCGACGCCTACGAGCGGCATTGGGTGATGGAGCTGGTCGGCTCGCTGTGCCGCCAGGACCGCCTGCGCGACCTGGAGCTGGCGACGCTCACCGCCGCCGCCGCGGAGAGCCCTCCCTCCGACGCGACGGTCAGGAAGCTCGGCACCTATGCCCGCTACGGTGCCCGGATCGACAAGGACATCGGCCGCGCCCTGCAGGCGCTGCGGGTGCTGCGCAAGCGGCCCGACGCGTGGGTCGCGGAGCTGCGGGAGTGCACACACGAACCCGGCGAGCCCGACGCGGCCACGCAAAATTTCACGAACGAATTGTCGCCGTGCACGTTCGAACCTGAGAACCCGGAGCCGCAGGAGGCAAACTACACAATCGAACTCGCCGCGCGCACGTTCGAACCTGAGACGGCTCCAGCTCGATGCGCCCGGCCCCCGCAGCGCAACATGGCTGCCGCCGGCGGCGAAGGATTGCCGCTCGCGGACAAGCAGGGCTCCCGCCGGCCCCTGGCCGCCATGCGCCGCGAGGCGTTCGACCGCGCCTTCGGCGGCAATCGATTCGACCGTGCAGCGTTGCTCGCCAGCGGAATCCACATACCGGAGATCGCCGCACCTCGTGCGTAAGGTTGCATTGCGATGCACGTTCGCGCTTGCGGAACGTTCCGGGCGATGCACAGATGGTGCGGCGCAGCGGGCACGACCGAGCCTTCGGCCGCCGGCGGGAGCGCCGAACTGGGAACGGCGGACGGATGAAATATCAAGGCTACGAGCTCGCCCACTCCGTGCTGCGGCCGTTCCGGCTGCAGACCCGGCTCCTGCAGCAGACCTGCACGCATCCGTTCAGCTGGGCGTCCTACACCGAGCTGGGCAGGAAGATCGCGGCCTCCTGCGAGGTGTTCGAGGGCGTCACCCGGCGCTACGGCAAGCCCGCCTGGAACCTGCGCGAGACCTCCGTGGCCGGCCAGAAGGTGCCGGTCCGCGAGCAGATCGTCCGCTCGACGCCGTTCTGCGACCTGCTCCACTTCGCCCGCGACGAGCGGGTGGTCGGCAAGCGCTACGATCCCAAGGTGCTGCTGGTCGCCCCCATGTCCGGCCACTACGCCACGCTGCTGCGCGGCACGGTGGCGGCGATGATCAGGGAGCACAATCTCTACGTCACCGACTGGCGCGACGCGCGCGAGATCCCGATCTGGTCCGGCCGCTTCGATCTCGACGACTTCATCGACCACGTCATCGACTTCACCCGCTGGATCGGCACCAACACCCACGTGATCGCCGTCTGCCAGCCCTCCGTGCCGGTGCTGGCCGCGGCCGCCCGCATGGCGGCCATGGACGATCCCTGCCGGCCGGCCTCGATCACGCTGATGGGCGGGCCGATCGACACCCGCCGCAACCCGACCGTGGTCAACCAGCTCGCCCAGTCGCGGCCGATCGAGTGGTTCGAGCAGAACGTGATCGACCACGTGCCCTGGCCGAACCCGGGCTGCATGCGCCGGGTCTATCCCGGCTTCATCCAGCTCACCGGCTTCATGCAGATGAACCTCGAGCGGCATGTCGAGGCGCACAAGACGCTGTACCGCAACCTGGTCCAGGGCGACTGCGATTCGGTCCAGCAGCACCGCGCGTTCTACGAGGAATATCTGGCGGTCATGGACCTGCCGGCGGAGTTCTACCTCCAGACCGTCGAGACCGCGTTCCAGCGCCACGCTTTGCCCGACGGCGTCATGACGCATCGCGGCGAGAAGGTCGATTGCGGCGCCATCCGCGACATCGCCCTGATGACCGTCGAGGGCGAGAAGGACGACATCTGCGGCGTGGGGCAGACCGAGGCGGCGCAGCATCTGTGCCCGAACCTGCCGCCGCAGCTGCGCTGGCACCATGTCCAGCCCGGCGTCGGGCATTACGGCGTGTTCAACGGCACCCGCTGGCGCACCGAGATCCAGCCGCGCATCCGCGAGATGATCCGCACCATGCAGTTCCGGCTGCGCACCGGCCTGCGCCCGCCCGAGGCGCGATTGGGCGCGGATGGCACGGGCGAACCCGACCGGGCGGGGCCGGGGGCTTCGCTGGCGTCGGACCCCGCCCCAGGCCGGCCTCAGCGGCTGACGGCGGAGCGCAGGGCGAGCAGCGCCCAGCCGTAGAACAGGAGGTCGATGCCGACGATCAGCCCGAGCAGCCAGATGGCGGTGCCGGGCCAGCCGCTGAACACCAGCAGGCCCAGGATCACCGAGCAGACGGCGCTGAAGAAGGTCCAGCCCGACCCGCCGACGCCGCGCAGCTGGAAGGCGGCGATGCCCTTCACCACGCCGGTGGCGACGAAGTAGGCCGCCAGCAGCAGGGTCAGCGCCGCGGCACCCGCGGCCGGGTTGACCAGCAGCCAGACGCCGGCGATCAGGGAGATCAGGCCGGTGAGCACCGCGCCGGCGATGCGCCAGCCGCCATGCACCTGGAAGGCCAGGTAGAACTCGGCCACCGCC
>JBFWWD010000427.1:0-2543 GCA_050246385.1 Geminicoccaceae bacterium
CGGGGATGGCGGACAGTGCTCTGTCCTTGAGTCGGTAGCTGGGCCCGTTGATCGCGACGACGTCGCAGTGGTGCAGGAGCCGGTCGAGGATGGCGGTGGCGGTGACCTCGTCGGTGAAGACCTGGCCCCATTCGGAGAAGGTCTTGTTGCTGGTGAGGATGATCGAGCCGCGTTCGTAGCGGCGGCTGATCAGCTGGAACACCATGTTCGCCGCGGCCCTGTCGCAGGGCAGGTAGCCGACCTCGTCGAGGACGAGGACTGAGGGCCGTAGGTAGGTCTGCAGTTTCTTGGCGAACCGGCCGGCGGCTTCGGCGGCGCGGAGCTGGCGGACGCAGTCGTCGAGGCTGGTGAAGTAGATGGAGTGCCCGGCTTGGCAGGCGGCGACGGCGAGCGCGATGGCGATGTGGGTCTTCCCGGTGCCGGGCGGACCGAGCAGGGCGATGTTTCCGCGGGCCTGGACGAACGCGAGCGCGGCGAGGTCACGGATCTTGCGGACGTCGAGGTCGGGTTGGAAGGCGAAGTCGAACTCGTCGAGGGTCTTGTGGTGGGGCAGCCCGGAGAGCTTGAGCGCGGTGCGGAACCGTCGTCCCTCGCGCAGCCCGAGCTCCTCACCGAGGACGGTGTCGATGAACTCGCGGTAGCCCATGTTGTCGGCCTCGGCCCGCTCGACGAGCAGGGCGAGGTTCTCGGCCAGGTGCGGCAGCCCGAGCCGGGTGGCGTGCGTGGTGATCCGGCTGGTGATCAGCTCGCTCATGCCGCACCCATCAACGACTCGTCGCTGGTCTGGGCGGTGGTCTCGGGTGCGGGGTCCGGAGGTGTGCTCAGCCCGGCGAGGCGGTCGTAGTAGGCCAGCGGTCGCCGGGCGACGGTGACCTCGAGCGCGGCCCGGGACTCGCCGAACACCATCGACCCCGACATCGCAGAGATCGGCGACTGCTCCGAGACCTGCTGTGCGCCAACAGGTTCTGGGTGTGGGGTGTCGAGGATGGTGGAGCGGGTGTGGCCGTCGGGCAGCTCGGCCCAGTGCGCGGGATCGACGATCATCTGCCCGCGCAGCGCCGAGCGAGGGTGACGCGCCAGGAGCAGCGACGTCCGGTCGGGGCCGTCGACGGGCAGCCGCCAGATCTCCAGGTGGCCGACCCCGACCCGGACCTCCACCCGCTGCCCGGCCTTGGTGGGGCGGCCGTCGGCGGCTCTGGCAGCGACGGAGTAGGACGACCCGGCGAAGGAGATCAACGCATCCCTTCCGACGCGACGTAGGTGGGTCTCGGTGACCGCATACCCGAACTGCGGCAACGGGTTCAGGGCGGCGTGGTCGCGGGCGGCGCGGACGCCGATGACCTCGCCGTGGGTGCGATGGACCTGCCCGCGGCGGATCGGGACCCACGCGGTGAACGCCGCATCCAGCTCCCCGAGGGTGCTGAACCTGCGGCCGGACAGGACGTGGTCGCGCCCGATCCGCACCTGCCGCTCGACTCGACCCTTCCCGGTGGGCCGGTAGGCGGCGAGCACGTCGACGGCGAACCCGTAGTGCGCCGCGAACGCCGCGGCCTGCGGATGCAACGGGACCGCCCGGCCGGGCGCGACGTGGCGGCGCACGACGGTCTTGGTGCGGTCGTAGACGATCGTGGCCGGGACACCGCCGAAGTGGGCGAACGCGCGGCGGTGGCAGTCGAAGAACGTGGCCAGGTCCTGACTGGTGGTGAAGCAGATGAACGGGTCCCGCGAGTAGGACAACGTCATGTGGAACGAGTAGACCTTCCGCCCCGCCCCAGCTCCAGAGCCTGCGGAGGCCAGCAGCGCTCCCTCGTCGCCCCAGTCGACCTGGGCCTGCGCGCCGGCGACGACCTCGAATCGGCGGTGCAGCCCCGGCGGGCGACCCTGGGCGTCGGACTCGAGCTCGATCCGCGCCCTTGCTTCGGCGCAGTAGACCTTGATCCGCTGGTAGTGGCCGGTGAACCCGTAGTCGGCGACCAACCGCTCATGGATCACCGTGGCCAGCAGCCCGGGGTCGTCGGCGAGCCAGGCATCGATCACCGCGGTGAACGGATCGACCAGCCTGGGCACCGTCCCCGCCCGCGAGCTCGTCCGCGGCGGTGCGCTCGGGGCGTCCGGCGAGAGGTACTTCTTCGCCGTCCTCCAGTCACAGCCCGCTCGAGCTGCGATGTCCTTCCACGACGCCCCAGCCGCGCGCAGCGGGGCGTACCTCCTGATGTCCATCCATGCCTCCACAGGCAGGATCACGGGCGACCCCCTCCGGGCTCGTCTGCTTGGCGGCTGACAAGCCCGGAGGGTGGTCCCTCCCTGAGCTGATCTTGAATCCGACGTGCCGGACCAACGACAGATCAGCTCGTACCTACAACGACATCAGAGCCCGTACGCGGACAAACCGCGAGCTGCGCCGGCGCACCAAGCAACTGGAACAGGAGAACGAGATCTTGCGGCGGGCAACCGCGTACTTCGCCCGCGACGTGCTCCCAAAATGATGTACCCGCTGGTCCTTGACCTCGCCGACGACGGTGTGCCGGTCGCGGTGACCTGCC
>JBFWWD010000428.1:0-2536 GCA_050246385.1 Geminicoccaceae bacterium
CCGCGGCATGGCATGGCTGCTCGAATGGCCACTCTGGCTGGCGACGGGCCTGTTCGCCACCGGCCTCATGCATGGCCAGGGCTCGACCGCGACGCAGATCTTGCCGCCGCTGCCTTGGCTTTCGGTGACCGCGCTGGCGGCACTCCTGGGCTGGACCGCCCGCGACTGGCGTCTGGGCGCGCTTGCCGGCGGTTGCTTTCTCTACCTTGCCTGGTTCGGCCAGTGGGCCAGCGCCATGACCACGCTGGCCTCGATCGCGGTGGCGGTGCCGCTGGGCGCTGCGGGCGGCCTTCTGCTCGGCATCGCCGCCTATCGCCGGCCATGGGTGGAGCGGGCGCTCGCCCCGCTGCTCGACCTGATGCAGACCGTGCCGATCTTCGCCTATCTCGTGCCGGTGCTGTTCTTCTTCGGCTTCGGCCCGGTGGCCGCGATGATCGCGACCATCATCTACGCCATGCCGCCGATGGTCCGGGTCACCGTGCTGGCCTTGCGCTCCGTTCCCGAGGAGACGGTCGAGTATGGCCGCATGGCGGGCTGTACCGAGCGTCAGCTGACTTGGCGCCTGCTCGTGCCGAGCGCGCGGCCGCTGCTGATGGTCGGCATCAACCAGGTGATCATGCTTTCGCTGAACATGGTCATCATCGCCTCGATGATCGGCGCCGGCGGCCTGGGCTACGATGTGCTCACCGCATTGCGCCGGCTGGACATCGGCGCCGGACTGGAAGCCGGCATCGCGATCGTCGTGCTGGCGGTCGCCCTCGATCGCGTCAGCCAGGCGATGGCCGAGCGCCCGCCGATCGCGCGCGCCACCGCCTGGCGCCTTTTCGGCTTCGCCTGTCTCCTCGTGGTCGCGATCTGGGCCGCGGGCTTGGCCTTACCCGCGCTGGCGCGATGGCCAGAGGCTTGGACCCTGTCCACCGGCGCCTGGTGGGGCGAGCTGGTGGCATGGATCAACGTCAACTACTTCGACACGCTGGAGGCGGCCAAGAATGCGGTCGTGCTGAACCTCATGGTGCCGATCCGACGCCTGCTCGTGGCGCAGCCCTGGCCCTGGGCGGTCCTGCTGCTCGCCGTCGCCGGCTTCCGTCTCGGCGGCGCGCGGCTGGCCCTGCTGTGCATCGCCCTTCCCGTCTTCATCCTGGTGACCGGGCAGTGGGACAATGCGGTGCTCACGGTCTACCTGACCGCGGTCTCGGTGCTGATCGCGGCGCTCGTGGGCATTCCGATCGGCATAGCCTCGGCCACGCGACCCAGGCTCTGGCGCGTGGTCCGCACGGCCATCGACACGCTGCAGACGCTGCCCTCCTTCGTCTACCTGATTCCGGTCGTCATGCTGTTCCGGGTGGGCGACTTCACGGCGATGATCGCGATCATCCTTTATGCCGTGGCGCCGGCGATCCGCTACACGGCGCACGGGCTGATGGCGGTGCCTGAGCCCTACCTGGAGGCCGGCACCACCTCGGGCTGCACTCCTCGACAGCTGTTGTGGCGGGTCCGCATCCCGCTCGCCCTGCCGCAGATCCTCCTCGGGATCAATCAGACCATCATGCTCGCGATCTCCATGCTCGTGATCACCGCCCTGGTCGGGACCCGCGACCTCGGCCAGGAGGTCTATGTCGCGCTGGCCAAGGCCGACATCGGCCGTGGTCTGGTCGCGGGCCTGTGCGTCGCCTTCATCGCGATCGTCGCCGACCGCCTGGTGACGGCGGCATCCGCCCGGGTGAGGACGAAGCTCGGGCTCGGCATCGGTTGACGCGGCCTGAACCGCACGGGAATCATCCGGCACACGAGCAATCGACGCAGGGCCGCCCCGTGGACGCGATCGCCAAGGCTGCTTCGCTCTCGATCTGGAGCCGACCCGTCGAGCCCGTTCCGGTCGGCGGCGGCATCACCAACGCCAACTTCCTGGTCGACGACGGGCGCCGCCGCTGCTTTGTGCGGATCGGCGACGATATTCCCGTGCACCACGTCCTGCGCTGGCACGAGCTGGCGGCGAGCCGAGCCGCGCATGCCGCCGGCATCTCGCCCGCCGTCCTGCACGCCGAGCCAGGCGTGCTCGTGCTCGACCTGGTCGATGGCCGGACGCTCGGCCCCGAGGACGTTCGCGAGCGCCGCCAGCTCGAGCGCATCCTGCCGCTGCTGCGCCGCGTTCATCGCGAGCTGCCGCGCCATTTGCGCGGGCCGACCCTGGCCTTCTGGGTGTTCCACCTCGTGCGCGACTACGCGGCGGGCCTGCGCGAGGCCGGACACCGGCTCGCGGATCGGCTGCCGGGGCTCCTGGCGCAGGCCGAGCGCCTCGAGCGTGCCGTGGGTCCGATCGAGATGGTGTTCGGGCACAATGACCTGTTGGCCGCGAACCTGATCGACGACGGCGGGCGCCTGTGGCTGGTCGACTGGGACTATGCCGGGTGGAACAGTCCCCTGTTCGACCTGGGCGGCCTCGCGTCCAACAGCGAGTTGCCGGCCGCCGACCGCGACAGGCTGCTCGAGGCCTACTTCGAGCGGTCCCTCGACGACGGCCTGCGCCATCGCGCCG
>JBFWWD010000429.1:0-2536 GCA_050246385.1 Geminicoccaceae bacterium
AGTATTCCAGCCCGCTGGAGTGCATGGACGCGATCAAGGGCAAGGCGGACGAGCTCGCCGCTCCGTTCCGCAAGTCGTAGCACCCAAGAAGGGGTGGGGCCGCGGCCCCGCCCCGTTTCCCGGCTGGACCTGATGGATCTCGTCCTCGGCATCGACAGCAGCACCACCTCGACCAAGGCGATCGCCTGGGACCGGGCCGGCACGGCCGTGGCCGAGGGCCGCTCCACCCTGCCCTTGCGCGATCTCGGCCGGGGCTGGATGGAGCAGGGCGTCGAGGACTGGTGGCGTGGGCTCGGCGAGGCGCTGCGCGACCTGTTCCGGCAGGTCGATCCCGCCCGGGTCATCGCCCTCTCGATCAGCAACCAGCGCGAGACCGTGGGCTTTCTCGACGAGGCTGGGGCGGAGGTCCGCCCCGCCATCCTCTGGCTCGACGAGCGCTGCCGGCCGGACATCGACCTGTTCGGCGCAAAGCTGCCGCCCGAGCGCTTCCGCGCCATCACCGGCAAGACCCCCGACCCGACGCCCGCCGTGTTCAGCCTGCACTGGCTGCAGCGCTGCGAGCCCGAGCACTGGGCGCGCACCGCGCACTTCGTCGACGTGCTCGGCTATCTCGGCTGGCGCCTGACCGGCCGGCGGCTCACGAGCTGGGGCAGCGCCGACCCGCACGGGCTGATGGATCTCGCCGGCCACCGCTACAGCCCCGAGATCCTCGCCGTCTTCGGCCTGGCCGAGGACCGCTTCTTCCCGCTGGTCCGCCCCGGCACCGTCGTCGGCGAGGTCTCCGAAGCGGCCGCGGCCGCGACCGGCCTGCGTCCCGGCACGCTCGTGGTCGCCGGCGGCGGCGACGGCCAGGCCTCCGGCCTCGGCACCGCCACGCTCGGCGCGGGGCGCGCCTATCTCAACCTCGGCACCGCCGCCGTTTCCGGAGTCTGGGGGGCCGACTACGTCACCTCGCACGCCTTCCGCACCCTCACCAGCCTGTCCGGCGAGGGCTACATCTACGAATTGTGCATGCGCACCGGCGCCTTCCTCACCGACTGGAGCGTGCGCGAGCTGTTCGGCACCGATCCCGCCGCCGACCCCGGCGTCTACGACCGGCTGGAGGCCGAGGCGGCCACGGTGCCCCCGGGCGCCGACGGCGTGTTGCTGCTACCTTACTGGTCCGGCACCATGGCGCCGTTCTGGGACCCGGACGCCGGCGGTGCCGTGGTCGGCCTGCGCACCGGCCACGGCCGGGCGCACTACTGGCGCGCCATGCTCGAGAGCATCGCACTCGACTGCGCCATGGGCTACGTCGCGATCGACGAGCTGACCGGCGAGCCGATCCGCGAGCTGCTCGCCATCGGCGGCGGTGCGCGCTCGCGGCTGATGCGCCGGATCGTGGCCGACGTCACCGGCCGGACGGTACGGGTCTCCAGCACCCTGGAGGCGAGCTGCCTGGGCGCCGGCATGCTCGCCGCCGCGGGTGCCGGCTGGCACCCGACGCCCGTCGCCGCGGCGCAGGCGATGCAGGGTGCGGTCACCCTGACCGTCGAGCCCGACCCACGCAACACCGAGGCCTATGCCGAGCTGCTCGCCATCTATCGCGAGCTCTACCCGGCCCTGCGCACCACCTTCGCCCGCCTCGCCGCCTACCGCGCCCGAGCCTTCGGATGACCGTCTTGTTCCACCCGCTGCCGATCGTCGACGACGTCGTCGCCCACCGCTACCAGGCGCCCGAGCTGGGCGGCCCCTTGCTCCCGCCGCTGCGCCGGATCGCCGTCGCCGACAGCCTGGCGGGTGCCGAGGCCGAGCTGATCGTCGGGCTCGAGCTGGGCCCCCGCCTCGCCGTGGTCGGCGACGAGAACACCTGGCCAGTCCTGGGTGCCCGCCTCGCCGCCGCCCTGCCCGGCTCGGAGCAGATCGTCCTCGACCACCCGAAGGCCGACGAGGCCAACGCCGACCTGCTCCAGGACCGCGCCCGCCACGTCGACGGCCTGATCGCGGTCGGCTCGGGCACCATCAACGATCTCTGCAAATACGTCACCCACCGCACCGGCCGCCGCTCGGCCGTGTTCGCGACCGCGGCCTCGATGGACGGCTACGTCACCACCACGGTCTCGATCACCCGTGGCGGCTTCAAGCTCAGCCTGCCCGCCCACTCGCCCGCGGGCGTGTTCTTCGACCTCTCCGTCCTGGCCGCCGCCCCCTTGCGCATGATGCGCGCGGGGCTCGGCGACACGGTCTGCCGCACCACCGCCCAGACCGACTGGCTGCTATCGCACCTCCTGCTCGACACGATCTACGCCGAGACGCCCTACCGGCTCATGGCCGAGGACGAGCCCAGGCTCTACGCCCTGGCCGATCGCCTGCCCGAGCGCGACCTCGGGGCGATGCTCGCGCTCACGCGGATGCTCATCCTCTCCGGCCTCGGCGTCCTGGTCACCACTACCAGCCATTGCGGCTCAATGGGCGAGCACGCCATCAGCCATTTCATCGACACCTTCGCCAGGCCCCACACGAAGACCCTGCACGGCGAGCAGGTCGGCATCGCCAC